>DATGIH010000076.1:0-2649 GCA_035295865.1 Bryobacteraceae bacterium
AGCAGTACACGAGCGTCTTCGGATCTTCCACCGGCAGCGGCCGTAAAATCAATGCGTCGATCAGCGAGAAAGCCGCCGTACAGGCGCCGATGGCGAGCGAAAGCGAGAGAATTGCGGCGGCCGTCACGCCCGCGCTCTTGCGCAGCATCCGCAGCCCAAAACGCGCGTCTTGAAGCACCGATTCCAGCCACGCGAATAGTCTTACGTCGTGGCTCGACTCACGCAACACGAGCTGATTACCAAATCGCCTACGTACCTCCTGCTCGGCATCCTTGCGCGAAATTCCTTGCGCAACCAGTTCGTCCGTACGAGCTTCAATGTGGAATTGCAGCTCGGCGTCCAGTTCGCGATCCAAGCTCCCGGTTCGAAAAACATTGGCCAGCTTCGAAAACCATGACATTGCAGCTTCTCTCTATTCCTCACGCAGTGCCACTACTGGATCCATACGTGCGGCACGCCATGCCGGCGGAAGCGTGGCCAGCGTGGACGCCGCAAGAAAGCATGCCAACGGTAGCGCCAGGCTCCAAAACTCTCCTGCTTTCACCTGGAAGAGAAGTGAGGTAACAAATCGGCTGAGCGCCAGTCCGCCCGCGGCTCCCATTCCTAAACCGATTGCGATCAGCAGCAATACGTCGGAAATAACCAGGCGAACCACTCCGGGTTGTCGTGCGCCGAGCGCGATTCGGATGCCGATTTCCTTGGTTCGCCGCACGACGGAATAACTGAGCACGCCGTATAGCCCGATTGCAGCCAGCAACACCGCGACCACCGCGAAAAATCCAGCGAGGAGTGCCAGCAACCGTTCGCGCAGCAGCGTATTGTTAATTTGGGCGGTTTGAAGGATGACATTCGCCAGCTCCAAAGTGGGGTCCGTACGCACGATAGTCTCGCGTATCGCAGTCGTCACCGCCAGGGGATCTCCCGCTGTTCGGACCTCCAGCGTGCCGGTCATTCCGAGCAGCGGACCGTAGATGATGGGCCGGGGCGATTCGCGAAGATTGTTGACCTTAGCGTCGCGAACCACGCCTACAATCTCTCGCGATATCGGAGCCGGATCGTCTCCGGTTTGCTCGAAGCGCTTGCCGAGAGGATTTTCTCCCGCAAGATAGCGCCGGGCGAATTCCTGGTTGACGACCACAGCGCCAGTCCCCGGTTTCATGTCGCGCGCTTCCAGACCGCGGCCGGTCAAAACGGGAATCCGCATGGTCTCGAAAAATCCGGGAGTTACAGAAAGGTAGACCGGTGACACGGATTCGCGTGCCCGGCCCGGAAACCTGATGCCGGGCGTCTGGATCCAAACGAAATCTCCTCCCATAAGCGACGGAGCGCTCATGGCAGCGGCTTGAACGGTGGGAATCGCACGGACCTGGTTTACCAGCCGTTCCGCAGAACTATGAACTTGGTCGCCTTGTTTAAACAAATCAAACAGCACGACATGGTCTTTGGAGAACCCAAGATCTACGCCGCTGATCCGGTAAAACGAAAGGAGCAGGATTCCACCGATAAACAGCACCACAAAACTGAAGCTTACCTGAGAAGCCAGTAACGGCCGAAGCAAGTCAATTCTCGCGGACTGCTTCGCCCCGCCCGCCTTCAAGGCTTCCTGCGGAGCGATGGAGGAAGCTCTCAGCGCCGGCGCCAGCCCGAAAAAAACGGTCGTCGCAACTCCGATTGCCGCCACGAAAGCAAGGCTTCGCCATCCGATTCTCAGGTCCAGATACGCGGGATCGTTGGAAGGGGACAACAGATTCACGATGGCGGGCGCGGCCGCGGAAGCAATCGTCAATCCCAAAACGCAAGCCGCAGCGGCCAGCAGTCCGCTCTCGATCAGCATTTGCTGGATCAATCGAAACCGGCCGGCGCCGATCGAGATCCGCATAGCCATCTCACGCTCTCGCGCCGCAGCGCGAGCCACCAGCAAATTCGCGACGTTGGAACAAGCGATGAGCAAAACCATCAGCGCCACCGCGCCCACGATCCAAAACGGGCGTTCAAAGGACATTCGTAGATAAGACCAGCCGCCACTCGCGCCCGGCCGCAAGTTTAACCGCTCGTTAATGTAGTTCTCTAACTGGTTTCGGAGGCCACCCTCCTCGAGGAATTCGGCGCTATGATCACGCCGGTAGTTCGTGAATGCCATTTGAAGCGCCAGCCTGGCCTGCTCTGGTGCCACTCCGGGCATCAAACTTCCCCAAACTTGAAACCACCCTGCGCCGGCGACGGAAGCGGCCGGCAGCTTCGGAAGCCATACATCCGTTCGATAGCCCCGCGACAATCCATCGAAGCCTTTCGGTGCGACGCCGACAATCTGAAACGGCTTGGCCCAGTGCACCCAACGGCCAAGAACATTTGGATTCGAGCCGAAACTCCTGGACCAGAACTCGTAGTTCAAGACCGCGACGTCGTGGCCATTGTCGGCTTGCGTCAGCATTCGGCCAAGGGCAGGATTAACGCCGAGAATTCGAAAAGCATCGCCGGAGACCTCCTGTATCCGGAACGTGCCCAATTCGTCCGTCGCACCGACCATCGCGCCGGGACCACTGGCGCCGAAAAGTTCCAGCTTGCCGGTAGAAGCTGTGAGGAGGCCGTCGTATAGGGCGGCGCTCATGTGGGTCTCTTCATCCGGCCCGTGTGCATGATACGAGCAGT
>DATGIH010000077.1:0-11656 GCA_035295865.1 Bryobacteraceae bacterium
AAAGATGAGGTTCACCAGGCCGTGTGCCGACCAGCCCAGCGCCTGGCAGAGCCAATAAATCTGCGAACGCTTCATCTACTTGCCGTGCAACAGAAACCCATCGGTGGCCGCGAAGAAGCCTTCCGGATCGTCCAGCATAACAAAGTGGCGCGCTTTGTCCGAAAGAATCAGTTGGTAGTTTTTTAGCTTCGCGTATTGATCGCGGAAGTTCTTTTCCACCGACTCGCGCGTGGCGCCGTACTGTTTGTACGCGATCCAAGTTCCGATCACGAAGGTCGGCGCGGTGATCTTCGCAATATCGTCGCGCAGGTCTGTGGTCATCATGTCGTACATGGCATTCCCCTCCGCTACGCGATCCGATTTCTTGCCCCATCCAAGAATCATTTCGTAATCGGCTGGACTCGTCACCATCGCTTTGATCGACGCTTCGGTTTGCTTCTCCGTCGCCTCGGTCGGCGGACCGCTAAACGTCTTGCGCATATTTTCCGCCATGGGCTTCACGCTTTCCGCAGTCGCCTCGGGCTGCATGATCGCGGCGAGAAAGGGCAGGGAATCCACAATCACCAAGGGTCCCACCAGCTCCGGCTCCTTGGATGCCAGCCACAACGCCAGGAACCCGCCCAGGCTATGGCCGACGATCACTGGTTTGTCCATTTTGTTCTTCCGGATATATTCCGCTAGATCCTTACGAACGGTTACGAGAAACGGCGCTTCGATGCGCGGCTCGCCCGCGAAACCGGCGAGCGTCAATACATGGCACTCGTACCGGTCTTTGTAATGCGCGACCGTGGAATCCCATGTCTTGCCGGAAGAGGCAAATCCGGGAATCAAAATCATCGGCTTGCCCTTGCCGGTGACGTCCACGTGAAAGGATGGCGCAGGCCCTTGGGCGAACGCGGCCGCGCCGAATAAGAAGAGTGAGAGTGCGTATTTGGTCATGCATCGACTGTAAAGCGTTATGAGCGAAGATCGGCCGGAAAATGGTTGAACGGCAGAAGGGGCTGACGAACGGTACGCGCTAGGACAGCGCGGTTACCTGTTCTATCAGATTCCCAACCAGGATGCGCTCGCCGCGGCTTTCGCCGGGTTTCATCCGATGAATCGCGCTGCCATTGGAATAAAGCACGGAACCATCGCGGGAGATATCGAATGACAACACGTTCGTCGCCACTACATCGGTCGTACCCTGTGCCGTCCGGCGAACCAGTTGCCAGGAGTTTGGCACCAGATCCGGAGCCTCTGTATCGGCCAACCCATTCTCACGCGCCGCGCGATCGGCATCGATCAGATTGCCCCACACCAACATCTGTTTCAAATCGGGCTGCCGTTGAATCGCGCCTCTGGAAGTGGCGAGCGGCTTGCCCGTGTAGCGCATCGAAAAAAAGTTGAAGAACTGGAAAATCGCAAACCCCATCCGGAACGGAAACAGCACTGTGTCTTTCAGCGCAGCCGCCGGACTAGTCTTGTTCTCTTGCACACTGTGGTGGGGACGCCGGATGTAATAGAGCGCGCCGTCGGCTGTTTTTTGCGGACCCAGTAAATCGAAGCCGGATTCTTCGGCGACGCAGTCCATTTCACCGGAATCGAGATCCAGTTCATGGATGCCGAATGGCCCCAATCCACGAAATCGCCCGTTGCCGTCGCGTCCCAAGCCGGCGCTTTGGAAGACTAAGCGGCGCTGCGATCCCGGCACCCAGCGCGGCGCGATATCGAACGAATCGCCGTCGGTGACTTCCGTGCAACCCGAACCTTCCACCGGCAATAAGGCCAGATTGGATGTGAAGTTGTTCCGAAAAATGGAAGCGGCGATATTTTCCCCGCACAAATCCAGCGCGATGTGCCGCACTCGAAAATCGGCCGTGTGAAAAAGCCGCTGCTCCACGCCGTCGGCGTCCACGCGAAAGATACCGCTGACATCGTCCGTTTCTAGCGAATAAATCAGCTCGCCGGACTCGCGCCCGCTCGCGATGCTGGTGATCGCGATCCGAAATTCACCCGGATCGCGCCCCTGCTCCGCCCACAGCGTTCCGCGCATGAATTGCGCGCCGCGTCCTTGCGTCTTCCACGCGTGCCGATTCTGGATCTGCGCCGCCCGCTCACGCAGCGATCGGCCAAACGCGCTTTCCACCGTGCGCGAACCGTGGTCGCCGCGTAGATGCAGCTTGCCTTGAGCGAGATATGCAAGGTCGGGCAAACTCCATTGTGCGGCCAAAATCGAATCCCGCCGCTAAGCGATTCTCCTGAGTTTAGATAACCAAATTACTGGCCGCGTCACCCAGCTATTCCTGCCGCAACGCAATGACCGGATTAATGTCGCACGCTCGGCGCGCCGGCAGGTAGCTTGCTAACGCGGCTACAATAGAGATCGCGATTGCGGCGGCAGCCGAGATGAGCGGCTCCTGCGGCCTTACGCCGAACAGAAATGTTGCACTCGCGCGCCACGTGGCCAGTGAGATAGCGATTCCAATGCACAATCCAGACACGAGAACGATGCCTGTTTCGCGCAAAATCAACCCAATTACCTTTCGCCGGCTGGCTCCGAGCGCTACGCGCACACCAATTTCGCTGGTCCGCCGCGCAACCGCGTATGAGATGACCCCGTACAGCCCGGACCCCGCCAGCAGCATTGCAAGCGAGCCGAAGATCCCGGATAGCGTGGCCATAAGGCGCTCCCGCAGCAACGACTCTTGAATCCATCTCTCGATGAAGTGAAATGCGTATTGCAAGTATGGGCTAATCCCAGCAAGCGAGGCCCGCACTGAGGCAACTAACGCACTTGGTGGAAGACTGGAGCGCACAATGAAACGGGCGCTAGGCCTCGACAAAGCCTCTTTAGTAAACGCTGTGAAGGCCACTGGCTGAAAATCCTCGCGCATGTCGTGGTATTTCGCATTCTTAACGACACCGACGATCTCGTAGGCCGTCTCGGGATAATACGGGGTTGCTTCAATCCAAAACTTTCTGCCGACCGCGTTGCTTCCTCCGCTGAAAGCTTGTGCAAATTCCTCATTGACAACAGCTACGTTTGAAAATGAGGCGAGATCGCGGTCGACAATTTCGCGGCCGGCGAGGAGCGGCATTTTCAGCGTCTGAAAATATCCGGCTCCCACCATGCTGCGCATTGCCACGCGGCCTTCTCCGGCTTTCTCGCCATCCATCCACATCCGATTGTTCCAGTCGGCGCCATTCGCAGGAATCACGGTTGCCTCGGAGGCAGCTACCACTCCGGGTAAACGGCGGAAGCTCTCCAGAATATCTCGCCGAAATGAGATGGCACGGCCAGAAGGCAAATGGACACCCGAGAAATCGACATCCGCAACCAACACGCCGCTTGCATCAAATCCGGGATCAAGCGTTTCCAAGTTTTGGAGGCTTCTTACGAACAGCAACGCGCTCACCACTAAGGCGAAAGAAAGTGCGATTTGGGAAGCAGCCAACGCGCGCCGGAGCGTAAGAGGCTCCCGGCCAGAAGTCGTGCCCCGGCTCCCAGCCTTCAACGCGCCGCCAAGCTTGGGTCCTACCGCGCGGATCGCGGGCATCAAGGCAAACAAAATACAAGTAACAATTGCAAGGGCCGCCGTGAACCCGAACGTCCGCCAACCCAAGGAGAGATTGACCGCCAATGGATCGTCCGCCGTTGTCAAAAACGAAAGTAGAAGGTGGCTCACTGCACGCGCCATCATTAGACCAAATGCCGCGCCAACCACCGCTAACAACAATCCCTCCGTCAACAATTGCTGGACTAGGCGAGGGCGCGAGGCTCCGAGAGCCAAGCGAATCGCGATCTCGCGCTGCCTGGTGCTCGCACGCGCCAACATGAGGTTTGCCAAATTCGCACACGCGATCGTTAACACGAGCCCGGCAATTCCCATGAGCAATCCCAACGGTACCGAGTACTGATCGCGCAGACGTGAAATCCCGCTTCCCGCGGGAATCGCGAGCAGCTTCATTGCAAGGTAAGGCTTCACGCTGGCGGTCGGGTAGTTCGCAGGTAGCGAGGCTTCGAAAATTCCTCGCGAAATTGATCGAAAGTACACATCCGCTTCTTTCACGGAAACGCCCGGTCTCAAACGTCCCATCACCGTCAACCACCACGTTGTTCCTGAATCCAGCAGGCCTTCGTTTCGATGCCATTGCGGCTCCGCACAAATCGGCAAGGCGATGTCGAACCTCCGGCCAACTTCCAGACCGAAGAAATTGGGAGGTGTGACGCCGATCACCACAATCTTGTTTTCGCCAATGGCGATTCGTCGCCCGATCGCGGTTGCATCGCGCGCCAGTTCCCGTCGCCAGAATTCGTAGCTCACAACGGCGCCCGGCTGCAGACCACAACCCCGTTGATCCTCCGCTGTAGTGAATACTCTGCCGAGCAGCGGTTTCACACCCAACACGCGAAAGAAATCGCCACTGACCCACAGCCCGGCTACAGGACGATATTCCCCTTGAGTGGACATTGCGAACGGCTCATCCGCCCAGGCGAACGAACCTTGCAACACCCCATCGTGGGCACGGATCTGCTCCCACAAAGGATTGGTAAGGGCATTGTCGCGGAGCCAGGACCCTCGTGCGTGGGTCATATCGTCAACGCGGAGGGTGATTAGTTCCTGAGGTGCAGGTACCGGAAGATTCTGGAGCCGGATTGCGTCCAGCAGTTGAAAAATGGCGGTGTTCGCTCCCGTGCCCAGTGCGATAGAAACCACCGCAACCAGAGCAAATCCAGGGTTCAGACAGATCAGCCTTAACGCGTATCGCGCATCCTGCCACAACCCGGTCATCATTCTTTCGATTATGCCCTAAACGAGGCGCCCTACCAGCCCGAAATGTGTCGCTGCGGCCAGCAAGTGACGGTCATTGGTCCAAATTTCCGTTTCACCAGCGTCGCGCGCTGTTATTAGATGCACCGCGTCGCCGGCTCGAAGATACACTCCGGCAGGCGCCGCGCTGACGATTGAGACCAATCGCTTCAAAAGCGCTTCATTCACAGGGAGCAGAGTCCAAATACCATCTTCCACATGTTCTAGGAAAGCGTGCGTCAATTCACGGCACTGAGCTTTCGATAAAGAACCTTCGCGCAGGTGACGGTGAAAGGCGCACGTGACTTCACCCAGGGCCCAGGCCGAGCTCACGAGCGAATCCGCGCTGCGGATAAGAGCCCTTACAGCCAAGGAATCGCGCTCGTTGACGTAAAACTTCGCAATGTACGCCGAATCCAGGTACATGCTGTTAGCGATCTTCTTCGAGAAAAGCGCCGCTGTCGCCGCTGACTTTAGGAAACTTCGTCCAAAAGCGGGTCATGTCGGGAAGTTTCGGCTTCGATTTGCGAGCTGTCAGCGGACGTAGTTCCGCAACTGGCTCCCCACGCCGCTCTATCACGATCACGGCGCCGGCCGCCGCTTCCTTCACTAGTTCCGATGTTCGAATATGAAGATCGCGGACCGAGGTTTTCCTCATGTGCTACATTGTAGCACATCCCTCACTCATACCGCAGCGCCACCGTCGGATCGATTCCCGCCGCCCGCCGCGCCGGGATGTAGCAAGCCGCGAACGCCACACTCCCCAGAATCGCCGCCACCGACACCAGCGTCACCGGATCGCGCGGCGAAATGCCGAACAGCAGCGTGCTGAGCAATTGCGTAAGCGCGAGCGATCCCGCGATCCCCACAACCAAACCGCCAATAGCGAGCGTCATGCCCTGCCGGATCACCAAACCAAGCAGCTCCCACTGGCTTGCGCCCAAAGCCGCGCGGATTCCCAGCTCTTGAGTCCGTTGCGTCACCGAGTAGCTGATAACTCCGTAGATCCCCACTGCCGCGAGCAGCAGGGCTAGCGTTGCGAACGTCGCCAAAAGCAGCGTTTGCATTCGGTCACTCGACACGCTTCCGGATTTGATTTCGTCCAGGCTGCGCAGGTCCGCCAACGCTTGATTCTTGTCCACGTCGTGGACCGCTGCGGTGATTGAGTTCGTGAGCAGCGCCGGATCCGCCGACGACCTTAACACCATATACACGTCGTTAGTCGGACTCTGCGCGTAGCTCACATAAACACCCGGACCCATTCTATTTCCCAGGCCACCAGTCTGTTCGTCGCCTACAACACCGACCACTTCCCACGCGATTTCCTGGCCCAATCCTGGCTGCCCGTACAACAACTCCTGGATCAATATCCGCTTGCCGATCGGATCTTCGCCTTTGAAATTTCTCTTGGCCATGCTCTCGTTAATCACCAACACCGGCGGCGCGCCCGGCCGATCCTGATCCTTCAACATCCGGCCGCGCAGCAGGTGAATTCCCAAGGTTTCGAAATACGATGGGGTCACCCGCTTATAAAAACTCGCCGTCCGATGCGCCATATCCACGTATTCGCGCCCGGCGATCAGAAACGGCATGCCGTCGCCCCCGCCTTGCATGGGCAGCGCGTTGGTGAAGGCGACGTTTCTCACGCCCGGAACCGCTCGCAACCGCTCGTCCAATTCGTGCAAATATCCAACCAGTTGAACAGGCTGCGGAAACTTCGCTGGAGCGATCGGGATTCCCGCCGTCATCACGTTGTTGCTATCGAACCCAGTATCCACTTGCTGAAGGCGGTAGAAGCTCCCGATCAGCAGCCCCGCGCCGCTCAGCAGAATGAACGCGAGTGCCACTTCGCTCACAATTAGCGCACTGCGCAAACGCGCCCGGCCGCTTCCACTCGTTGCCGATCGGCCGCCTTCTCGCATGGAACCAGCCAGATCCACACGCGTCGCTTGGAATGCAGGCGCCAGGCCGAAAAGAATCGCCGTGAGAATGGAAACCAGCAGCGTGAAAACCAAAATGTTCAGGTCGATGCCGATATCCGCTTCACTCGGAAGATATCCGGTTGGAAGCCAAATCTTCAGTCCGCGCATCATTCCGTATCCCAGAGCCAATCCCAAGCACCCGCCCACTAGCGCCACCACAAGATTCTCTTCGAGCAGTTGCCGGATCAATCGCCGTCGTCCCGCACCGAGCGCCGCACGCACAGCCAGCTCACGCTCACGAGCCGTTCCACGGGCCAACGTCAGGTTCGCAAGATTGGCGCAGCCGATCAACAGAATCGCGCCCACCGCCGCCAGCAAAACATAAAGCGACCTGCGCAATTGCCTACCCACCAGTTGATCTTCGAAGCGCTCTACCCGTACTCCCCAGCCTTTGTTCGATTCCGGAAATGCATCCGCGATCCGCGCGCCGATGGTGTCCATCTGCGCTTGCGCCTTTTCCAACGTCACTCCCGGTTTGAGACGCGCGAACGACATAATCCAGTGATAATCGCGCGTCATGTCGTGCGGCTGGAATTCGAGCGGAATCCAAAGCTGCGCGTACGACCGGTCAAACGGCCCGTGTGCAGGAAGCACGCCGATTACGGTGGTTGGTTTTCCATTCAGCGTGAGCTTCCGTCCCAGAATGCCGGGATCCGCTCCAAACCGCGACTGCCAAAGCCGATGGCTCAGGATCACCACCTGCGATTTTCCGGCCTGGTCTTCATCCGAGGCGAACGTGCGTCCCAAAGCCGGCCGGACGCCAAAGATATCGAAATAGGGCGCGGAAACAATACCTGCCGTGAGCTGCGCCGGTTCACCTGAACCGGTCAAGGTCACTGCCCCGCCAAAACGAACTGCCGCCATCTCCTGGAAAACGCTGTTCTGATGTTTCCAATCCAGATAATTCAGCGTGGAGATGCCGTTGCTATAACCGTCCGGCGTCTTTTCCCACACCAACACAATACTGTGCGGATCCTGGTACGGCAGCGGTTTCAGCAGTACGCCATTCACGAAGCTGAAGATCGCCGTGTTCGCGCCGATGCCGAGCGCTAGTGTAAGCAATGCAACAATCGTAAATCCGGGAGCGCGGAGTAGTGTGCGAGTCGCATAGCGCATATATTTGTTTCCTTTGGACTTGCCAATGCGACTGCGGTTAGCATTCGCATCGTTTTATACTCGTCCGCCGGGACAAAGTTACCCTCTTCCTCACTAAACCCATCCGGTCAGCAGGCCGATACCTAGTACGGAGGGTATATGCAGTGCCTGTATTGTGACCGCCGCCTAGGGCTTTTCAGCACTGCCAAAGGTGCGTTCTGTTCGGATGAGCATGAAGAGCTTTATCGCAGCGCCGCTCAAAAACGGTTAGAGACGCCATACGAGTCTGCCGCCGGGGATCTGGCTCACCTACTAAAAGCTACGCAGGCGGACCAAGGCGCGACTGTCGAAGCCAAGACCGAAGCAGCCATTCCGGCTGCCGCCGCTGAAGCCGCGATGGTCACGATCAGAAACTCGATCGCATCCGGCAATGTTCCGGCGTCTTCCCAAGCTGGTCATGCGTACATCGGAACGACAGCGCCCTCCGTCACCACCAGTTCGGATCAAAGCCAGCAGGAATCGGGTGCGCCCTCGCAATCCGACCCACAGTGGGCTCTGATTCCCGATGCGCCTCCGGCCAAGCCGCAGGTTCCAACCGAACGCCGCGCTGAGCCTCGGATCAAGGACATCAAGATCCTCAAGGTCGCTACCTTGCGAGATCCAGAAAAACAGGTGAACTGCGCTCTGGTGGACATCTCAGACGCCGGAATCCAATTTACGTCGGACATCGATTTCCGGGTTGGCGAGGTTTTGATCGCCGAGCTTCCGGATCAGATCGCCTTAGCTGAAGTCCGCTATTCGCAATCGAAGGACGGCCGCTATGTGGTGGGCTTGGAGCGTGCACAAACCATTTCTCAAGATGCCGCGGCGTCTGCGGCTACAGGAGCGGATCGCGCGGGCCTGCTTATCGAAACGCTCTGCGATCGCGTGAAAGCTGGATTCGTACAGGAGGGGCAGACTGCGGATCGAACGAAAGCGCTGGAGCGCGTGGCGAGGATACTCGAGGTCTGGCAGAATATCCAGTCGCCAGCCGCGCCGCCCGTCCTCCAAGAGAAGATTGAGATAAAACCATCTACCGGCCTCGGCAGGGCTTTCGGCGCAGTGGGCGCCGTGCTTTTGATCGGAGGAATGTTGACGGTATACGTTCTGCAATTCCAGAAGAACCAAACGCCCTTGCCACCGCCGCCGCGCGTACCCTCTGCGCCAGCACTTTCTAAAGTGGAATCGACGATTACCACCCCGGTTCCCGCCATGCATCGGGCACAGATTCGAGCCATCCAACCAGCCTGGATCGGTATCAGTGTGGACGGCAAAAATGTCTTCGGCGGAATGCTCGCCAAAGGCGTAACGCGCGATGTCGAGTATTCAAAATTCGCGTTTCTCCACGCGGGAAACGCCGCCGGCGTAGAAATTATCGTGGATGGCAAACCGGTCTCGATGGCTCCCCGGCCCGGTTTGCGGCTGATTGAATTGAACGCGACCGGATACAAATTCCTACGCTGGAGCAACGACGATCCGCCGCAACCCTAAGCCATCTTCAAAACGCGATTGACGGCCGACGTTACTGTTTGCCAGCGCGACTCCTCGGCAGCCAGTTGCTTCTTGCCCGCCGCAGTCAACTCGTAGATCCGCGCCCGGCGTCCCGTTTCCTTGGTGATCCACTGCGCTTGAATCCAACCGGCCTCCTCCATCCGATGCAGCGCCGGATAGAGCGATCCTTCTTCCGCGCGCAGCACTTCGCCGGAAATATCCTGGATGGCCGTCATCAGTGCGTATCCGTGAAGCCCCGGCCGGCGCGAAAGGATCTTGAGCACCAGCAGATCGAGCGAGCCTTGCAGGGAATCCGGTTTGGGCATACTCTGACTTCTTAGTATAAAGACGTCTAGGTATCGGAAATGTTAGCAAACCGCCAGCGGACGGATCGGCGACCCAGTAGCGCCCCGAATTTTGAGCGGTGTCGCGATAAAGAGAAATTCATAAACTCGATCGGCCGCCAGCTCTTCCAGATTCAGCGCTTCAATAATGTGGATGCCCTGTTCCACCAGCAAATGCACATGCACCGGCATGCTTGGCGCCGGCACTTTCTCGAATGCAACGGTGTCGGACCCAGCGGCGAAAACGCCCCGTTCGCTGAGCCAACGAGCGCCTTCAATCTCTGGTCCGGGGCCCGCGGGCGCCGCCCCCGAGCCGCCTGTGATGTACCGCGCGGCATCGTTCCAATAGCGCGCCCAGCCAGTGCGGATGAGCGCGACATCGCCACGCTGGATCTCCGCGCGCGCAGCCGCTTCCAGATGTTCCGGCGTAATCGCGAAATCCGCCGGCAACGCATCCATCTTCAGATGCCCCGCGATATCCAGCAGCACGGCTCGCCGCAGAATCGGTGCGATGGTATCTACCGAGTGTTCCCGAATTCCGCCGGCGTAACTTTGCACCATTCCGGCTTCCGTTCCGCCGAAAAGTTTTCCGCCGCAGGAAAAATGACAGAGCGCGTCGATGTGCGTGCCGACGTGACTGCCCAGCGCGATGGAATCCGCCGCCGAGCTGACGCCGCCTTCGGCTATCAGATCGCCATGCTTCTTGGTAAGTCCGAACAGAAACGGCGGATGAGTTGGAAAGTGCGGCATCCCGACGAAGTAGGGCTGCGCGAGATCGTAGACTTTGGCCTGAGAAAGCTGGCCGATCTGTTCCAGCGTCACGTTATGCGCGGCCAGTCTTGGCCCGCAACGCCGCTGGCTTGTACGCGCGATGGCGAATGCGCGGCTTGGACGGAGTGGAATCGGGCGATGCCCAACGGCCCAAGCGGTATTGCCGCGTGTAGCCAGCCGTGGCATTGGTGATGGTTACCGTCACCGCTCCACTGGAATCCGTCGAATATTTTTCCTCGATTCGATGCGAGGTCACCGCCTGCGAATGCTGCACCGGGACGTTTTCGGAATCCTGCAGCGCCGGGTCGAAGGGAAATGTGATCGTGTCCCAAACCGTGACGTCGCCACCGGGTTGGCCGTCTTCAATCAGGTACGTGCATTCGATAAAACGGAAATGGCCGATATTGTGTACTGGCGTGTATTCTCGCCGGATCTCGATCGGCTTCTCGCTCGAGAGCGGCAGCAGGGTACCCTTGGTAAACAGCGGATCGAAAACCACGCCGCGGCCGCTATCGCTTTCGCGCCAAACTCCGAAATAGCGCGAGAATTTCTCGCTCAACCGGTAGCCCGCTTGCTGGTCTGCTTGAATCGCGAGCCCGATCGCGGTGGCCGAACGCGCGTGCACGGACCGTTTGACGCGCTTGCCGAACCGGTCCTTCAGCATTCGATTCACGATCGGCAGTTCGCTTCCGCCGCCCGTGACATACATTGCTTCCAGATCGCCGGTTCCATTTTTCGCCAGCACATCGTCAACGACGTTTAGCGTTTCTTCCACCAGATGTTTGCAGCGCTCGTAATAATCGCCGGCTTGGATGGTGACCGTTCCCCATCCTTCGCGCACATGGTCGAGATCGAGAACAATCTTACGCGTGTTGGGATGCAGCGCCTCTTTCTTCATGCGGCACTCCAGCAACAATCGGAACTGCTCGGCCTGCGTCAGCTCGTTGCGATCCTCTTCGCTTACCGCGAGATCCGCCAGTGCTTCATCAAAATCGTCGCCGCCCAACGTCTGGATTCCCTCGGTGGCCAGCACCTCGTGCGTCTTGTCCCCGAGTTTCACCAGCGACGCGTCAAAGGTTCCGCCGCCCAGATCGTAAACCAGGATTTCGCCCGTGACTTTGTTTTTGTGACCGTACTCGAT
>DATGIH010000078.1:0-24360 GCA_035295865.1 Bryobacteraceae bacterium
CGCAGGTTTACATGGGCATGGGGCTGACGGCGGAAGAAGTGCAGCGCAAATATAACGTCAGCCGCGAGGATTCCGATCAGTTCGCTTATCGCAGCCATCAGAACGCCCTGCGCGCGCAGGCGGAGGGCAAGTTCGACGACGAGCTTGTTCCGGTGGAAGTGCACACGAACATCCTGGAAAATGGTTCGCCGCACTGGCGCAACGGGACGTTCAAGAAGGATGAAGGGCCGCGCGCGGATACGTCGGTGGAGGCGCTGGCGAAGCTGAAGCCGGTGTTTCAAGCCGACGGCACCGTGACGGCGGGCAATTCGTCACAGATGAGCGATGGTGCCGCCGCGGCGCTGATCATGTCGGCGAAAAAAGCCAAAGAGCTGGGACTGAAACCGATGGCGCGATTCGTGAGCTTCGCGGTGGCCGGAGTTCCGCCGGAGATCATGGGGATCGGTCCCGTGGTCGCGATTCCGAAGGCGCTTGCGCTCGCGGGATTGAAAACGGAAGATATCGACGTGGTGGAGTTGAATGAGGCTTTTGCGGTACAGGCGCTGGCGGTGATCCGGCAGACGGGACTCGATCCGGAGCGCGTGAACGTGAATGGCGGCGCCATCGCGCTGGGGCATCCGCTGGGATGCACGGGCGCCAAACTGACTGCGACCATCCTGCGCGAGATGCAGCGGCGGAATTCGAAATACGGCATGGTGACCATGTGCGTAGGCGGCGGCCAAGGCGCGGCCGGAATTTTTGAAAGAATGAACTAGAAACGGAGTTTTCCATGGCAACCTCGACCTTCTCTCCCGCGAAACATCAAGGCGGTTCTTTTCTTTTAGCGCCCAGCGCACCCGAGGAAATCTTCACGCCGGAAGATCTCAACGACGAACATCGCGCCATTGCGCGCACCACTGAAGAGTTTTTTGCGAAAGAGGTGGCGCCCAAGATCGAGGATCTTCAGCATCACGAGCCGGGCTTGGGACCGTCGCTGCTGCGCAAATCCGCCGAGCTTGGATTGACGGCCGTGATCATCCCCGAAAAGTTCGGCGGGATGGAGATGGACCTGGCGTCGGCCATGATCGTAGCGGAGGGCGTTGCCAAAGATGGATCGTACGCGGGATGGCATGGCGCGCACACCGGAATCGGTACATTGCCGCTATTGATGTTTGGCACCGAAGAGCAGAAGGAACGCTATCTTCCGAAGTTGGCTAGCGCTGAAATGGTGGCAGCGTATTGCCTCAGCGAACCGCAGGCGGGGTCGGATGCTTTGGCCATCCGCACGCGCGCCGATTTGAGTCCGGATGGAAAGCACTACATCCTGAACGGCCAGAAGATGTGGATCACCAACGGCGGCGCTGCCGATCTTTACACGGTCTTCGCCAAGATCGATGGCGAGAAGTTCACTGCGTTTTTGGTGGAGCGCAAATATCCGGGCGTGCAGCCGGGCGCGGAAGAAAAGAAGCTCGGCATCAAAGGCAGTTCGACGACGGCCGTCTATCTCGACAACGTGAAAGTGCCGGTGGAGAACGTGCTGGGCGAGATCGGGCGCGGGCACGTGATCGCGTTCAATATTTTGAATCTCGGCCGGTTGAAACTGGGGCCGTTCGCGATCGGCGGGGCGAAAGATGTACTGCGCGTTTCGCTGAAGTACGCCAAGGAACGGAAGGCGTTCGGCAAGTCGATTGCGGAATTTGGAATGATCCAGCACAAACTGGCCGAGATGGCGATCCGGATTTACGCGGCTGAGAGCACGACGTGGCGCGTAATCGGCTTGATCGAGAATGAGCTGGAAGGTTTTTCCTGGAAGAACGCGGGCGCGGCGCAAACCATGTTGAAGGCGGTGGAAGAGTACGCCACCGAATGTTCCTACATCAAGATCTTCGCGTCCGAGATGCTGGATTATGTGGTGGACGAAGGCGTCCAGATCCACGGTGGCTACGGATATCACCAGGATTACGCGGTGGAGCGCGCGTATCGCGATTCGCGCATCAATCGGATTTTCGAAGGAACGAACGAGATCAACCGGCTGCTGGCGACGGGCATGCTGCTCAAGCGCGCGCAGCGCGGGCAGTTGGCGCTGGTAGAAGCGGTGAAGAAGCTTCAGGCGGAAGTTTTGGCTGGCCCTTCGCTCGGTACGTCCGGCGATGAAGATTCAAAGCTCGTAGCGAACGCAAAGAAGGCCGGATTGTTCGCGTTGGGCGTGGCGTATCAGAAGTTCATGGCCGGTTTGGAAGATCAGCAGGAAGTGCTGGCCGGATTGACGGACATTCTGATGAACGCGTTTGCGATGGAATCCGTGCTGCTTCGAACACAGAAACTCGTGTCGCATGGCAAAGGCGATGTCGCGGCGGAGATGTCTCCAGTATTCCTTCGCGAGGCGATGGAGACCGTCGAAAGCGCTGCTCGAACTGTTCTGGCTGCGAGTTCCGAGGGCGACGCGCTGCGAACCAATCTCGCGGTGCTGAAGCGCTTCACCAAATTCGAGCCGGTGAACGCGATCGCGATGCGCCGCAAGATCGCGACGCGGCTGCTCGAAGCCGGGCATTACGCGGTTTAGTGAAGATCGTCATTACCGTGGGATTACCGGCGTCCGGTAAATCTACTTACTTACGGCGCAAGGGCATTCGTGCGATCTCTTCGGATGAAATCCGGGAGTTGATCACCGAGGATCCGGCGGATCAGCTTCATCACGCGCGCGTGTTTGCGGCGATGCGCTATCTGATTCGCCAGCGGATCGCTGCAGGGCGTTCCGTCACCTATGTCGACGCGACGCACCTGATGCGCTGGGAGCGGCGGCCGTATATTCGGCTGGCGCGACGCTATGGGTGTCAGATCGAGGCGCTCTTCTTCGATGTGCCAGTGGATGTTTGTATTGTTAGGAACGCTTTGCGTGAGCCGAGGGTGCCGGTGGAAGCGATCCGGCTGATGGCGGTGCGGATGGAGGTACCGGCGGTGGAAGAGGGATTCGATCGGATTATTAGGCCACGGATGCACACGGATGGACACGGATAAGAAATTGTTTTATCCGTGTGCATCCGTGGCTAAAATCCTACTCGGGGCTGACCTGAACGATCAGCTTCCCGGCATTCGACCCGTCAAACAATTTCCCGAGGGCGTTTGGAGCATTCTCTAACCCCTGCACGACGTCCACTTTGTATTTGATCTTTCCTGCCATCAGCCAACCGATCAGTTGCGTGAAAGCCTCTTCAGCGCGCGGACCGTAATCTGAACAGAGAAAGCCTTCCATCTTGGCGCGTTTGATGATCAGGTTCGCTAGATTCGATGGGCCAGGGACCGGCCGATCGGCGCAATATTGCGAGATCATTCCGCAAACTGAAATGCGCGCGTGCAGGTTAATCTGATTCAAAACCGCTTCGAGGATTTCGCCGCCGACGTTGTCGAAATAGATGTCGATGCCCTTTGGGCAAGCTTCTTTTAAAGCTTGCGGAACGTTCGCTGTTTTATAGTTGATGGCGGCATCGAAGCCGAGATCGTCTTTGATCCAGCGGCATTTTTCGCCGGAGCCCGTAAGTCCGACCACGCGCAGGCCTTTGATCTTTCCGATCTGGCCCACGAGCGATCCTACGGCACCGGCCGCCGTCGAGATCACTAAAGTCTCGCCCGGCTTCGGATTCGTGATATCGAGCAGGCCGAAATAGGCGGTCAATCCGATGTGGCCCAGCAATCCGAAGAATGCCGTGAGAGGGACGGGCAGCTTCGGAAGTTTCATCACGCCGTCGCCTTTGGAAAGCGAATATTTTTGCCAGCCGAGAAATCCTTGGACGATGTCGCCTTTCGCGAAGTTCGGATTCCGTGATTCTTCCACTACACCGATTCCGACGCCGCGCATCACTTCCCCGAGAGGCAGCGGCGGCAGATACGATTCGGTTCCGTTCATCCAGATGCGGTTCGTGGGATCGAGCGAAATGTAAATGGTACGGATCAGAAATTGGCCGTCGGCGGGATCGGCCAACGTGGCTACGTTCCAACGGAAATCCGACTGCTTGGGTTGGCCTTGAGGACGGGTCGCCGTCAGCCATTGCTGATTCACTGTCATGCGGAGAGTATACTGTGCCTGGATGAGGCAATCCAACTCGCGGCTGGTTCTCACGCTCGCGGTCGCCGCTGCCCTGCTCTGCTCCTGCCAGAAGCGAACCAAAAAACTGATTGGCGTGGTGCCGAAAGCCACGTCGCATCTGTTCTTCATGTCGATTCACGCGGGCGCCATGGATGCGGCGCGCGATTTCGGCGTCGACATTTTGTGGAATGGTCCGCGAGAAGAGACCGAGTTCTCGCGGCAGATTGAGATCGTCGATTCCATGGTGGCGCAGCGCGTGGACGCGCTCGCGATTTCCGCAACGGATCACACAGCATTGGTCGCGCCGGTGAAGCGCGCGATGGCGGCAGGCATTCCGGTGACCGTGTACGATTCCGGCCTGGATTTGACCGGCTATGTGACATTCGTCGCGACCGATAATTACGGAGCAGGCGTGATTGGAGCGCGCAAGCTGGCAGAGCTGGTCCACGGCAAGGGCAAGGTCGCAGAGCTGATGCACAAGCCCGGCGGTATGTCGACAGGCGATCGCGAGCGCGCGTTTGAAGAGACCATGGCGAAGGAGTTTCCCGCGATCCAGGTTGTCGATCGCCGCTACGGCATGGCGGATCGCGCGAAATCGCGTGACGCAGCGGAGAACATTCTCACCGCGCATCCGGATCTGGACGGCATCTTCGCATCCGCCGAAGCGAATTCTTTGGGCGCGATGCAGGCTCTCACGGCGCGGGGATTATCCGGCAAAGTGAAGCTGGTGACTTTCGATTTCAGCGATGAACATGTCGCTGCTTTGAAAGATGGAACCATCGACGTGATGCTGGTGCAGGATCCACATCGGATTGGTTATGAGGCGGTCCATAGCCTGGTGATGAAGTTGAATGGCGAAACTCCGCCCGCGACGATGGATTTGAAGGCGCGGGTGATCGTGAAGCAGGATTTGGAAAAACCGGACGTGCAGGCGTTGCTGTTTCCGAAGTGGCGGGAGACCCAGTGAACCGAACCGCGACCGCGAGGGAGCGATACCACGACGTTCGTGGTGACGCTCCCTTGCGGTCGCGGTTCGGTATCGTTATTCGACGAACTCCACGCGGTACTCTTCGATCACCGGGTTCGCCAGCACGTCGTGCGCGATCTGCTCTATTTCAACGCCGGCTTTTTCGCGATCGGTTCCTGGCGCGAGCGTGATTTCGAAATATTTGCCTTGTCGCACGGCTGCGATCGTTTTGTGTCCCAGGCCATTGAGGGCGGATCGGATGGTCTGGCCTTGTGGATCGAGAACCGACGGCTTCATGGAGACGTAGACGCGAGCTTTCATCGAACTCCATTGTAGCTAGCGCGGGTGCTCGCGATGCTGGCCATCACCTTGGCGACGCTTTGCTCCGGTGTCTCGAGTCCGGTGTGGCAGATGACATCCGGATTGAGCGGAGGCTCGTACGGATCGTCCACGCCGGTGACATGCTGGATTTCACCCGCTTCCGAGCGGCGATAAATTCCATGGACATCGCGCTGACGGCACACGGAGAGCGGCGCTTCCACGTACACTTCCAGGAACCGGCCGATGCGCGCGCGTATTTCATCGCGTACCGCGCGATAGGGCGAGATGGCGGACACCACGACAATCACTCCGTTGCGCGTTAACAGTTCCGCAACATATCCGATGCGGCGGATGTTTTCGTCCCGATCTTGCTTGCTGTATCCGAGGCCTTTGCTGATGTGCTGGCGCACCACGTCACCGTCCAGCCACTCGACTTTGTAACCCGCGCGCAACAATTCGTCGCGCACGGCTTCACTGATGGTGGATTTTCCGGACGAACTCAAGCCGGTGACCCAGACGCACAATCCGCTCATTCGGCCATGCTACTTCAGCGAGCGCGGATCAGTCCAGTAGATCCGCATCCAGCACGACTCATCTCCATGTGATAACATCCGTTTTTACTTATTCCACGTGGAGTAAAAAATAGTGAAAGTATACGAAGGAACCGATGTCAGAAACGTTGCGCTGATTGGGCACGGGCACTCGGGCAAGACCTCACTGACGGCTGGAATTCTGTTCACCGCCGGCGCCACTAATCGATTGACGCGAGTAGATGAAGGCACCACGGTGACGGATTTCGACGATGACGAAATCCAGCGCAAGCTGACTATTTCTACAGCGCTGGCTTACGCGGAGTGGGCGAAGAAGAAAATTAACCTGATCGACACACCCGGTTTCAATATCTTCATCAATGACACGCGTGGCGCCATGCGCGCCGCCGATGCCGCTCTTGTGGTGGTCGACGGGGTGGCCGGCGTCGAAGTTCAGACCGAAAAAGTTTGGGCGTTCGCGGACGAGTTCGAGCTGCCGCGCGCGATCCACATCAACAAGCTGGATCGCGAGCGGTCGGACTTCGAGCGCGCGCTCTCAAGCGTACAGGAGAAATTCGGGCGGCTTGCTGTGCCTATCCAGTTGCCGATCGGATCCGAGAAGGAGTTCAAGGGCGTCGTTGACCTGGTTCGCATGAAGGCTTACACGTATGCGAACGATGGCGACGGCAAAGGCAAGGAAGGCGAGATCCCGGCCATCCTGGCGGATGCCGCCCAGAAAGCTCACGAAGCGCTGATCGAGATGGTGGCCGAGGGCAACGACGCGCTGCTCGAGGAATTTTTTGAAAAAGGCACGCTGCCGCCCGAACACATCCAGGAGGGCTTGAAACTAGCGATCCGCGAGCGCCGAATTTATCCCGTGCTGTGTGGTTCGGGGCTGCACAATATCGCCACCGATCTGCTGCTGAACTTCCTGGTTGAGAATTTCCCGGCCCCCACTGAACATGAGCCGGTGGCCGGTACCGTGAACGGTAAAGAAGTAACGCGGGCGCTGAAGGATAGCGAACCGGTCTCCGCCTACGTGTTCAAGACCGTGGCGGATCCGTTTGCCGGCCGTCTGACGTACTTCAAAGTGATCTCAGGCGTGGTAAAGAACGATGTCAATCTGATCAACGCACGCACCGGCGGCGCCGAGCGGCTGGCGCACATCGGCGTTCTTTCCGGCAAGACGATTCAACCGGTGAACGAAATCCACGCGGGCGATATCGGAGCGGTGGCGAAATTGAAGGAGTCGCTCACCGGCGACACGCTGGACGATAAGAGCTCGCCCATCAGCTATCCGCCGGTACAATCGCCGGAGCCGTCCATTGCTTTCGCGATCATGGCGAAGAGCCGGCAGGATGAAGATCGGCTGAGCAACGGCATCCAGCGCATCCTCGAAGAAGACCAGTCACTGCGTTTTTATCGCGATCCGCAGACTAAGGAGTTTCTATTAGCCGGCAGCGGCCAGCAGCACGTGGAAGTGATCGTGAGCCGCTTGAAAAAGCGCTACGGCGTGGATGTGGAGCTGAAAGCGCCCAAGATTCCGTATCGCGAAACCGTACGGGGCAAGGCCGATGTACAAGGCCGGCACAAGAAGCAGACCGGCGGCCATGGACAGTTTGGCGATTGCTGGATCCGGATGGAGCCGCTACCGCGCGGCGGCAAGTTCGAATTTGCCAACGAAGTGTTCGGGGGAGCGATTCCACGCAATTTTATTCCGGCGGTGGAAAAAGGAATTGTAGAGGCGGCGGCCAACGGATTTTTAGCGGGATTTCCGGTGGTGGATTTTAAGGTGACCGTTTATGACGGTTCCTATCACGATGTAGATTCCTCGGAAATGGCGTTTAAACTGGCCGCGCGCAAAGCGTTCAAAGCGGCGATGCAGGAAGCGAAGCCGGCCATCCTGGAACCCGTGATGAGCGTGGAGATCCAAGCGCCGGTGGAATACGCGGGCGATTTGATGGGCGATCTCAACGGGCGGCGCGGCCGCATCCAAGGCATGGATACCAAGGGCAGCACCCAGATCATCCGGGCGCAGGTTCCGATGTCGGAGATGCTGAACTATCAGAATGACCTGATCTCAATGACGCAGGGCCGGGCTTCATTCCACATGGAGTTCGACCACTACGATTACGTCCCCGCGCTGCAAGCCGAAAAGATCATTGCGGCGGCGAAGGCAGCCAGAACAGGCGAAGAAGAGGAAGAAGAATAAACCGCATCTCGCCCGGTTATCGAACAGAATAACCGAGGAACGGCACAACCGAATAACCGTCCATCGCAGAAATGCGCTAGCATTCTTGGAATGGACGTTAGAATTGCCTTCCGCGCGCTAGCAAAACAGCCGGCTTTTTGTCTGGCCGCGATTCTCACGCTCACCCTCGGGGTTGGCGCGAATTCGGCAATCTTCAGCATATTCGACGCGGTGATTCTCCGCCCGCTCCCGTATCCCAACCCGGACCGTCTGGTTTTAGTGTGGCAGAAACGGCCGGACGGCCGGCAGAACGGCGTCGCGGCAATCAACTATGAGGAATGGATCAAGCAAACCAAGTCCTTCGACCGGCTGGAGGGCTTGATCCCCGCTTATTACAACGTGGGCGCGGGTGACGGTATGGTTCAGGCTCAGGGAGCGAGAGTCGATCCTGGCTTTCTGCCTGCTCTCGGAGCGCAACCGGTGATGGGCCGCGGGTTCACGCCTGAGGATGCGAAAATCGGCGCCCCTCACGTGGCGCTGGTGAATTTCGGTCTCTGGCAGAGTTTACTCGGCGCGGATCCGAAACGCGTGGGTCAATTAATCGAGCTGAACGGGGTCCCTTACACGTTGATCGGCGTCCTGCCCAAGGGTTTTGATTTTATAGGCGTGCCCATGGAGGTATGGACGCCGCTCAACTTCGAGCGCTCCGCCGAAATGCGCGCCAACAAAATGGTGGTGCTGGGCCTGCTCAAACCTTCGTTGAGCCTGCCGCAGGCGGAGGAAGATTTGCGAGTCGTGTCGCAACAGCTTGAGTTTCTTTATCCGGAAGACAACAAGGGTTGGGGCGCGATGGTGGAACCGTTGCAAAACGAGGTCTCCGGACGATACCGTCCGGCACTGACCGCGCTGATGGTGGGTGTCGGACTGGTGCTGCTCATCGCCTGCACCAATGTTTCGAACCTGTTGCTGGCGCGCTCGGAAAGCCGAACCAAGGAAGCCGCAATCCGCGCGGCACTCGGAGCAAGCCGGTTCAGATTGACTCGCCAGCTTCTGATGGAGTCGCTGATACTGGCGGCCGCGGGCAGCATCGCGGGTTTAGCCGTCGCCTGGCTCGGAGTGCGGCTGGTGACGACCATCGCCGCAGGACAGTTGCCCCGGATCGAGACCGCGAGACTCGACGGACGAGCGTTGGCATTCACATTCGCGATTACGATCGTAACCGGGGTACTCTTTGCACTTCTGCCTGTGCGGCACTTCAGCGGCAGAGATCTGCAATCGGCGCTGCGCGAATCGGGCCGCGGCGCTGTCGCTTCCCGCAGCGGCCGCCGGCTGCGTAGTGTGCTTGTGATTTGCGAGGTCGCGCTATCACTGATGCTTGCGATCGGCGCTATCCTCATGGCGCGGAGCATCCTGTGGCTGGAAAATGAAAATCGAGGATTCGACCCGCACCATCTCTTGAGTTTTCGCGTCTCGATGGCAAATCCGGCATTGAAAACCGACGCGCAACAGGCCGCGTTCTTTAACGGGATGCTCGAACGCGTCGCCCGCATTCCCGGCGTGAGCAGCGTGGCCGCGACCCCCAATCCGCCAGTGGAGGGCTCCCGGCAAATCGGTTTGTATTTCACGCCGGAGGGCTCCGGTACGCTCGACAGCACGAACCGCCCTTCAGCCAGCTACAACATTGTGAATGCGGATTACTTCAAGGCTACTGGCATCCCGATCGTAGGTGGGCGGCCATTCAACCGGCGGGACGGTGAGGATGCGCCGCAGGTGGCTATTATCAGCAGCACACTCGCGCGGCGTTATTTCGCAGGACGGAATCCGATCGGGCGAACGTTGCTGATGGCGAATCCGGGAAGAGGCGATGCCGATATCTCGCGCGAAATCGTGGGGGTGGCTGGCGATGTCCGCTACCTGACGCGGCGGCCGGAAGACTCCGCTGAGATCTACGTGCCGTACGGCCAGACTACCTGGCCGACCATTTACGTTTTTGTCCGCAGCGGGGGCGAACCCACCAGTCTAACGTCCGCCGTGCGCGCCGCACTGCAGGAAGCCCCGTGGCACCAGCCGATTTCGAGCGTCCAATCGGTGGAGGAATGGCTCGACACCTTAAACGGTAAGGTACGGCTGAATTCGATATTAGCCGCTGCCTTCGCCGGGATTGCTTTGGCGCTGGCGTCGATTGGAATCTACGGCGTCATCTCATACTCGGTAGCACAAAAAAGGCAAGAGATCGGCGTCCGCATGGCGCTGGGCGCTTCACCCGGGAACATTTTGCGCTGGATTGTCCGGCAAGCGATGCTGTTGGCGGCAGCGGGTGTCGCCCTTGGGTTATCCGGGCATTTTGCTCTAGCGCATGTTATGCGCAGCATTTTATATGGAACCAGTCCAAACGATACATCCAGTTGGTTAGGCGCATCGGCACTGCTGGCGCTCACCGCCGCGGCGGCGAGCTACATTCCGGCGCGCCGGGCCATGCGGGGGGATCCGGTCACGGCGCTGAGGGCGGAGTAGCAAACTTCAGCGAGAGGCGAGTTTTTTGAGAGCGGTGTCGATCGGTAGAATCAGGCAGCGATTTTCGCCTGCCAGGAGCGAGAACCCGAAATGTTCGTAGAATCGCTGGGCAGGTTCATCCTTGGCATCCACGATCAATGCAAAGACTCCAACCTCGGCACGAGCTATACGCTGAATCGCATCCGCCAAAAGAGCACCGCCGAGACCCATCCCTTGATGCGCACGTTGCACGGCAAGACGGCCCAGGAGCGCCGCCGGGACAACAGGATAGCGTGGCAGCTTCCTGGCAACCTGCAATGCCAACGCGTCCAGCGCAACACTCGTTGCACTTAACGTGTAATATCCGCCGATCTGGCTGTCAGCATTGCCGACCGCGACGAAGCACGTGGCGATCCTACGACGCATGTCCTGCGAAGCTTGGCTTTGGAAATAACGATCAAGCACCAGGGAACCGCTCGCCAACTCGGCCCGCTGGTGCACGCCCGAGAGGAGTTCAATTCGGAATGTGCCGCTCACCTATTCCTAATCAATGTCCGGTGACGGGCAAACGCTCGCTTCAGGGCCGCGTTCGGAGCGGGCGGATTGATTAAGGATTGGGCGAATTGCTCTTGAGCCCTACGCGATAAACGGAGCACTTCAACTTCGGCTACCGTCTTGTGCGCCGCTTCCTGAGCCGCGGCAACGACGAAATCGCTCAGCGATCGTCCCTGAATTTCGGCCGCGCGGCGCACCACCGCGAGCGCTTCAGGAGCAATGCGCGCTTCCAGGCGGGCCGTTCGATTCGTGGATTGTTCCGGCATTGGATTTTATCTACAATGTACGTTATTCCGCCGTACAAGTCAAATAGCTTGCCGTGAGCTCCGATCAACCCGTACGATCCTCGGATAAACTCGTTGCGCAACTTCCAAGACCCGAATGATCCGGAGATGTTGTTCGCCCAATTCGTAAGTAGGCGGTCTCGACAAAGCGTCTTTGCTGGCTAAATTGGGATTTACGCCTACCGGAGGTTCGAAAGGTGGCCTGCTCCACCGTAAGCGAAACACCCTAACCCAAATCTAAGAGCCTGATCTGTACTAAGGTCTCAAGACGGGCCTATCTAGTACCAAGGGCCAATTGTTCATACCGGAGTCAACCCTTAGTCTGGATGCAGGAGAGTGGGATGTTACGTGGCATAATCATTTGTCCTGACGTCGACCTAGGCGAACGGCTAGAAGCTCTTTTGAATGAGATGGGAATCGTCGGCGTGATTCGCACGCTCGACCGTTATCCAAACGCACTCGAACTGGTTCGATTCTTGCGGGCACATGCGCCACACGTCATCTTTGTCAGCACCGAATCCACCACCAAAGCGCTCGAGATCGCCAAGGAAGTAGAAAAGAACACGCCGGGTGTGCAATTGGTCGCCATCAGCCGGTTCTGCGATCCGCAAATCCTGCTGGAAGTGATGCGTGCGGGAATTCGCGAGTTCGCTTCCCTGCCCTTCGATCGTCAAACTCTCACCGACGCTTTGCTCCGCATCAAAGACACGTTGGACAAGCGGCCGCCCGAGATCGGCGCCACCGATCAGGTGTTTTCGTTCCTGCCTTCGAAGGCCGGTGTTGGAACCTCGACGATCGCCCTGAACGTCAGCGTCGCGATGTCGCGCATCCCGAACACACACGCGCTGCTTTCCGATTTCGATATGAACTCCGGCATGGTGCGATTCATGCTGAAGCTGGACAACTCGTATTGCGTGACGGATGCAGCCGAGCACTCGCTCGATATGGACGAGAGCATGTGGCCTTCCATGGTCACTACGATCGATAAGCTCGACGTGCTGCATGCCGGCAAACTGAATCCGGATTTCCGCATTGAGCCCACGCAGATTCGCCACTTGATGGAGTTCATGCGCCGCAACTACTCCGTCTTATGCTTCGATCTCTCGGGAAACCTGGAAAAGTATTCGCTCGAGATCATGCAGGAATCGAAGAAGATCTTCCTGGTCTGCACACCTGAAATCCCCTCGCTCCACTTGGCGCGCGAAAAGTACGTCTACCTGAAGCAAATGGATTTGGGAGACCGCGTCGCGGTTTTATTGAACCGCTCACAAAAACGTCCGCTCATCACACCCCAGCAGATTGAGCAGCTCTTAGGCCTGCCGGTCCACATGACCTTTCCGAACGATTATCACGGCGTCCAGCGGGCGGTCACCGATGGCCGTTGGGTGGAAACCAATAGCGACCTGGGTAAACAGTTCAATGCTCTGGCGCAATCCATGCTCGAAACCAATAAGGGCGCTGGCGCTGGCGACAACAAGAAACGCTTCATCGAATTCTTCTCCGTCGTCCCAGGCAAAACACCGGCTATCCGGGAACAAAAAAAGTCAGTTGGATAGTCGAGCGCACTAGCCGCCAGTCCCCAGCCCCGTCTTTCGCTATCCTTCTAGTTGGAAGCCACAGTCCTTCATTGGGTCGCCACCTACGGCTACATCGCGATTTTCTCGCTCCTGGTGCTCGGCATTGTGGGCTTGCCCGTCCCGGATGAGTTCCTGCTCGCAAGCTGCGGTTTTCTTGTTTTTCAGGGGCATCTTCTCCTGGTTCCAACCGCGGTCTGCGCGCTCGCCGGCAGCATGTGCGGAATCACTTGCAGCTACATCATCGGACGCACTGTCGGCTGGAAGTTTCTCCATTCCAAGCTTGGCCGATTCCTCCACATCAACGATCGCCAAATCGCGCGCGTGCACGATTGGTTCAATCGCATGGGACATTGGGCGCTGATGATCGGCTACTTCGTCCCCGGCTTCCGCCATTTCACCGCAATCGTCGCAGGGACTTCAAAGCTGGAGTATCGCGGCTTCGCTCTCTACGCATACAGCGGCGCACTGGTGTGGGTGAGCACATTTCTGTTCATCGGATACCACTTCGGCGAACATTTCAAGCAGATCCTGGCGCTGGTGGAGGAGAATCTAAAGGTAGGGTCGCTCGTGGCGGGTGTCTTAATTCTCGCGTATCTATTGTTCCGCTATTCCAAGCGCAAAAAAGGAGGCGTCCAGAAGTGAGTGCAGTAGCAGTTGTACGGGGAAACGGGCGTTTTTTCGACTCCACTGTCGGCAAGAAAGCCGTCATGGCTGTCAGCGGCTGCATCTTGTTCTTGTTTGTCGTGGCACATCTGATCGGAAATCTTCAAATCTACGAAGGGCCGGAAAAGCTGAACAACTATTCCCGCGTGTTGCACTCCATGCCGGCGCTGCTGTGGACCGCGCGCGTGACGCTGCTGGCCATGGTCGCTCTCCACATTTGGTCATCGGCGCAACTCGCTATGCGGAAGGCGCAAGCGCGCCCGATCGGCTACGTCAAGAAAAAAGCCGCCGGATCGACGTACGCCTCGCGCACCATGTACTGGAGCGGGCCCATCATCCTGGCTTTCGTCATCTACCATCTGCTGGATTTTACTTTCGGAACGGTCAATCCTACGTACCGCGAGGGCAACGTCTACGGCAACATATTGGCCAGCTTCCAGGTCCCCGCGATCTCGGCGTTTTACATCCTCGCCATGGTGTTGTTGTGCTTGCATCTCTATCACGGATTGTGGAGCATGTTTCAATCGCTGGGCCTTCCTTCCACGCGGCAGCTGCCGGTACTCAAACGAGCGGCTGCCATCGTTGCTGTGCTGATCGCCGCAGGAAATATTTCGATCCCAGTGTCCGTGATGGCGGGGTTAGTGAGATAAGAAAATGCAACTGAATTCGCGAGCGCCCATCGGTCCGATCGAGAAATTGTGGGACCAGGCGCGATTTGAAATGAAGCTGGTGAATCCGGCGAACAAGCGCAAGCATACGCTGATCGTGGTGGGATCCGGATTGGCGGGCGCTTCAGCGGCGGCGACTCTGGGCGAACTTGGCTACCACGTAAAATGCTTTTGCTTTCAGGATTCGCCGCGCCGCGCCCACAGCATCGCCGCGCAGGGAGGCATCAACGCCGCAAAGAATTATCACGGGGACGGCGATAGCGTTTTCCGGCTTTTCTATGACACGCTGAAGGGCGGCGATTTCCGCTCGCGTGAATCGAATGTGTACCGGCTGGCGCAGATCAGCGTCAACATCATCGATCAGTGCGTGGCGCAGGGCGTCCCGTTCGCGCGCGAGTACGCAGGAACGCTGGCCAATCGCAGTTTCGGCGGCGCACAAGTATCGCGGACGTTTTACGCCCGTGGCCAGACCGGGCAACAACTCCTGCTGGGCGCGTATCAGGCGCTGGAGCAACAGGTGGACTCGGGATCGGTGGAAATGTTTCCGCGTACCGAGATGCTCGATCTCGTGGTGATCGACGGCCATGCACGTGGCATCGTAACGCGCAATCTGGTGACGGGCAAAATCGAATCGCATGTCGCCGATGCTGTCGTTTTAGGCACCGGCGGCTATGGCAACGTCTATTTTCTATCCACCAACGCGAAAGGATCGAACTGCACGGCCATCTGGCGCGCGTACAAGCGCGGCGCGGCTTTCGCCAATCCCTGCTTCACGCAGATTCATCCGACCTGCATTCCGGTGTCGGGCGATTATCAATCGAAACTGACGCTGATGAGCGAATCGCTGCGCAACGACGGCCGCATCTGGGTGCCGTTGAAGGCCGGCGATAAGCGTCCGCCGAATCAAATCCCGGAAAACGAGCGCGATTATTACCTGGAGCGGCGCTATCCGAGCTTCGGAAATCTGGTACCGCGAGATGTGGCATCGCGCAACGCCAAGGCCGTGTGCGACGAGGGTCGCGGCGTGGGCGAAACCGGTCTCGGCGTCTATCTCGACTTCTCGGCCGCCATTAAACAGTTCGGCGTCGAAGTGATTCGCGAGCGCTACGGCAATCTCTTCGACATGTACCAGCGCATCACGGATGAAAATCCGTACGAAGTTCCAATGCGCATCTATCCCGCCATCCACTACGCGATGGGCGGCCTTTGGGTGGATTATTTTCTGATGAGCACCATCCCCGGGCTGTTTGTGATCGGCGAGGCGAACTTCTCCGATCATGGCGCCAATCGCCTGGGCGCAAGCGCGCTCATGCAGGGGCTGTCGGACGGCTATTTCATCCTGCCCTACACGGTCGGCGATTACATCGCGAAGACCAAACTGGAGAAAGTCCAGGAAAACCATCCGGAATTTGTGCGCGCCGAAGCAGGCGTGAAAGATTTCACCGCTCGTTTGCTGGCGGTCAACGGGCATCGCACGGTGGATTGGTTCCACCGGCGTCTCGGAAAAATCATGTGGGACGATTGCGGAATGTCGCGCACGTCCCAAGGTCTGGAAAAAGCCATCGGACAAATCCGGGAGCTGCGCGCCGAGTATTGGAAAGACGTGAAGGTAGCCGGCAGCGCGGACGATTTGAATCAGTCGCTCGAAAAAGCCGGACGGGTGGCGGATTTCTTCGAACTGGGCGAGTTGATGTGCCAGGACGCGTGCCAGCGCAACGAATCCTGCGGCGGCCATTTCCGCGAGGAGTTTCAAACGGCGGAAGGCGAAGCTCAGCGAAGCGACGACCAGTTCAGTTACGTGGCCGCGTGGGAGTACAAAGGCGAAGGGAAAGCGCCCGAGTTGCACAGAGAGCCGTTGACATTCGAATACGTGCATCCCAGCCAGCGGAGCTACAAGTGAAACTGATCTTGCATGTATGGCGGCAAAAAAGTCCGGCGCAAGCCGGACGCATGGTTCGTTATGAAGCGAACAATGTGAATCCCGACATGTCGATGTTGGAACTGCTGGATGTCGTAAATGAAGATCTCATCTTGAAAGGCGAGGAACCCATCGCGTTCGAGCACGATTGCCGGGAGGGGATCTGCGGCTCTTGCGGATTCATGATCAATGGCATCGCCCATGGTCCGCTGCCTGCGACGACCGTCTGCCAGCTCAGCATGCGGCATTTCAAGGACGGCGACGAGTTGTTCATCGAGCCGTGGCGCGCCAAGGCGTTCCCGGTGATCAAGGACCTGGTGGTGGACCGCAGCGCGTTCGATCGCATCATCGAAGCGGGCGGATACGTAAGCATCCCCACCGGCAGCGCGCCCGATGGCAATACGATTTTGGTGCCCAAAGACGCGGCGGATCGGGCGATGGATGCGGCAGCCTGCATCGGATGCGGGGCGTGCGTGGCGGCCTGTCCCAACGCGTCGGCCGCTCTGTTTACGGGCGCAAAAATCTCTCACCTGGGATTGCTCCCGCAGGGGCAGCCGGAGCGCCGCGGCCGCGCGCTACGCATGGTGCGGCAGTTCAACGCGGAGCAGTTCGGAAGCTGCACCAACATCGGCGAGTGCGAAGCGGTGTGTCCCAAAGAGATCAAGCTGGATGTAATCGCCCGGATGAATCGCGATTTTATCCGCGCTAGCCTGACCTAGATTCCCGTAAAGTATTGAACCTGAGGGCAAAAACTCCCTGCGAACTTTCCCCCGGCTCGCGCACTAGCACTATTGATATCCTTTGTTGCCTCCGCGATGTCCTCGCTAGACGCCTGGGTGGCCTTCTGCCTGGTTCCGCTGGCCCTTGCGCTGCTGATCAGCGGTCTCGACGATCTCGCTCTGAACATCATCTGTTTGTGGGCGTGGGCCCGGGGAAAATCGCGGCCAGCAGTGCCTACCAACCGCAGCGAAAAACCAATTGCCGTATTTGTTCCTCTCTGGCATGAATATCAGGTCATCGCCGGAATGGTGGAGCACAACGTTTCCGCGATCGATTACGACAACTATCATTTCTTTATCGGCGCGTATCCCAACGACGATCCAACGTTAAACGCCGTCCGCGAACTCGAAGCTCGCTTCCCTCACGTCCATCTCGCCGTCTGCCCGCACGACGGACCAACATCCAAAGCCGATTGCCTGAACTGGGTTTTCCAGCGCATGCTGCTGTATGAAGAGCATCACCGGATTCATTTCGAAATCGTGGTGACGCATGACGCCGAGGATTTGATCCATCCCGAGGCATTCGCGGCGATTAACGCCTATTCGGACGATTTCGACATGGTCCAGATCCCCGTGTTGCCGCTGCCGACCCCGCTTAAAGATTGGATCCACGGAATGTACTGCGACGAGTTCGCCGAATGGCAAATCAAAGATATGCCGGCGCGCCAGCATATGGGCAGCTTCGTTCCCTCCAACGGCGTCGGAACCGGATTCACGCGCGAGGCTCTCGAAAAACTCGCCGATGCCGAACACAACCTGGTTTTTGAGCCGTCCTGTTTAACGGAAGACTATGAGAATGGTCTGCGCTTGCACAAGCTGGGATCGCGGCAGCTCTTCTTACCTGTTGCAAAAGGGCAAAAGTCGACGATCGTCGCCACCCGTGAATTTTTTCCTAAAAAGGCGCGCTCCGCTATCCGGCAACGCACACGCTGGATCATGGGCATCGCGCTGCAGACCTGGGAACGGCACGGCTGGCGGGGCAAACTTCCGCATGTGTACTGGTTTTGGCGCGACCGTAAGGGATTGCTCGGCAATCCCATCAGCCTGCTCACGAACGTTTTATTCGCCTATGGCTTTCTCACTTGGACGTTCGCCAAACTCAACGGCCACCCCTGGGGACTAGCGTCGATGTCACTGCATCCAGCGTTGCTTGCCGCAACGTTTCTCATCCAGGTCATCCAGACCAGCGTTCGGATGGCTTGCGTCACGCGGCTGTATGGACCACTCTTCGCACTCGGAGTTCCGATCCGAACGGTGCTTTCGAACTGGATCAACACAATCGCGACTTACAAAGCCGTCACCGGATATCTTGGCGCCCGCATTCGTCATGAACCGCTCGTTTGGCTGAAGACCGAACATGCGTATCCATCTAGAAACGCACTCATGGAGCACAAGCGCAAGCTAGGCGAAATTCTGGTGGGTTCCGATTATGTCTCCGAATTCGACTTGGCGAAAGCGTTGGGCCATCAGCCGGCCGGCGTTCGGCTGGGCGAGTTTCTGATGCAGCTCGGAAAAATCAGCGAGGACGAGCTGTATGAGGCTCTGAGTCTGCAGCAAAGCTTGCCGATGGGCCGGCTGGAGCCTCGGAGCGTCAGTCGCAAAGTGGCGCGTGCGTTACCACGTCATGTAGTTCGCGATTGGCGAGTGCTGCCGTATCGGATCGATGCCGGAAGTATGTTCTTGGCTAGCCCGGAAGTTCCGACCGACGAACTCAATCGCGTGCTGCGCGGATTCACGCGACTATCGGTGCGATTCCAGTTGGTGACCTCGCGCAATTTCGACGAGTTGACCAACGCGCTGTTATGAGCTGAGTGGTAACGCTTCCTTGCGGTCGCGGTTCGATACTGCTTGCGGAACCGCGCAAGGGAGCGCACCCGTCTAAGAAACCTCCAAGTTCTTCAAATAAGGCACGCTGGCCTTCATCAAATCCAGGTTCATCTCGACGAAATAATTTTTCACCCCACCGGTCTTCGCGGCGGCGAACGTCTTCTTCCAATCGATCGCGCCTTGACCCACCGCGACCGTCTTCTTGGTCTGCGGATTCCAATCCTGCACGTGCATGGAAATGAAGTGGCCTGGATATTTGTTGAAATAATCGGCCGCGACGTACCCGTCGCTGATGGTCGAGCACTGAAACTGAAACTTCACCAGTTTCGGATCGAAAAGCTCGAGCAAAATGTCGTAGGTTCGCTTGCCGTCGATCTTCGTCAGCTCGAACCCTTCGTTGTGCAAACCAAGCTGGATGCCGGCCTTCGCGGTCTGCTCGCCCATCTTGCTGTATTCGTCGGCGGCTTTCTTGACGTCGTCCATCGTCGGTTTCTTCGGACCGTCCAGGCTCGGCACGAACATCTGCGTCATTCCGACATCCTTCGCCCACGCGATGCGTCCCGGCAAATCCTTGCGCAGTTCGCCAATATCGAAATGCGAGCTGAAGCACTTCACACCGCAATCGTTCAGGATCTTGCGGAGCTCGGAACCTTTGTATTTGGCCATCACGCCGAAACCGGAATCCGCGTAGCCCACTGGCGAGCACAGCTCGACATTTTCAAAACCCGTCTGCGCGAGCATCTTGATGGTCCCGGGAAAATCCTGGCCGATCATTTTCCGCACCGGATACGTCTGGCATCCAATGGGATACCCTAACGGATTCGCCGCCAGCTTCCCCGCCCCGGCGAAAACCGCGCCAGCGAGCGCCGCTTGCTTTAAGAAATTTCTACGTGATGTATCGTGCATTCAGCGGCATTGTCTCACATTTGCCGGAGATGCCGAAACCCGTCCATTTATAAAGCGAACCAGCGCCGTTCGATGGAACTCGCCCGCGCCAGTTCCAGCACCTGAATCACGCGAGCGGCATGTTCAGCAGTAACATCCAGCGGAGCTTTCCCGAGAATCGCATCGCGCACGTTGGCGTAGAACAATCGATAGTCGCCGGTGTCAGTGGGTACTTGCCGCCGAACGGGACCGTTCTCGGTAGCAAGCGTCAGCGTGCCCCAGCATGATTCGGGTTCCTCGCCCCATCCGGGAGTTCCAGCATCTGCACCGGCCTTCAGGGCATTTTCCTGCGGATCCATGCCGTGTTTTACGAAGGTGCCGAGCGTGCCATTCAACACAAATCGCGGCCTGGGTACGTACGCGATCATTGTGCCTCTAAGCGCCGCCCGAAATTTCGGATAGTGCAACACGATATCAAACGCGTCATCCACCACAGCGTCTTCCCGCTCGATTCGAACATCAGCCGAAATCGCCTCGGGCATGCCGAACAGCACCAGCGCTTGATCCACCAGGTGCGGGCCAAGATCGAACATCACGCCGGCGCCCGGACCCGGCGATTCCCGCCATTGCCCCGGCCGCCGTGCCAGGCGATACCGATCGTAGTGCGATTCGAAAAGCGCCAGCCGCCCCAGCGCCCCGGATCCGATGAGCTTCTGAACCGTACGAAAATCGCCGTCGTACCGGCGGTCCTGATAAACCGAGAGCAAGCGCCCCGCATCGCGCGCCATTCGATCCAGGTCTTGTGCTTCACGAAACGTATTCGTGAACGGCTTGTCCACCACGACATCGCGTCCGGCCAGCAAACAACGCTTGGTCAACTCGTAGTGCGAATCATTGGGCGTCGCCACAACCACCAGCCGGATATTTTTATCCGCCAGCATTGCGTCGACCGTTCTCACCAAACGCACGTCGGGATATCTTTTGAGGGCAGAGTCGCCGGTCCGCTGCACGATGCACGTCAAATTCAAACCGGGAACAGCATGAATGATGGGAGCGTGAAACACGCTGCCGGCGATGCCATAGCCAATTAAACCTACGGAAATGATGTCGTTCGCCAAACGTCTTAATATAGCAATGTGAGATACGCACTCTTTCTTGCATCCTGCGCCTTGTTCGCGCAATCTTCCAGCACCGACGCTCCGCTCACCGCGCTGCCCTACAGCCCAAGCCTCGACGTAACTTCGATGGATCGCACCGTCGATCCATGCGTCGATTTCTATCGCTACTCCTGCGGCGCGTGGATCAAGAAGAATCCGATTCCACCCGACCAGTCGAGTTGGGACGTTTACGGCAAGCTCGCCGAAGACAACCGTCGTTTTCTTTGGGGCATTTTGGAGGAAGCCGCGAAGCCATCGCCCAATCGCAGCCAGGTGGAAACCGAAATCGGCGACTATTTCCACGCCTGCATGGACGAAGCCACCGTCGAAAAAGCCGGGCTCGCCCCGTTGAAGACGGATCTCGCCGCGATCGCCGCGTTGAAATCCACCGCCGACCTTCCCAGTTTGCTCGCGCACCTGCACCTGACTAGCGTCAACGCCTTGTTCAACTTCACCTCCGCTCAGGATTTCGCCGATTCCACACACTTCATCGCGTTCGCAAACGCCGGCGGCCTCGGATTGCCGGATCGCGACTATTACGTCAAAACGGATAAGAAATCGATGGAGACACGCGCGAAGTATCTGGTTCACGTGGCGAAACTGCTGGAGCTCGCCGGAGAAACCCGCATCAAAGCCAAAGCGGACGCGCAAATCATAATGGCGATTGAAACCGCGCTGGCCAAAGCGTCACTCACTCGTGTGCAGCAGCGCGATCCCTACAATCTCTTCCACAAAATGACTGCCGAGCAGCTTCAAGCGCTCACCCCGTCGTTCCACTGGGGGCCGTACTTCAAGGCCTCGGATGTCCCCGATGCGGCCGCGATCAATGTTTCCGAGCCCGCGTTCTATAAGGAACTCCAGCGCCAGTTGAAATTGCGCGCGCTAGCCGATTGGAAAACTTACCTGCGATTCCATTTGCTCAACGACAAGGCTTCCTATCTCACGTCCGCATTTGTCACTGAGAATTTTGATTTCTTCGGCAAATATCTGCGCGGCCTCGAACAGATGCCCGCGCGCTGGAAGCAATGCGTGCAACGCGTGGATCGCGATCTGGGCGAGGCGCTCGGCAAAGTTTTCGTCGAAAAAACGTTCGGTCCGGATACCAAGCAGCGCACGCAGGCGATGACCAAGGAAGTGGAGCTGGCCATGGGCAACGAAATCGAAAAGCTGCCGTGGATGGGTCCTGAAACCAAGAAGAAAGCGCTCGAAAAGCTTCACGCCATCGTAAACAAAATCGGATATCCCGACAAATGGCGCGACTACAGCTCCATCACCATCGCGCGCGACGATTATGAAGGAAACGTGGACCGCGCGACCATCTTTGAATCGCACCGGCAGCTCAACAAAATCGGCAAGCCACTCGACCGTACCGAGTGGGACATGACGCCGCCCACCGTGAACGCCGATTACAATCCGCAAATGAACGACATCAACTTTCCGGCCGGCGTGCTGCAACCTCCGCTGTTCGATCCAAAGATGGATGACGCACCGAACTACGGCGACACCGGAGCGACCATCGGCCACGAGCTAACCCACGGCTTCGATGACGAGGGCCGCCACTTCGACGGGGAAGGAAACCTGAAAGATTGGTGGACCAAAAAGGACGCCGAAGAGTTCGAAGAGCGCGCAAGCTGCATTTCGAATCAATACTCGCAGTACACCGTGGTCGACGACATCAAAGGCAACGGCAAGCTGACGCTCGGCGAAGACCTGGCCGATTTAGGCGGGACATTCCTCGCCTATCTTGCGTGGAAGCACGCAACCGAAAATCAGAATCTGCAACCGATCGACGGACTTACTCCTGACCAGCGCTTCTTCGTCGGCATGGCCCAATGGGCCTGCGGCGACGAACGTCCCGAAAGCAAGCGGCTAAATCAGATCACCAACCCGCATTCCTTGTTGGAATTCCGCGTGAATGGAGTTGTGTCAAACATGCCGGAATTCGGGCGAGCGTTCGCGTGCAAGGTTGGGCAGCCGATGGTGCATGAGCAGCCGTGTAAAGTCTGGTAAAACCAAGAGCCACGGATACACACGGATAAAACAATTTCTTATCCGTGTGTATCCGTGGCTTCTTGGTTTTACTGGACGTCGTACGTATGAATCTCTTTCCCCTGCAGATAAATATCGAACCACGACACGATATGCTGCAGCCGTTCCACGCGATGTTTCGGCATACCTGAACGGGACAGCTCGTGCGTCTCGTTGGGAAAGCGCACCATCACGGTCGGAATCTTTTTATACTTCAGCGCCCGGAACATCTGCTCGCCGCCCGATCCGGGAGGCGTGCGGTAGTCCGCTTCGCCCAGGATCAGCATGAGCGGTGTCTTGATGTCGTTGATGTAGGTGATCGGCGATCGCGCCTTGAAGTCCGCCTCCTGCTCCCAAGGCGCGCCGCGGAACCAGCTTGGCGTGAACAGGGTGAAGTCGGCGGTGTACCAGAAGTCGCGCCAATCCGCGATGTCGCGCTGCGATACGGCTGCTTTGAATCGCTGCGTGTGACCGATCACCCAGTTCGTCAGCAATCCGCCGCCGCTGCCGCCGGTAACACCAAGCCGCTCCGGATCCACCCAGCCGCGCGCGATTAAATCGTCCACGCCGGCCATCAAGTCCTTGAAGTCGTCGCCCGGATACGCATATTGAATGATGTTTCCGAAATCCTGCCCGTAGGTCGTGCTGCCGCGCGGATTCGGATACAGAACCACGTAACCTTTCGCCGCCATCCACTGAATCTCGTGATCGAACGTGTATCCGTACGCAGCGTGCGGACCACCATGGATATTGATAATCATCGGATACTTCTTGCCCTCTTGAAAATCCGGCGGACGCTGCACCCACGCCTCCACGCGCTTGCCGTCGAAGCTCTTGTACCAGATTGCGACGGGTTCGGTGAGATCGATCTTAGAAAACAGTTCGTCGTTAACCTGCGTGAGCCGGCGAACGTCAACTGCCGCTACATCCAACGAATAGAGATCGCCAATCTTCGTCGGGGACGAAATCAGGATGGCCGCTTTGGAAGCGTCGGGCGTTGCGCTATAGGCGAACACATCGTGATCGCCCTGCGTCAGCGGCTTCACTTCGCCCGTTTCCGCATCGATACGCTTCAAATTGGACCGGCCTTCTTCGGCTCCATTCACGAAAATGAAGCGCCCGTCCTTGCTCCAGAACGGCGCGGATTGGCCGCCACCGCGCGGCGGAGCCTGATCGCCGCCGATGCCGCCCGCGATGTCGAAATCGTAGCCGGTAGTCAGATTCTTCGGCGTGGAACCCGGCTGTAGAGAAGTAATAAACAGATCGGACTGGCTATACGACCGCTGCTTGCCATCCGGCCCGACATCGATCGCACCGGCGAAAGCCATGCGCGATCCATCGGGGCTCAAAGTCATGGCACCGATGTTGCCTTCCAGTCCCGTAACCCGCGTGATGTCGCCGCCCGTCGCTTTTACTACATAAAGATCGGTGTGCGGCAGTTCGTAATACTGCTC
>DATGIH010000079.1:0-2777 GCA_035295865.1 Bryobacteraceae bacterium
CAACCTTCTCCTCCTCTGGTTGGCGCGGTCCTTTCTGTCAGTGGACCGCGCCGCTTTGTTTGCTATCGGCTATCATCAACTTGTGTCTCAGCCGATCTTGCCCCTGGAGGTCCCACCGCAGGAAGTGAAGCGCCGCTTAGACTCCGGCGAGAAAATCGCTCTCATCGACGTGCGGGAGCCAGCCGAATTTGCGGTGGCTCGCATCGAAAACGCAGAATTGGTTCCCATGCGAACCGTTCCGGCGGAATTATCCCGGCTGGATGCCCGGACCGACGTCGGGACACTGATCGTCTTTTGCCATCACGGAGTGCGCAGCCTCAACGTGGTCAACTGGTTGCGTGAACAGGGCGTCGACGCTTGCCAAAGCATGGCGGGCGGTATCGATCGCTGGAGCTTGGAAATCGATCCGTCAGTGCCGCGTTATTCCTGAGACCTTCCGCCGCAATTCGCCACTAATTTGGCGATGCGGTTTGCAATCCTGTTGATCGCTGCCAGTTTTCTTGCATCTGCTCTTTCCGCGGACGACGCTGGTCCTTCTTATACCGCGGCTGGAATCGTCAACGCCGCCGATAACGAAACTCACTCGCTCGCGCCGAACACACTCGCGTCCCTTTACGGCGTTCGGCTTTCCTATGTCACGGCGTCGATTAGCCCCGGCGACATTCAGGGTGGCGTGCTACCGACGGTTCTACCGGGAACCGGCGTCCACGTAACTGTTGGAAATCTGCCCGCGACGATGTATTACGTTTCTCCGGATCAAGTCAACTTCCTCGTGCCGGCCAACTTGCTTCCAGGTGCATCGACAGTGCAAGTGGTTTTGGACGGCCACAGTGGTCCTGCGATCAAGATCACACTTGCCGCCGCCTCACCGGCTCTTTTTCAACTCGATTCAAAGACGGCAGTCGCGATTCACCCGGATGGTACCGTAATCACCGACAAGGCACCCGCCAAACCCGGAGAAATCATTATTCTCTACGCCACCGGCCTCGGCCAGACTTTGCCGCCGGTTCCTTACGGGCAGCTTTTTAACGACGCGGCGCCGCTGGTAGCGTCTGCGCAGTTCAGGTTGACGCTCGCTGGCGCAACCGCGAGCAACGGCGCGGTCCAGTACGCAGGAATCGCTCCGGGCTTCGCAGGACTTTATCAGATCAACTTGCTGATCCCGAAATCCACCAAAGCGAATCCGGAAATTCGCATCGGATTTGGTAAGCAACTCAGCATCGCTGGCATCCACTTGCCTATTGAGCCTTAGTCACCGGGTCGCTTCCGCCCCACTGCCGGAGCCCAAATATTCTTTGAGCCACTCGATCCACCGGCGATCCACGTCGCGCAGCCGCACCGGATCCGCCGGGCTGTGGCCAACAACAGGATAAGCGAAAAACTTGGTCGGCACGCCGTTGTCTTTCAGCGCGTGGTACAGCTCGTAGGACTGTGTGATCGGCACGCGGTAGTCGCCTGTGTCGGATAAAATCAGCGTCGGTGCCTTGATTTTGTCGGCATACGTGATGGGCGATTGTTCCAGGTAAGCCGCCATATGATCGCCGACGTAGGGCGAACCACCAAAGGCCGCTCCTCTTCGTACGTTCGCATCGCCCAAATTATATTGATCCAGCCAGTTCGTCACCGCCGCTCCCGCGATCGCGACCTTCCAAACCGGATAGTGCCCCAGCAGCCAGGTGGTCATGTATCCGCCATAGGACCAGCCGGACACCGCGAGCCGTGTCTCGTCCACCCACCCGCGCTTCTCGAGCAGCTCCACTCCCGACATCACATCGCGCCCGGGACCATCGCCCGCGTCATTCCAAATTGCCGCTTGAAACGCGTTTCCCAGATTGTCGCTGCCGCGATAGTTCGGCTCGAAAATCACCCACCCGTGCGCCGCCAGCATCTGCGCGCGCGGGGAAAACACTTCTTTCGAAGCCGATCGTGGCCCGCCGTGAACATAAAGCACCAACGGATATTTTCGGTTCGGCGCGAAATCGGGCGGATAAGTCACAACGCCATCCAAGTGAAAACCGTCCGGACCCTGCCATTCCAGCGTTTCCGTTTTTCCCAATTGCAGCGCCGCTACTTCTTGATTGAAATCCGTGAGCCGTTTCAGCGGACCATTGGGCGATGCCAAATAGTAAAGCTCCGCTGGATGCTGCGGCTCGCTTCCCGCGAATGCGATCTCGCCGTCGCGCCCCACCGCGACATCCACCCAGAATGCAGAATTGGGGCACGCTTTTCCCAGCGCAATTCGCCGGGCCGCGCCCCCATCCACCGGCTGAATCCAAAGACCAACCGTTGTGCCATCGTTTGCTCCAACCAGCAGGGACTTGCCGCCGGGCATCCAGATGGCGCGCTGAATATTGCGATCGATCGCCTGCGTAACGTTCTTGCCTTCGCCGCCGCTCGCGGGAACCCAGTAAGCTTCGTTCACGTTCTTGGTTTGGCCATCGCGGGGAAACCAGTACGCGATGCGCGTGCCATCCGGCGAAAACTGCGGATAGCCCTCGTGCTTCGTTTTCCCCGTCACGCCGTGAATTTGCCCGCTCTCGATATCGAGAATTTGCAGCGTGCTGCGATCGGCGTCACCGGAATGGGGCGTTTCCACTTGCACAAATGCGATCGATCGGCCGTCGGGCGACCACGCAATCGGCGATGCCGGCGAACTTGGCGGATGGCTCACGGGCAGCGTCCAATCGCCCGAGGTCAAACGCGTCGGCTCGCCGCCTTCCGCGGGGATCAACCAAAGATGGGTCGGCAACGCAGCTTCCTTCACCAAGAAATCGTCG
>DATGIH010000080.1:0-8005 GCA_035295865.1 Bryobacteraceae bacterium
GTTCCTCTTGCGCTTTTCTATCCGAACCTGACCATCGGCCTCGGTTTCTGCGCTCTCAGTATCGCGGCCTCGCGGATTCTCCTCGGCATGCATTTCCTGAGCGATGTGTTGGCCGGCGCGCTGATCGGCGGCGGACTCGGCTATCTCGGATATCTCGCCTTTTAGTTCGAAACCGCGGTCAAGGCGCTTTTGAAACCGCGGCTCGCGTGAGCTTATCCGCCCGCGCACGAACTGTTTCGGCATCGCGGATGGGCGACGAACATGTGTTGCCGGTGCAGATAAACGCGGCCGCTGTTTTCAATTCCGGATACTGCACATCCGGATTGGGCAAACGGCCCTCGCGCGTATCCCACCACTCCAAGCGCAAATAACCGGATGGATACGCGGCCGCGGCGTGAAACAAAGCCTGCGCCACCGGGTCGTCTTTGTGACCGACGACCGTCATGTGAATTGGATCGCTCGAAATCTCGCGATCCGCCAGCAGCGTTCCTGCCGTCGGAAGATACTTCGCAACCATGGGCGCCGCCAGATAACGCATCGCTCGTTCGGCCATGCCGTGATATTCCGCGTTACCGGTGTAGTGGGAAAGCAGATTCGTGAATCGCGCGAGCAGGATGTTCTCATCGCGTTCCGGCTTCGGAGTGTAGGAACGATCCGTGGGCGCTTTCGACGTAATAAAACCCGCCTGCCCGCCCGCGAAATTGGCTTGGATGAATTTTGCGGCTACCTCCGCCCGTCCAAGCCAAGCCCGATCGCCAGTCACTTGGTAGAGCGTCAAAAACGCCCGCGCCATGGTTAATGTGTCCGCCAAATAAGGGCCACCGGCATCCTGCTCACCATGTTTAAACCCGCCGCCGTCCAGCGCGCGATTCTCAAGAATCCACCGCGCGGCGCGAGTTGCCTCATCCAGATACTGAGCGTCGGCTGTAGCAGCATAAAGCATCGCCACAGCATCAATCGCCCAGCCGTTTTCCCGCGAGTAGATGTGCTTGTCGATGCGAGGCACGCCCAGCTTGCGCCGCCCCGCGTCATCCAGCTTGAAGTACGACGCGCTGTGCTTGCCTTCGATTAAATCGGCGTCCATGCTGACGTAAAATGCGCCTTCGGGACTGGTTAAAAACGTCTTCAGGAACCGCTGCACGTCTTGCGCCGCTTTCAAATATTCCGGATCGTGCGATTCTTCATACGCCAGCGAATAGATCCGCAGATTGCCGGCCTGGAAATTCATGATCTTCTCGAAGTGCGGCTCGTTCCAATCGCCCCCCACCGAGTATTGGTAGACTCCGCCCCACACTCGATCGATCAGATGGAACTGCGCGTTCAGCGATTGGCGCGCCATTTCCCCCGACTTCGCATCGCCCGTGCGCGCGCGCGCCATGGCGTACTCCGTGGATGTCCAATCCAAGAACTTCTGATCGAATCCCCAGCTCCCGTGCTTGGCATCGTATTGCCCGAAATAGCGGCGTTCCAGCTCTTCCCGAAGATCGGCCGGCATCACCGCGCTTTCCGGAAACTTCATCTCCGGCTCGGGACGGACCGAGGGACCAGGTGTTGGATCGGCGATCACGGCTTTCAACATCCCGATCATCTGTCGCGGCTCGATGTAGCCTTGCCGCTTGACGATCTCCCCGCCGCCGGGCCCGAAGATCACCGTGGCCGGCCAGCCATAGTCTTCGTAGCGATTGGACAAATCCGGCCGCGAATCCTGATCCACGCGTACTGGGATGTACTTGGATTGGATCAATCCGATAACCTCAGGTGTCTTATAAGTGGTCTCGTCCATGACGTGGCACCAGTGGCACCAGACCGCTTCGAGATCCAGCAGGACGAATTTGTTTTCGCGCTTGGCTTGATCGAAAATCGCGTCGGACCAGGGTTGCCATTCGATGGCGCCGGGTTTCTTGGCCGTGGGCGCACCCCAAGCCGTCAGGACCGCGCTTGCGGCGAGCAGAAGGATCCGGGTTCGCATGTGCTTTCTATTAGTATCTACGGAAATGCGGCCGCCCCGGATCTCTCTGCGGGTTCAGAAGCTGCTGCTCTGCGTGCTCTTGGCGAGGATTGGCGGTTCGACGATTTCTGTACCGGTCTTCTGAAATACCAGCTTCACGCTGACACCAGTCCCCCGGTCTCGTGTGAGCGTCCCGCCCAGCTGTCGCGTCAATACGTTGACGATCTCCAGGCCAAGGGTTCGCTTTTGCGAAGTTCCCGCGGGCATTCCCACGCCGTTATCGGCTACCTGGAGCGTCACACCGCCATTCTTGTCAGAGCTCAAGCCGATCTCGATCTGTCCCTGGCGCGAGTTTGGGAAGGCATATTTGAGAGCGTTTTGCACCAGTTCGTTCAGAATCAGGCCGCAGGGAATCGCCTGGTTCAGTTCAAGAGAAACGGGTTTTAGAGCCAGCCGCAGTTGGATGCGGTTTTCATTTGTTCCGTGGGCTGCGAACAGATCCCGCGCCAGCGCTTCCACGTATTCGTGAAACGCGACATGTTCCAGATCGTTATTTCCGCACAGCCGGTCGTGAATCATGGCCATTGCTTGCACCCGCAGCTGGCTATCCTGAAAAACCTGGCGCTGTTGCGGATCGGAGAGCAGCTCCGCCTGCATATTGATCAAACTTGAAATAATCTGCAGGTTGTTCTTTACGCGATGGTGCACTTCTTTGAGTAGCGTTTGCTGCGCGGCTAGGGCTGTAGAGAGAGCGCGCTCAGTGCGCATCTGGTCGGTGACATCCATTGAAATCCCGCCCAGGATGCGGCGTCCCGCTGCGTCATCGAACGGAAAACGGTGTGAAAGCAGATGGCGGACCTCGCCGCTGGGCAGAGTTAAGTCCTCAATGGTGCGAGAAACATTACCGCTTTCGAGCACCGACAAATCTTCCGGCCCCAGCTCCCGAGTTCTCCCGGATTCGCCAATCGATTTCATGGACCACGCTTGCTCGCAGGTCTGGTTCATATATAGGATTCGGCCGTCGCGATCCTGGATGAAAGCGAGAGTCGGATTGTGCGCCATAAAGGAATAGAAGCGGGCTTCGCTGGCCCTCAGGGCCTTCTCCGCCTCCCGCTTTTCCTGACGGATCTGTTTATCCGCCAGGGCGCGCCGGACGGCAGGCCCCAACCTCCGAAGCCGATCCTTCAAAAGATAATCGGTTGCACCCTGGCGCATCAGAGCGACCGCTGCGTCCTCGCCCACGGTGCCGGAAACTACCAGGAACGGAATGTCCAAGCCCTGCTGTTGGAGCAGTTCCAGCGCCCGCTGAGCGTCGAGCTGCGGCATCCGATAGTCCGCTAGGATAGCATCCGGCTCTGACTTCAGGCCTTCCAGATAATCGGCTTCCGTCTCGAAGCGCAACAAGACCGGTTCGTAGCCGCTCCGGCGAAGTTCGTGGATCATCAGTTCGGCATCCTCTGGGCGATCTTCGAGAATCAAGACCCGAATTGGAATGCTGGTGGCGCCACCCCCCCGTGGTTCGGCTAGTTGTGGCTCGAACATGCTAACAGTTCCTCATTTGATTTAGTTCCGGCCTGAGCCAACATGAAATAGAATGTCGCGCCATGGTTGATTTGAGCTTCCGCCCACACGCGGCCTCCGTGGCGATGGACAATTCGTTGCACGATGGCAAGACCGACGCCGGTCCCGGGATATTCCTTCGCTCCGTGCAATCGCTGAAATACACCAAACAGCTTGTTGGCGTATCGCATGTCGAAGCCAACGCCGTTGTCGCGAACGTAGTAGATGGGCGGATTGGGTCCGGTCGCGGTGATGGCCCCCACTTCGATCCGGGCGACATCGCGCGCGCGCGTATACTTCAATCCGTTCGAAAGCAGATTAATCAGCACTTGTTTGAGTAACTGCGGATCTCCCTCGCAAGCGGGAAGATCGCCTACCAGCATTTCCACCCGCCGCCCTTCGCGGTCGATCGCCAAATCTTCCAACGCTTGCTTTACCAAGTCATCTAACGCGACCGGCTGTTTATTCAAGGGCTGGCGGCTCAACCGCGCGAACGCCAACAGGTCGTCGATCAACTCCCCCATCTGTACGGCATTGCTTCGGATCACGGTGAGATAGTGCTGCGCCTTTTCGGGAAGACCGGAAGAATATTCTTCCAAGAGGATTCGCGAAAAGCCGTCCATTGCACGCAGGGGAGCTCGCAAATCGTGCGAGACCGAGTAAGAAAAGGCCTCCAATTCACGGTTGGCGGCTTCCAGCTCAGCGGTGCGATCGAGTACACGCTGTTCCAGCTCTTCGTTGAGTTTGGCAATCTCCGCCTCGGCTTGTTTTCGATCCTCAATGTCGGCGCAGGTGATCACCCACTCCCGGATTGTTCCGTCCACTTCCAGCACTGGAGCGGCGTGCACAGCCATCCAGCGATACGCACCGTCGGCGCGCCGCAAACGATACTCCGTGTCGTAAAAGCTGCGGATTTTCACCGCGCGCAGCCATACTTCGCGGGTTCGCTCGCGATCTTCCGGATGCACCACTGCGATCCAGCCCATGGCCAACGCCTCCATTTCACTTTGGCCGGTGAATGCGCGCCACATCGGGATGTCTTCAATAACTTCGCCGTGGACATTCGCTGTCCACACGATCTGCGAAGTGGCGAATGCCAGCGACCGGTAGCGCTCTTCGCTCAGCGCCAGCGCTTTCTCCACTCTCTGTTGTTCGGTAACGTCGCGCGTGATTGCGGACGCCCCCACGATGTATCCGGCGGCGTCGCGAAGCGGAGAAATAGTGACCGATACGGCAATCAGGCTGCCGTCCTTGCGCACGCGCTGGGTGAGAACATGCTCGAGCCGCTCTCCGCGGCGGAGATTGTCGAAAATCTCCGTGAGCTGGGATGAATTCCCAGGCGGCATCAGCCGGGCGATATTTTGGCCGACCATCTCACCGGCGGAATATCCGTAAATTCTCTCGGCGCTCTTATTCCAGGTAAGAATCACGCCATCCAGAGTCTTGCTAACAATGGCGTCGTCGGAGTGCTCGACGATCGAGGTAAACAATCGGGCGGCTTCTTCGGCGCGTTTGCGCTCCGTAATGTCGCGCAGCGTGCAAACCCAATGCGTCTGGGCGCCGTCCACATCCTCGATTGCCGTGAACGTGTATTCCGCCCAGAATTCGCAGCCATTCTTGCGGCGTGTGGATCGTTCCAGGTACGTGGAATCGGAATGGATTTCAGCCGGAGCGATCAAAACCTGTAATCCCTCCCGTTTGAGATCCTCCATGCCGAAGCCGGTAATTCGCTCGAAAGCGGAGTTGAGAAAGACCGGCTCGCCATTGAGAGCGCCGTCGCCGGAAATCTTCAGAATCAAAACTCCATCGCTGGTTTGCAGGGCGGCCGATTCAAAAAAACGCAACTGCTCTTCCCGCCGCCGGCGTTCCGAGGTGTTGTTGAAGAAGACCGTTAACCCTTCCGCCGACGGATAGCATCGAACCTCGAACCAGGCATTGAGAGGGTCCGGGTAAAACGCCTCTACCTGAACTGGTACATTGTCGCGCACCGCCCGCAGATAAGCCGCGCCAAATCCGGAGGCCGCGGCGTGGGGCCACAATTCCCAGAGGTTTTTTCCCAAATACTCTTCCGCCGCCAGCCCAGTCATGCGAGCCGCCGCGGGATTTACATAAGTAAAACACCACTTCCGGTTCAGGGTGAGGAAGCCGTCGGAAATGCTTTCCAAAACGGATGCATTCTTTCGATTGGCATCCTTTAACTGCGCGTACGATTTTGTCAGCCGCTCTGCCATCACGCTCGCGAAGACCCCGGTGAATCCGATGACAATGGCGCGCTCCCAGTCCGTGGCGGTGATCGCCCCCAGAGAGCCCGTCAGTTTCCATGTCTCGTAAATAGCTTCGACGACGCAGATTAGCGTGGTAACGAGACCGGGCCCTAGCCCGAGCGCGAGGGCACTGATGACAATGAAAGGCGCCCGCGGGACCAACGGCGTGAAATGCAGAGCGCGCAACGGAAGGCACGTGAGCGGCCCAGCTTCGGCTAAAGCGATGGCGCCGAGATAACGCACAGGCCACGATTCAAAACGGCGATACGCGAGGAATCGGCGCATGCTCATCTTGTTTCTCAGGCGCGCTGTTGGTTATAGGCGCGCGCGGGTTCGTTGAAGAGCAGCCAATAGAGTCCCAGTTGCCGGATGGACTCCGTGAACTGGATGAAATCCACCGGCTTCACGATGTAACTGTTGACTCCGAGTTCGTAGCAGGTATTGAGATCCACGTCCTCTCGCGACGAGGTGAGCACGACCACCGGAATCTTTCTGGTTCGCGCATCCTGCTTGATGCGTGCCAGCACTTCCAATCCGCTCAGGCGCGGAAGTTTCAGGTCCAATAGGATCAGCCGGGGAATGGTTCCCGAATTCTCAAAGAGAAACTCCACCGCTTCGACGCCATCCCGGACCACGTGGATTCGATTGGCTAGATTGTTCTTCTCCAGTACATGCAGCGTAAGCTCTTCATCGGCGGGATTGTCTTCCACGAGCAAGAGTTCAATCGCTTCGGTGTTCAATTGGTTTTCTCCACCCTTTTCGTCGCTCGTTTGAGACGGCGTGGCTCCGCGGCGGATGGTGGTGCACTCAACTGAACAGACTGCTCCGCTTCGCGCCAACGAGGCAGAAAGACTTCAAAGCGCGGTCCGCCGCCCGGTTGGGCGTCCGCGCAAATCAAACCATCCGCGGCGTGAACCATGGCATCCACCACCGCAAGGCCCAAGCCCATTCCTGGCTTGTGACCGGCAATTAAAGGCTCTAACTTCGGCTGAGCGCCGGAATCGGGTTTGGCCGCGCCTTGTCCTTCGATAGTTAAACGGATGTAGGACTCCGACCCGGCATAATAAGGGGTCCGGCCGGGCAGCTCAACGTTGTTCGTTTGAATCCGAATTACGCCGCCCTCCGGCAATCCGTCGCGCAGGTTGAGAACCAGGTTGAGTACGATCTGTTTCAGTTGACCGGTATCGCCTCGAATCTGCCCGAGTTCTGCACCGAAGCCGGTTTCGACCGCAATCGCGGGACCTGCCAACCGCTTCAGCATAGGAAGAAATTGGTTCAACAACGGGTTCAGGTCGACAACGCGCGGCTCTACGGGCTCCTTGCGGCACAACCCCGCCACTTGGCTTGCCAACAATGTCGCTCGATTGCCCGCTCGATGGATGGCCTGCAACCGGTCCCGATACGGGTTCTCCGGATCCATCTCAAGAAGAATCTGTTCGCTGTATTGGAGAACGACCTTCTGAAGGCGCTTGAAATCGCGTGCCAGCCCATTGGCGAGCTGGCCGGCGGCGGCCATCTTTTGATCCTGACGGACCTGAGCTTCATCCCAATTCCGGGCGGTAACGTCGCGGAACGAGATGGCTGTTCCTGTCGGTTGATTCTTGACCCGGCTGATCGCGATTTGTCCCTCCACCAAATACACGCGGCCTTCCCGCGAAATCAGCCGCGCTTCGCGCGGCAGTTCCAGAGGGATACCCGCGCGTATGGCCGCTTGCAAGTCGTCCGCGATTTCCCGGTCCCCCACCGCAAGCTGGGCGACTTCCCAAAACTGTCTTCCCGCGGCTTCGCGGCTGGTCCATCCGGTCAGGCGCTCCGCAGTGGGATTCAAGAGCTGAACCTTGCCCGCTTTGTCAGTGACCACGATTGCGTCGGCGATGGAATCGAGCACGGTCTGCATCCACGCCTCTCGCTTTTCCATTTCCTGCTCCACCCGATGCCGGTAGAGCGCGACTTCAATGGTGCTCGCAAGATTAACGTGTCCGATCGGCTTAACCAGATAGTTGAACGCGCCGCTTCCTTTGGCCTTTTCGAGCGTAGGCTTGTCTGCGTATGCAGTGAGAAAGACCACGGGAATTTTGAATCGATCGCGGACCTGAGCGGCCACTGCGATGCCATCGCTGGGTCCTTGAAGGTGAATATCCATCAGAACTAAGTTCGGTGAGGTTTGTTCGATACTGCGCAGCGCCTGCTCGCCCGAGGCCGCAATCGCGGGAACCGCATAGCCCGCTTGGAT
>DATGIH010000081.1:0-14865 GCA_035295865.1 Bryobacteraceae bacterium
CGAAGATCGCCGTCGTCAGTATCGTGAGCAGCATGCAGTTTTTCCTGATCTCGAATTTCGGAAGCTGGCTGTGGTTTGACGGGTATCCCAAAACCGCCGCCGGGTTGGCAAATTGCTACAACGCGGCCATTCCCTTCTTCGGCCGGACGCTGTTGAGCGATTTGATCTTCACCGCGATCCTGTTCGGACTGCACGCCTGGTTGAGCCGGACAGTGGCCGCACGAGAACGCGTCGCCGTTACGGCTTGAAACGCGTAGCGCTTTCTTGGTCCAGTGGAAAAGACAGCGCGTGGTCGTTGCACCTGCTGCGGCAAGACCCCAGCATTCAGATAGTCTCGCTCATCACCACATTCAATGAAGCTTTCGATCGCGTGGCCATGCACGCGGTCCGCAGCGAACTCGTCGAACTGCAAGCCGAGTCTGCCGGATTACCGCTCTGGAAAGTTCCCCTGCCCTGGCCGTGTTCGAACGAAGAGTACGAGGCGCATGCGCGGCGTGTGCAAGCACGCTATCCGCGAAGGCGTGCAAGCCATCGCGTTCGGCGATCTGTTTCTGGCGGACATTCGCGCATATCGCGAGCGGCAGCTGGCGGGCGCCGGACTGGAACCCGTCTTTCCGGTGTGGCAAATGCCGACCCGCGAGCTCGCGCTTTCGATGATCGGCGCGGGGCTTCGGGCGCGGGTAACCTGCGTCGATCCGAAGAAGCTGGGACGCGAATTCGCCGGACGTGAGTTCGACACAGCCTTTCTGAACGATCTGCCTCCAATTGTTGACCCGTGCGGCGAAAACGGCGAGTTCCATTCGTTCGTCTATGACGGACCCATGTTTCGCGCGCCTATTCCAGTGGAAACCGGGGAAATCGTCGAACGCGACGGATTTTTCTTCGCCGATCTGAAAGGAAGTTTCTCGCCGCAACATTCCTAACTGAAGCAGCGTGGCGCACGCACTAGTGCGTGCGCCACGGCGCCGGCGAAGGAGGTTCCAACATGAAATGGATTGCGATCTGTGCGCTCGCGTTCGCAGCGCTATTGTCAGGTTCCAGAATTAAAGACGACCCCGTAACCGCGGCGGTCCAAAAAGGGGTGCAGTGGCTGGTTTCAACCCAAGGCAAGGACGGCGGGTGGGGCCAGGATGGCGGTGAAACGTCGTACGTCCGGCAAGGGGAGCGGCTGGAATCGAACGGCAACGACGTCGCGAACACGGCCGTCGCGGCGACGGCGCTGCTGCACGCCGGCAGCACTCCGACGCACGGCGAGTATCAAGCGTCGCTGCTGCGCGCGGTGGATTTCATCCTGCGACACGTGGAAGAAAGCCCAGCCGAAGGTTTGCAGATCACAAATCTGAACGGCACGCAGATCCAGCGCAAGCTGGGACCCTGCATCGATACATTCCTCACCTCGAAACTGCTCGCCGAACTCGACGGCGAGATGGGAAATGCGCGAGCCAACGCTCGTGTCCGTCAGGCGCTCCAAAAGTGCATTGCCAAAATCCAAAAGAATCAGCTCAAGGACGGAAGCTGGAACGTCGCGGGCGGATGGGCGCCGATTCTCGGAACGTCCATGGCCTCGCATAGTTTGTACGTGGCGAAGCAGAAGGGCGTCGCTGTGTCGAACGATTCCATGGCGAAAGTGCAGGACTACACCGCAAAGTCGTCGCAATCCTATGCCGCCAGCGCGGGCGTTCCGTTATATCAAGACGCGCAGGCGTTGGAACAGTTGAGCCGCACCGAAAAAGATCGCCGCGATAATGCGCGGCAGATCAAAGCCATGGCCGACAAGCTGGCCAGTCCGCAGTACGTGCTGGGATTCGGATCCTTCGGCGGCGAAGAGTTCTTCTCTTATCTCAACATCAGTGACAGCCTGCATCGTGCCGGAGGCGAGGAGTGGCAAAAGTGGAACAGCGACATCAAAGCCAAGCTGCTCAAGCTGCAGAACGAAGACGGCACTTGGGCCGGACACCACTGCATCACCGGGCGAGTGGCGGTTACGAGCGCTGCTATTCTAGTGATGCTTGTCGACCGGGAGAAAACCAATTAAGCTTGCCATCGCGATCATCGCACTTGTTCTGGGAGCCGGTTGTTCCCGAAGACCGCAATCGGCTCTCGCGGCGGCCGCGGATTATCTTTGGGACCACCAGGCGCGCGATGGAGGCTGGCCCAGCCATACGTACGGATTGCTGCGTTCCGGACAATCTCTGACACCGTTTGTTTTGGATGCGCTGATGGGTGTCCCGGGCAGCGAGTACCGGCTGCCCGCAGACAAGCTGGATCGTGCGATCCGGTTCATCCGGGAGAACACGAGCGCGGACGGAGTGCTCGGGATGAAAGATCCGAGCCTGCCGGATTATCCGAACTACGCAACTGCGTTGGCCGTCAGCGCGCTGTGCAAGGCAAAGCGATCGGGCTGGGAGCAGGACATCCGGCCGATGGTCGCGTATCTTCGCCGCATGCAGTTCAGCGAAGAGAATGGCTGGAAGCCGGCGGATGCGCCCTATGGAGCGTGGGGCATGGGCGGCATCCAGCATCCGCCGCCAAATCCGGGCCACGTCGATTTATCCATGACACGCTATGTGGTGGAAGCGCTGCACGCTGCTGGAGTAGCGGCGGATGATCCGGCTTTCGCGCGAGCCCGCATCTTCGTCGAGCGCTGCCAGAATTTCGATCCGCAGAATCCGAAGGATTCCGACGGCGGCTTCTTCTTCTCGACCACGGAAGTGGATACGAACAAAGCCGGACAGGACGGCGGACATTTCCGAAGTTATGGCACTACCACCGCTGACGGAATCCTCGCCCTGCTCGCGATCGGGCGGTCGGCGGGAGATCCCCGCATTCGGGCGGCACACAACTGGCTGGTCTCGCATCATCGCGACATGGCGGTCCCCGGTTTCGTGGGCGAAGCCTATCAGCGCTGGCCCAAGGGTTTAGCCTTCTATTACGCTGCTTCGGCGACGGCAGCTTTCCGGGCGATGCGCGACGTCGGCGATACCGCCATCGCCGATTCGCTAAAACGAACCCAACGGCGCGATGGAAGCTGGTCGAATCCGGAGAATTTGGTGAAGGAAGATGATCCGTTGATCGCGACGGCGTTCGCTGTCCGGGCATTGGCAAATCAATGATTTGCCGTATTCATCGGATTTTAGAAAGCGTCTAGGATCGAGCCATGATTCTGACCGTCCAACCCGCCAACAGGCAGCTTTCCAAGCTCGTGGATCTAGAGGGATGGGAGCAGGCGTTGTCCCTAGAGGGACGGATATGACCGTTGGCGTGCATGCAGCCAAGATTCAGCTCTCTAAACTCCTCGATTTGATCGAGGATGGCGAAGAGGTTATTATCGCCCGGCACGGTCGTCCTGTAGCCCGTTTAGTGCGGGCGAATTCCCGTCGAACGCCGCAGCTGGGAGCGATGCGGGGAGAGATTTCGTGGGAAGAAGGCTGGGAACGCCCTATGAACGCAAGTGAAGCTGACGCTTTCTGGAATGGCCAGTGACGGCTGGGGGCGCAAAGCGATCGCGACTGGACCTCTGGTTTTGAGCGTTGTCAGGTGCGGTCCACTTCGACCGCTACCCGGTAAAGGTCGTTTCGTAAGATACTACAAGCAATAGGCTTACCTAGAAATATCTTGCCCGGTATGCCATACTGGTGCTATGCTTAATTTAGTTGACAACCAAACACTAAGGTTTGGCATCTAACTGGTAAGCACTTATGGATTTCAACCGATTTACCGAAAAAATGCAGGAAGCGGTCCGGGCAGCTCAATCCATTGCGGTTCAGCATGGGAACCAGCAGATTGAGGTAGAGCACCTGCTGCTTGCCCTGCTCGAGCAGGAGGGCGGACTGGCTCCGTCTATCCTCAACAAAGCGGATGTCAAAACCGACAGTCTGCGGTCGCGCGTTCAACAGGAAGTGGACCGGCTGCCCAAGGTCTCTGGACCGTCGGGTGGTCCCGACCAGATTTACGTCACCCAGCGCCTCACCAAGCTGGTGACCCAAGCCGAAGATGAAGCCAAGCGGCTGAAGGACGATTTCACCTCTGTTGAGCATGTTTTGCTCGCCTTAACAGATGATGCAGGACCGGCGGGAAAGTTGTTCCGGGAATTCGGCGTCACGCGCGAGCGGTTGATGCGGGCGTTGCAGGAAGTTCGGGGCAGCCAGCGCGTGACCAATCAGAATCCGGAAGCGACTTATGAAGCACTGGAAAAATACGGCCGCGATCTGACCCAGTTTGCCTCGCAAGGCAAGCTCGATCCAGTAATTGGACGCGACGATGAGATTCGCCGAGTCGTTCAAGTCTTGTCGCGTAGAACCAAGAACAATCCGGTATTGATCGGCGAGCCGGGCGTAGGCAAGACCGCGATTGTCGAAGGCCTCGCGCAACGCATCGTGCGCGGCGACGTTCCGGAAGGTTTAAAAGACAAGCGCGTCGTTTCGCTCGACATGGGCGCGCTGATCGCAGGCGCGAAGTTCCGCGGAGAGTTTGAAGAGCGGTTGAAAGCCGTTCTGAAAGAGGTCCAGTCTTCCGACGGGCAGATCATTCTCTTTATCGACGAGTTGCATACCGTGGTCGGCGCCGGAAAAGCGGAAGGCGCCATGGACGCGGGCAATCTGCTGAAGCCGATGCTCGCGCGCGGCGAGCTGCACTGCATTGGCGCGACCACGCTCGACGAATACCGCAAGTACATTGAGAAGGACGCGGCGCTGGAACGCCGATTCCAGACCGTGTTCGTGGATCAGCCGACGGTGGAAGATACCATCTCCATCCTGCGTGGCCTGCGGGAACGCTATGAAATTCATCATGGTGTACGAATCAAGGATTCGGCTTTGGTTGCCGCGGCGGTTCTCTCGAATCGCTACATCACGGACCGGTTTTTGCCGGACAAGGCAATCGATCTGGTAGACGAGGCAGCTGCCAAACTGCGCACCGAAATCGATTCCATGCCCGCGGAGTTGGATGAAACGCTGCGCCGGATCATGCAGCTTGAAATCGAGCGCGAGGCGCTGAAGAAGGAATCCGATGCGGCTTCCAAAGACCGATTGAAGAAGATCGAGAAGGAAGTGGCGGATCTCAAAGCCGATTCGTCGGCCTTGAAAGCACAGTGGCAGGCCGAGAAAGAAGGCGTGCAGCGTCTGCGTGCGTTGCGCGAGCAACTGGAACAGACTCGCGTGGAAATCGAGAAGGCCGAGCGGCAATACGACCTGAACAAAGCTGCCGAATTGAAGTACGGCAAGCTAGCCGAACTCGACCGGAAACTAAAAGCCGAAGAGGCTCGGCTGGCCGAGAAACAATCCGGCAAGCGGCTATTGAAAGAAGAAGTGGACGAGGAAGATATCGCTGAAGTGGTCAGCCGCTGGACCGGCGTTCCGGTTTCGAAGCTCCTCGAAGGCGAAATGCAGAAGCTGTTGCACCTGGAAGAAGAGCTGCACAAGCGGGTCATTGGTCAGGATGAGGCTGTCGAAGCGGTGGCGGAATCGGTGATGCGGGCCCGGTCCGGATTAAAGGATCCCAACCGGCCGATCGGTAGCTTCATTTTCCTGGGACCCACCGGCGTCGGCAAAACCGAATTGGCCCGAGCGCTCGCCGAATTCCTGTTCGACGACGAAAAGGCCATGATTCGCATCGACATGTCGGAATATCAGGAGAAGCATGCGGTGGCGCGGCTGATCGGCGCTCCGCCGGGTTACGTAGGTTATGAAGAAGGGGGGCAACTAACGGAGTCCGTGCGACGTCGTCCATATTGTGTGGTGCTTTTCGACGAAATCGAGAAGGCCCACGCCGACGTGTTCAACGTCCTGTTGCAAATCCTTGACGACGGGCGTCTTACAGACGGGCAGGGTCGCACCGTCGACTTCAAGAACACGATCGTGATTATGACCTCGAACATCGGCAGCCACAGGATTCTGGAGTATAGCGGTACTACGTTCAGTGGCGAAGGGTTCGAGCGGATGAAAGGGACGGTTCTGGACGAGTTGCGGCATCATTTCCGGCCGGAGTTTTTGAATCGGGTGGACGAGATCATCGTGTTCCACGCCCTGTCGGAAGAACATTTGAAAGAAATTGTGGAGATCCAGCTCAACGGTCTGCGCAAGCGGCTGGCGGAGCGGCATATCGAAATTGAATTGACCGATCGGGCGCGCGGGCATCTGGTTCGCACCGGCTTCGATCCTACTTATGGCGCTCGTCCGCTGAAGCGGGCGATCCAGCGCGAAATTGAAACGCCCATGGCGCGCAAGATCCTGGGCGGCGAAGTACGCGACGGATATCACGTCGGAGTGGATGTGGATGCGTCGGGGAATTTGAAGTTTGAATCTAAAATCGCGAGCCGGGAAAAAGAGCCGGCTCGGAAGGAAGCATAAGAACTATGAAGGGTCACATCCGAACATCAACGGCTGTTATGTTGTTTACGATTGCGCTGCTGGCCGGCGCGCTGTTCGTCACGCTGGGGCAGCATCGAGTTCCCGTTTTTATCGACACCGCGCACGCGGCTGCGGTCAGCGAAGGACCGTTGACGAGTTTCTCGCCGGTAGTGAAGCGAGCGATGCCGGCGGTGGTGAATATTTCGTCGTCCAAAGTTATCAAGGCGCAGCAAATCCCGCGCGGCATGTTTGACGATCCGATGTTCCGCCAGTTTTTCGGCGGGCGCGTGCCGGAGATGCAGCAGCCGAAATCGCAGCGCGAGACCAGCCTCGGGTCGGGCGTCATCGTCAGTCCGGATGGTTACATCATTACGAATAATCACGTGGTGGATGGCGCGACAGACGTAAAGGTGGAGTTTTCTAACAAAGAAAAGTATGCCGCCAAGATAGTCGGCACCGACAAATACACGGACGTGGCGGTTTTGAAGATCGATAAGAGCGGTCTTCCGACGCTGCCTTTCGCGGATTCGAATCGCGTGCAGGTTGGCGACGTGGTTCTCGCCATCGGCGAACCGTTCGGATTGGGCGGCACGGTGACCATGGGAATCGTGAGCGCGAAAGGGCGCAGCCTGGGCGGTCAGATTGAGCGCTACGAAGACTTCATCCAGACCGACGCCGCGATCAATCATGGAAACTCCGGCGGCGCGCTGATCGACACGCGCGGTGAGCTGATCGGTATCAACACCGCGATCCTTTCGGGCGACGGCGGCGGCAGCGAAGGCATCGGGTTCGCGATCCCGGCGAACCTGGCGCGCAACATGATGGATCAGATCCTCAAGAAGGGCAAAGTAACGCGCGGCTTCATGGGAATCCTGCCGCAGGAACTGACGCCCGACATGGCCAAAGAGTTCAACATGACGAATGGCCATGGCGTTTTGATTGCGCAAGTGACGCCGGATAGTCCGGCCGCGAAAGCTGGATTGAAAGTCGGCGATGTGATCACGACGATCAATAACGATCCGGTGGAAGACGTGAACTCGTTCCGTCTGGCAGTAGCCGGTTTCGCTCCGGGAACAAAGGTTGAGCTGAAGGTCAATCGGGAAGGCAAGACGATGGATATCCCCGTCACGCTCACTGAATACAACATGGAAGCCGGCAACGGACAAAGCGCTCCTGAAGGAGTTCCGGGCAAAGGCGAGAAGGGATCGCTGAAAGGCGTATCGGTGGAAGCCCTGACGCCGGAAGTTCGTCAGGAAATGCAATTGCCGGATGGTGTCAAGAGCGGTGTTGTAATTACCGACATCGATGACGACTCGCCGGCAGCTACCGTCGGATTGCAACCGGGCGATCTAATTCTTCAGGTGAATCACAAAGCCGTGAACTCGGTCGCGGAGTTCAACAGCGCCGTACGCGCGGGATCCTCCAAGGATTCCACTTTGTTGTTGATAAGAAGAGGACCTGGAACCTCGTTCGTCGTGGTTCCTAACAAATAACGAAGCGAAATAGTTGAGTAAAAGAGAAGCAGGTTCTATGCGGGCCTGCTTCTTTTTTGCTTTTGGTGCATCTAAGATCTAGAACGTATGCGAAGTCGAACCAAAATTTGGAGCTTTGCCGACGATAGCCCGGCGCTGTGGGAACCTTCGGCGGATGTCTATCGCACGCGGGACGGATGGCTGTTGAAGTTCGATCTGGCGGGCGTGAGACCCGAGGATGTGACGGTATCGGTGCGCGGACGCCGCGTTTCTGTTAGCGGAGTCCGGCGCGACCTGATGTTAGAGGAGGGTTTTAGCTACTACTCAATGGAAATTTCCTACAACCGCTTCGAGCGATCGATTGAAATGCCTGCCGATCTTGAAAACGCTCAGGTGATGCTGGAAGCGCGAAACGGATTGTTGCTGGTGAGGATGATCACGAGAGGAAACGAATATGTCTGACCAACCAGTTGTCTATGAATTGCCCGTGCTGCCGCTGAAGAACGCGGTGCTCTTTCCGTACCTGTTGATGCCGTTGTCGGCGGGGCGTCCGGGATCTGTCGCGGCCGTGGAAGCGGCGCTGGCAACTGAATCGAAGGAAGTCCTGGTGTTTACGCAGCGGGACGCCGAAGTGGATTCCCCGCTCCAGGGCGACCTCTATCCGATCGGCACCAAGGCGGTGATCCGGAAAATGAACCGGTCCGGCGAAGGTCATCTCGAGTTGCTGGTTTTAGGAATGGAGCGCGTTGCGTTGACGCGCTTGGATACTTCCGAGCCTTTCTTGAAAGCTCGGGTTACTCCGCTGCCGCTGCCGGAAGATAAAAGCTCCGAGATTGAGGCTTTACAAGGCGCTCTGATCGAGCTGGCCGGCGAAGCGCTGACGCTGGCCCAGCCCAACGCTCCCCAAGAATTGCGCGGGTTGCTTTCGGCCAACGAAGATCCGCTGCGGTTGGCTTTTGTGCTGGCGTCAATGTTCAGCTTGGATGCTGAAAAAGCCCAGGCTCTGCTCGAAGCTCCCACGCGAGCCGAAGCTCTGCGGCTGGTGCATCGCTACTTGACGCACGAAGTGCAGGTGCTCGAGCTGCGCAACAAGATCACCACCGAAGCGCGCAGCGAGATGAATAAGGAGCAGCGCGACTATTTGCTACGCCAGCAAATGCGCGCCATCCAACAGGAGCTCGGCGATAAAGGCGGCGAGCAGGCCGAAGCGGAGCAGTTGCGCGAACGCCTGAACAAAGCGGATCTGCCTGAGGACATCCTCAAAGAAGCGACGCGCGAATTGAATCGGCTGGAGAAGCTGAATCCAGGCGCCCCGGATTATAACGTCATCCGGACTTACTTGGATTACGTGCTGGAACTGCCGTGGCGCAAGAGCACGGAAGATTCGCTGGATATCGCGAAAGCGCGCCAGGTTTTGGATGAAGACCACTACGGTTTGAAGGATGTGAAAGAGCGCATCCTCGAACACCTGGGTGTGTTGAAGCTGAATCCGAACGCGAAGGCGCCGATCTTGTGCTTCGTCGGGCCTCCGGGAGTGGGAAAAACTTCACTGGGTCAATCGATCGCCCGCAGCTTGAATCGCAAATTCGAGCGATTGAGCTTGGGCGGCATGCATGATGAAGCCGAACTGCGCGGCCATCGCCGGACGTATATCGGCGCGATGCCCGGCCGTGTGGTGCAGGCGATGCGGCGCGCGGGAGCCAACAACCCGGTACTAATGCTGGACGAAGTGGACAAGCTCGGCCGCGATTTCCGCGGCGACCCAGCGGCGGCGTTGCTCGAGATCCTGGATCCGGAACAGAACAAAACGTTCCGGGATAATTACCTGGATCTGCCCATGGATCTGTCGAAGGTTCTGTTCGTCACCACGGCGAATGGGCTGGACACGATTCCCCGCCCGCTGCTCGACCGTATGGAAGTGCTGCGGTTGGCCGGCTACAGCGAAGAAGAAAAGCTGGAGATCGCAAAACGGTATCTGCTTCCGAAGCAGCTCAAGGAAACTGGATTGAGCGCGGAGCAGTGCACCATTCCGGACGAAACCGTGCGGGCCATCACCTCGCGCTATACGCGAGAGGCGGGCGTACGCCAGTTGGAACGGGCCATTGGCCGCGTAGCGCGGAAGATCGCGCTGCGATTCGCCGAGGGCAACGTTGAGTCCTGCGTGGTTCGGGCGGATGATCTGATCGAGATGTTTGGACCCGAGCCGTTCAGCCAGGAACAAGCCCGGCGCGAACTCCCCGCAGGGGTGGCGACCGGCTTGGCCTGGACCGAAACGGGCGGCGACGTTCTGTACATCGAAGCGACTTTGCTGCCGGACGGCAAGGGATTGACCTTGACCGGACAGCTCGGCGAAGTGATGCAGGAATCCGCCAAAGCGGCCCAGAGCTACATCTGGTCGCACGCGGGCGATTTCGACATCGATCCGGCGGTGTTCAAGAATTCGGGCGTGCACGTCCATGTACCGGCGGGCGCGATTCCGAAGGATGGTCCGTCGGCCGGTGTGACCATGGCGACAGCGCTGACCACGCTCTACACAAAGCTCCCGGCTCGCAGCAACGTGGCGATGACCGGCGAGATTACGCTGACCGGCCTGGTTTTGCCGATCGGCGGGGTGAAAGAGAAAGTGCTGGCGGCGCGGCGCGCGGGAATCGATACCGTGATTCTGCCCAAGGGAAATCAAAAAGACCTGCGCGATCTGCCGGAGCATGTGCGCAACGAGATGAAGTTCGTGTTCGCCGAACGGGTGGAGGATGTGCTGCGAGCAGCCGTCCCGCACTTGGGCGACCGGATGGATTCGGCGAAGATGCACCGGATCGATCACGCGGCTTAGCTAGGTGGCGCACGCACTTTGCGTGCGCCACGGGTTATCGCGCGGAGGAGGGTTCTCGGATGCCTAAGAGAGACTCTCCTCCTTCGGCGGTGAAGGCGTTCAGAGCTTCTTGGTGAAGCGAGCGGGCTTTGTCCAGAATTTTTGCGAATTCCGGATTGGCACGCATCGGGTCGAACCAGGAATCGCGCACCATCGCGGGATAGCAGAAAAATCCCAGGTCTACCGTTTGCGAAAGAGCCTTTAAGGCCCGTCCGGATTCGCTGAAATAAGCGAGCTGGCGAGCCTGATAGTACCAGCCTTCCGGATCGCGGAAGGATTCTCCCATCAATTCATCCATCGCCTGAATACTTCCCTCGCGATTGCCTTCGAGCAGCATGCGGAAAGATCTGGTGTAAAGTTTGGCGATGCGAAAATCAGCTGGTGGTTCGTTCTCTCTGAGCAACCGGAGCGCTTCATCCACTCGGCCGAGCATGGCGAGCGACACCGGCATGTCGAAGCTGTAGTTGTCGCGGCTCATATCGAGAGCGGTTTGATATTCGCCCAACATCAAATAAGTGTGGACGACGCTGGTTTGGATAGCCGGGTCCAGGCGCTTCGCTTCCGAATGCGCCGCCACGGAAGCCTTCAATAATCCACAATAGCGGCAGACGTGCGTCAGTCCCGCGAAAAGCTCCGCTTCGTTGCGGGAGATGTGCAGGCGCCGCAACAGCCGCCTCAATGCATCGAGGGCGCGTCCCTGATCCACTTGAATCGGAGTGTAGAGCTGGTGCGCAAGCGCAAGATCCGGATTCAGTTCTAAAGCCTTGCGCAGGGCGCTGTCGGCGGACGCCAGTTTCTCGGCCGACCCCGCCGAATACTTGTCGGACAACCAGCGGGCCCGGCCGAGGCGCGCCCAGGCCGGCGCGTACGATTGGTCTTTGGCGACGCACTGCTCATGCAGTTCCAGCGCCGCGAAGACGTTTTTGCGATCGCGGTCCAGCTCATTGGCGCGCAAGTAAAGATCGTACGCGGACGGATTGGCCGGCGCGTCGCGCGTAAGCATGCGCTTTTCGCCCGCCGTCAGCGGCAGTGCCAGCGATTCCACCACTCCGCGCACCAGCGTGTCCTGCAATTGAAAAATATCGCGCAATTCCACTTGCGACGCGCGCGACCAGACCAAAGTTCCAGCCGGCGCTTCCACCAATTGCGTGGTGAGCCGAAGTTCGGATCCGGCGCGCAACAGCGTTCCGGTCAAGACAACATCGACGTCGGCTTCGCGGGCGATCTCTTTCAAATCCGGAACGGTACCGGCGTAGCGCGCCGCAGCGAGGCTCGACCGCACCACCAAGGAACTCAATCCAGTCAACGAAGCAGCAATGGCTTCCGGCAGGCTGAACGCGAGGAAATCGGTATCCGGATCGGAACGTAGCGCGCGAAACGGAAGAACGATCAACTTCTTGGCGGACAGCGCTTCTACCCGCGCGGCGGGAGCATCCATTTGCATCACAGCACGCAGCTCGGCGGCCATGGCATCGGCTTCCTGGTAACGCGCATCCGGATCTTTGGCCAGCGCCTTCTGCACCACGCGATTGACGGCGGAAGCGGCTGCCGATCCGCTGAGCGCAGGCGGTGCGTCGTAAAGGATGGCATGAAAAATCTCCATCTGTGAACCGCCCTGAAAGGCCTGGCGTCCGGCCAGCATTTCGAAAAGCATACTGGCGGTGGAGAAGAGATCGGAGCGGGCATCCACCGGCTTTCCGGTGAGCTGTTCGGGCGAAGCATAGCGCGGCGTGGCGGCGATGGCGCCGGGCTGCGTGAGATCGATCTGGGTCGCCGAATCTGTGGTGGAGGGTTGAGCGACCGGCTTAGCCAATCCGAAATCCAAAACCTTGACGCCTTGCGTGGAGATGAAAACGTTGGAAGGCTTGAGATCCCGATGCACGAGAGCGCTGCGGTGAACAGCGGCGAGCGCCGACAAAACGCTCAGGATAATTTGAACTGCCTCGGGAACCGCCATGGGACCATGCGCCAAGCGGGCGGCAAGCGGTTCACCTTCAAGCAGCTCCATCACCAGAAATGGGCGGCCATCTTCTTCGCCGATATCATACAAGCGGCAGATGTTCGGATGCGTGACGCGCGCGGCGGATTGGGCTTCGCGCAGAAAACGCTTGCGGCCGCTTTCATCGTCACCCGATCCGAGAATCATCTTGACGGCCACCGGCCGATCGAGCCGTGAGTCATGCGCACGATACACCACGCCCATGCCGCCTTCGCCCAACTTGCCGGTAATTTGATACGGACCAATGCGTTCCGGATAACCGGACATACGTACAGAAATCCCCTCTTCAAGTTTAGACGGATCGCTCACAGCAGCAGGTAAGTCACTATCGCGACCGCGGCCAGCTTGCGCTGGGAGTCAGATAGATCGACACGCCCGACGCAGAGCTTCTTGCCGATGCGGAGCAGGTGCGACCTGGCCGTTAATTTGCCGTGCGCAATCGGGCGCAGGTAATTAATTTTCAAGTCCGTCGTAGTGCAAGGACGGCGTCCCTGGAAGTGGTGCGCCAACGCGATGCCGACCGCCGCGTCCGCCAAGGTGGCCGCGACGCCGCCATGGAGCACGCCGGCGATATTCTTCAGCTCGTCACGGAAGGCGCATTCGAGGGTCACGCCGTCGGAATGCCCGCGCACCACACGCAGTCCGATGAGCTTGTTGAACGGCATGTTTTCCGCCATGGTTCGAAGCTGCTGGATGTTCACTGACTTTACGGTGACACAGAATGTGACGTTACGCATCTCACAATGTGGAGAAGAAAGGCGATTTAAGGCGGCATCAACGCACGGCTGTTTCGGGGCAGGCTCAGTTGAGCTGGACCGATCGCATGGGCGAGCAAAAGTTCGCTTATGCGCGGATTTTAGATGTTTCGGAGTCCGGGTTGCGCGTGGAGCTGCGCGAGGCCTTAGCGAGGCATGCGTACGTGTCGCTGCGCGCGGATCACATTGCGTTGCAGGGTAGCGCTTCCGTGCGAAGCTGCGTGAAGAAGGGCAGCTTATATCTGGTGGGCCTGGAGTTCAGCGGCGGGATGAAGTGGAAGCCGAAATTAAAGGAGTGACTCAATCATGCAGGATGCGGAAGATCGGCGGGACGCACAATTCGATCCGCACAACAAGCAGCCGGCGAATGCGCGCCGGATCCGGCTTTCGTTGATCATGGTGGCGCTTATGTTCACGGCGCTCGCCCTCACGGCGATGATTATTGCGTATCGGCCGTGAGTGTATGATCGAAGAATGAAGCTGCAAAACAAAGTCGTGGTCGTTACCGGGGGTGGAAATGGGATCGGCCGCGCCATGTGCCGGCGATTCGCCGCCGAGGGCGCCAAGGCTGTGGTGGTTGCGGATATTGACGTTAAAGCCGCCCGGGAAGTCGCGGCCGAAATTGCAGGCTTTGAGTATTCGGTGAACGTCGCCAGCGAATCCGACATCCAGATGCTGGTGGACGATGTTCTTAAGAAACACGGACAAATCGATCTGTTTTGCTCGAACGCGGGCATCGGCGTGGAAGGCGACTGCGAAGTCACCGACCGCGACTGGCAGAAAATCTGGGAAGTGAACGTCATGGCGCACGTCTATGCATCCCGCGCCGTTTTGCCCGGAATGCTGGCGCGCAAGGAGGGCTATCTGCTGCAGACGGTTTCCGCCGCGGGATTACTCACGCAGATCGGCTCCGCGCCTTACGCGGTGACCAAACATGGCGCCCTCGCGTTGGCCGAGTGGCTCTCGGTCACCTACGGCGATCAAGGCATCAAAGTTTCGGCGCTCTGTCCGCAGGGCGTGAAAACGCGGATGCTCGAAAGAGCGGAATTCGGAGGCGGCACGTTTTTACTCGAAGGCGCGCTGGAACCGGAGCAGGTGGCCGAAGCCGTGGTCAAAGGGCTCGAGGAAGAGCATTTCCTGATTCTGCCGCATCCGGAAGTTTTGGAATACATGCGGCGCAAGGCCGCGGATTACGATCGCTGGCTGCGCGGCATGCGAAGGTTGCAAGCGAGCGTGCAACCGATCAAAGCGAAAGCGTAACGCCGGACTCCGTTTCTCCTTTCCGCCCGGGCGTCCACCACCCGTTACAATAGAATCGTCGCGCCTCCATGAAGACCTTTTACATCGAGACCTTCGGTTGCCAGATGAACGCGCACGATTCGGAAAAAGTCATCGGCACTCTGGTCTCCGATGGCTACACGCA
>DATGIH010000082.1:0-6461 GCA_035295865.1 Bryobacteraceae bacterium
GATGGAAGCCGCGCGCGCCGAGGAGCAGCATCGGAATACGCTGCAGGCCCGCGTGAACGAAGCTGCGGCGGAATCGCGCGCCAATGCCGAGCGCGATCTTGCCAAAAAGCTGAATCAATCCATCCGGTGCTTGCGTGGATCGGAAAACGGCGGCTGGAAAACGGAACTGGTGCAAGCGACGCAAGGATTTTGCGATCGGGCGGCGGTTTTTACGTTACAGGACGGGAGTCTGCATTTGGAAGCCGCGCGGGGAGCGGTTCCCGCAAAACCCGTGGATGATGTGCCCCTCGACGCGGCGCCTGCTTTTGCCAGCGCGGTGGAATCCAAAGATACTGTGATTGCAATGCGAACCAAGGGCGAGCTTTCGCCCAGGATCGCAGCCTGGACGGGAGAAGCCGATTCCTGGAGAAGCTATATTTTCCCAGTCTCGGCTCGCGGAAATGTACTGGGTTTGCTGTACGCCGATGCCGATCAGCGGCCCGTGGAATCCAGCGCCTTGGAATTGCTGGCCATGGCAGCCGGCGCTTTCGCGGCCGAACATGCTCCGGTGCCGAAGCCGGCGGAACTGGTGACCATTGCGCCCTCCGGACAGAAGCCGGTGACCGTGGCCTGGGCGTCGCTCACTCGCGAGCAACAGGACTTGCATCAGCGCGCGCAACGTTTTGCCCGTGTACAAGTTGCCGAGATCCGGCTGTACAAATCCGAAAATGTGAAAAAGGGACGTTCGGGTCGCAGCCTGTATGCGTCTTTAAAGACAGAGATCGATGCGGCGCGGGAAACTTACCGGAACGATTATCTGGCCGCATCCGATACGATGGTGGATTATCTCCATCCCGAATTGGTGCGGACTCTTGCTAACGATGACGCTGAGTTGCTTGGCCCGGATTATCCGGGCCCGCTCGTCTAAACTTTCGCTGGCTCTCGTTTGCGCCGTGGCGGTGTGCGGTGCCGCGCCTGCTTCGCTTGAAACCCTCGCGTCCACCTATCGAAAAACCCCGAACCTCCGCACGCGCACCGCGCTGCTTCAATTTGCCAATGCTCATCCGAACGATCAGCCCGGCGCGCTGGCCCTGCTAGCGCTCGGATCCACCGAGCTCGATCAAAGACAGTTCGGCGATGCGCTGCGGCATCTGACCGCGGCGCGCAAGCGGCTGCCCAAGCTGGCGGACACCATCGGATATTTGGAAGCTTTTTCGCAATCCGAATTGCGCGACTTTGCGGCGGTAGAGCCGGCGCTCCAGCCGGTTTGGCGGTCCACACCGAAGTCGCCGTGGATTATGCAATCCGTGCTCGCTCAAGCCGGCGCCTGGATGCAGTTGAATCAACCGCAGAAGGTTGCGCCGCTGGTGCAGGAACATCTCTCCGATCTATCCGAACAACAGGCGGATTTATTGCTTGCGCGCGCCTATGAGGCGCAAGGCAATGCCGCGGAGGCGGCTGCACGCTATCTGAAAGTCTACGTCGATCATCCCTTGACGGCAGAAGCATCGGAAGCGGAAACTGCGCTTGCCCATTCCGCCCTGCCAGCATCGGCGTTGCTTTCGCGAGCGCTCAGGATGATCGATGCCGGCGACTACACGCGAGCGCGCAAACAATTGGATGCTCTCCTGCCGAAGTTGACCGGCGGAGAATTGGACCTGGCTCGCGTTCGTGCCGGCGCCGCCCAATATCTCGCCGGAGAATACAAGCCTGCTTATCAACATCTGATCTCGTTCCAGGCTTCGGCCGGTGAAGCGGAAGCGGAGCGGCTGTACTACGTTCTGCAATGTGCGCGACGGTTGGACAAAATCGATGAAATGGCTGGAACGCTGGATCGGTTGTCGAGTTCGTTTCCGCAATCCACCTGGCGTTTGCAGGGCGTCATTGCCGTAGCGAATTATTTTTCGGCGCATAACCAAAGAGACGCCAGCGAACCACTTTATCGCGCCTGCTACCAGGCTTTCCCCAACGATCCGCGCTCGGAGCAGTGTCACTGGAAATATGTTTGGGCAAATTATTTGCGCGATCCCGCCGCATCAGAGGTTCTGTTGCTCGAACATCAGAAGCTCTATCCGGATTCGGAGCATGCAAGCGGCGCGATGTACTTCTTGGGACGCATCGCGGAGTCGAAGCATGATTCGGCCGCGGCCCGCGCTTCCTACGAAAAGCTGACCAGTCAGTATCCGAATTACTATTACGCGATGCTCGCGCGTGGGCGGCTTTCCGAAATGGGAGTCGCCGTGAGCAAGCGGACGAGTGGGCACTCCGAGATTTTCGTTCCGACCGCTCTGACCAAGGAACGCCTGGAACGCGCCCGTTTACTCACCAGCGCCGGGTTGGATGATCTGGCGGAAGGCGAGTTACGCTGCGGCGCCAAAGCCGACGGACAGCCCCAACTGATGGCCGTGGAACTAGCCGAGCTGGCGAATCGGCGCGACGCTCCCGATCAAGGCATTCGCTTTATCAAGCGCTATGCACCCGCCTATTTGTCGATGTCGATGGATGCAGCTCCCGACAAATTCTGGCGGCTGGCGTTTCCAATGCCGTATCGCAGTTCCATTGAAACGTACGCGCGAGCGCAATCGCTTGATCCGTATTTGGTGGCGGCGCTAATCCGGCAAGAATCGGAATTTAATCCGAAGGCGATCTCGCGTTCCAATGCGCGCGGATTGACTCAAGTGCTGCCGGGAACGGGCCGCGAGTTGAGCCGGCAACTCAAAATCCCGAGATACAAAACGGCAATGCTCTTCACGCCGGACACAAATGTGAAAATCGGGACGTTCTATCTGAAAGCCCTCTCGGATCAACTGCAAGGCAAATGGGAAGCCACGCTCGCTTCTTACAATGCGGGCAAATCGCGGGCGGTCGCATGGCTCGCGGCCGGGACTTACCGCGAGCCGGCTGAGTTTGTGGAAAGCATCCCGTTCAGCGAAACGCGCGGCTACGTGGAGAGCGTGCTGCGGAACGCCGAAGTTTACCGCCGCTTGTACAGCAAGTAGCGCACGCACTTTGCGTGCCGCGTCGCCACTCATGGCGACGCCATAAAAGTGGTTTTTCCTTAATTTACTTGTGTTCGCACGAGTGCGAAAGGCTGCACGTGTGCGTGCGCTAAACGCTAATCACCGGACACGGCGATTCGCGAATAATGGAATAGACGTTGGTCCGCAACCGGCCGAGTGTCTTCGTCGCATGGCCGCGCCCGATCACCACCAGATCCGCGCCATGATGCTGCGCCGCATGGTGAACGACGTGCGGAACTTCACCGGCTCCCAAACAGAGCTGCGCCATGACACCGGCGGCATCCTGCATCTTGCCGATCGCTTTGCGGGCTTCGTCCTCGAGAAAGGCCTGCAGGTCCGCCTCAAAATATTTCTGGGGACGCGTCTCGGCCACCGGGACGGCGTGAACCAGCCACAGTTTGGCCTGCAAGTCGTGGGCGAGCTTGGCGGCGAACTGCATGGTCGGAATGCTCTTGTCGGTCAGATCGACCGCGCACATGATTCGCTCAAAAGTGGATGGGTTGGGAGGCGCTTCCTCCATATGAACCCCGGTCCAAACTGGGCAGCTTGCGTCATGCAAAATTTTGGCTGTGACGGAACCGAGCAGCATGCTCCGGAAAATTCCGAAACCGTGCGTGGGCATCATGATCAAATCCGTCCCGTGCTCTTTGGCGTAGGTGTCGATCAGTTCCGCCGGATCGCCCTCCAGCATCTCGCGCCGGACCGGAATTCCGGAGAATTCATTCTTCAAATACGAATCGAACTCGTTGTGGCGCGTCTCGCGAATGGAGTCGGTATCCACAAGCGCCATGTAACCATACCAATCCGTGACGTAGCCTTGCGGCAGTTGGAGAACGTGCAGCAGCGTAACTTCGGCCTGGAATTTCTTAGCCATACTGGCGACGAACGGTGCTGCCCCGGTGCATCCGTCCGACATATCGATTGGAAAGAGAATCTTTTGGAAAGTTTGCATTGCGAAACCTCCTGCCGGCCAGAAGTGCACGCCGGGTGCCAGGAGCAAAGCACCAGTTAGCCAGCACTTACAGGAGACCTGGGTGATTTCACCCAGCTTTTTATCGCACTTTCAGTACGGCCGCCCCGCGGATGGCATCATGCTTCAATGCATTGAGGGCGCGATTAGCATCCGCCAAGGGGAAAACCTCGGTCTCGGTATGGATCGGGATCTGTGCCGCGAGCTTCAGAAAATCGTGCCCGTCCTGGCGGGTATTATTCGCAACGCTGCGAATCACGCGCTCCTGATAAAGCAGATTGTAATCAAGTGGAGGGATGGTACTCATGTGGATGCCGCCCAACACCAGCGTTCCGCCTTTCCGGAGCGCTTTGAGTCCAGCAGGCACGATCTCGCCGGCTGGGGCGAATACGATCGCACTGTCCAAAGGAACGGGCGGGGCGTCGATGGTGCCTCCGGCCCAGACCGCGCCGAGTTCCAGCGCGAGCTTCTGATGGCGGGCGTCGCGAGTACACGCATAAACTTCGTTTCCCCAATGGCGCGCGACTTGAATCGCGACGTGCGCAGCGGCGCCGAATCCATAAAGGCCCAGGCGTCCGCCTCGCTCGGCGTTAGCAATTCGGAGGCAGCGAAACCCAATGATTCCCGCGCAGAGGAGAGGCGCGGCTGCAAGATCGGCGAATCCGTCGGGAATTGGATAGAGGAAGCGTTCCTCTGCGAGGGCATATTCGGCGTACCCTCCATCCACGGTATAGCCGGTGAATGCCGGATGATCACAGAGATTTTCTTCGCCGCGGTGGCAATATTCACAAGTTCCGTCGGTCGAGTGCAACCACGCGATGCCGGCGCGTGTTCCAATTGGATAAAGCTGCGCGCCTTCGCCCATAGCTTCAATGGTTCCGACGACTTGATGGCCGGGTGTGATGGGCGATTTGCGCGGCGTGAGCTCCCCTTCGATCACGTGCAGATCGGTCCGGCAAACGCCGCACGCATTCACGCGCACTAGAACTTGTCCGGCGCCAGGAACAGGCTTCGGAACTTCAGCGAGTTGGAGCGGGTTCGTTTCAATTGGCGCGGGTGCTTGAAGAACGCAGGCTCGCATACCTAAAAAATAGTAACCTGAGGTCGGATGACAATTCCTGGCCGACACTTCGCGCATAATTTGATTCAGCGCCGGACCCTTTTATTTCAACTGGTGCGGCGCGATTTCGAAACGCGCTTCATCGGGTCGGCCGCGGGCTGGTTGTGGGGATTGATTCATCCGGTGGTGCTGCTCGTCAGTTGGGTTTTCGTGTTCCAAGTCTGTATGCATGCCACGCTGCCACCCAACGAAGTCACGCACAACTATTCGCTGTTCCTGTTTTGCGGATTTCTCCCCTGGCTGCTGTTTCAGGAAACCGTGATCCGCTCGGCGTCATCGCTGTTGGATAACACGAATCTGATCACCAAGACGGTTTTCCCGGCCGAGATCGTGCCGGTTTCGATTTTTCTTTCGTCGCTGATCAGCCACCTGATGGCGCTGGCGCTGGTGATCATCGTCGTGGGGGTTTACAACGGACATTTCAGTCTGTGGATGCTTTCGCTGCCCATCTACATGCTACTGATCGGATTGTTTTCCATCGGCATCGGCTGGTTCGTTTCAAGTTTACAAGTTTATCTGCGCGACACCGCCCAAGTGATTTCAGTGATCCTCACGTTCTGGTTCTGGATGACTCCGATTTTTATCAACGAGCAGCAGGTTCCCGCCGCGTTTCGTTTCGTGATCCGAGCGAATCCGTTGGCGCTGGTTGTTCGAGCCTATCGCGATCGGCTGCTTTCGTATCGCATCCCAAGCTTGCAGGAGCTTGCGATTGTTACTGCGTACGCGGTAACGGTGTTTGTGCTCGGAGGGCTGTTCTTCCGCCACCTCAAGCGTGGCTTCGCGGACGTGCTGTAGCGCACGCACTCCTGCGTGCCGCGTCCCCACTCATGGGGACGCCTTCCAAAGTGGTTCTTCCTTACTGCGTGTTTGCACTCCTGCGTGGCCACGGCAACAACCTAGCGATTCGCCGCTGTCTCCGGATTGGCGGAGCTTGCATAGCTCAGTGCAACCGCCGCCCATGCGGTCGCTGCCGAAGAGATCCACTGATCGTGATCGTGCGGAAATCCGCTTTGGAAGTACGGCTGGAACTTGGGCGCACGGCTTGCTACATGCCACGATCCATCGGCGAGCTGGGTCCGCAACAGATAATTGACGCCGCGCCGGTACGCCGGATCGCTCGCTGAAACACCCAACTCGTGCATCGTATACAGCACCGTGGCCGTTCCGTAGGCGTCGCTTGCAAGATACGGCGTTTGTGCCCAGCCGCCGTCCGCACGTTGCAGCGCGATCAAATCCTTTAGCGGTTTTTCGAGTGAGGCGCGATCCACCTTGGCCCAGGTCAAGCCGAGAAGCTGCATGTTGCGATCTTCCGTCGATACCGGCTGCGCCGCCTTGAGCCACGCTGCCGCTTTTTGGATACGCTGATCGAACT
>DATGIH010000083.1:0-20720 GCA_035295865.1 Bryobacteraceae bacterium
CGGATGATCGTTGATCCTGATTGTCTTTCCCACAATATTTGGATCGCCCTGGAATCTCCGCTGCCAGAAGTTGTAATTCAGCACGCAGACCGGCTTCTGTCCGGGCGCTTTGTCTTCCTCAGGCAAAAAGCCGCGGCCCAACATCGGATGCACGCCGAGTCCGGAAAAGTAATTTCCCGTAACCACTTCGCCCCAAATCAGCTCGGACTCGCCGCCCGTTGATAGACTCAACGGAATCCCGGTGGACCCCATGATGTCCGCCAGCCCTGTGTCCTGTTTCCTGTAATCCATCAGATCCGGATACGACAATCCAGTTAGCTCATTCCCCAAGCGCGGCGCCGTGAAATACAGCGCCACCAGCCGGCCTGGATCGTCCACCGGCATCGGCCGCAAAATGTAGGCGTTCACGATCGAAAAGATCGCGGTATTCGCCCCAATCCCAAGTGCGAGCGAAAGCACCACCACGAACGTGAATCCGGGCGATTTTCGGAGCACGCGGGCGGCGAACCGCAGATCCTGCCAAAGGGTGGACATGTGTGTCGTTGTGCAGCTTCGGGTCCCAGCATAACTGATAGCAGCCACACGAGATGGAGAATTCCCCACTGTCCACTTATGGGAAGCGGCGTTTCGATTCCGGTGCGATATACTGTCTGGGAGTTCATCCGGAATGAAAACTTACTTTCGCCATCTCGGTCTTGCGACGCTATTGCTCTGCTCCGCCCAGGCTTTCGCGCAGCAGATGCACACCGTTCATATTGATGACACCGGAGCCGTGCTCAAAAAGCATCAGGAGATCCACGTCAAAGTAGGCCACAAAGTAACCTGGGTGCGTCACACCGGCGCCGCGAAGGCCTGGTATGCCAAGTTTGAGGACAGCCCCTGCGCCGAGGGCAAAGAGTTCGGATCGGATCGCGGGAAAACGTGCACCATCAAAGTCGCCTGTCACGCCCAAGGCGACGAGGGATGCCGCGCCTATTCCTATAACAGCGCCACCGGCGCCACGGCGTCTAAGCAGGATCCGCACGTCGTGGTCGATCCGTAAATAGATCTAAAAATTGGGGACATCCTAGGGCTCTCCGAAAATTGGGGACATGACGGGCTAGCTTTAGTGACCGGTTCAAGCGTCGAAACGCAGTCGTGTCCCCAATTTTTTTCGCCACTCTATGGTCGGCCGCACCATTTCGCACTTCGAGATTCTCGAAAAACTCGGTGAAGGCGGCATGGGCGTGGTCTATTGCGCCCGCGATCTCAAGCTCGACCGCTTGGTGGCGCTCAAAATCCTGCCCCCGGAGCAGATGATCAATCCGCACCGTCGCAGCCGCTTTGAGCGCGAAGCCAAAGCCGCCTCCGCGTTGAATCACCCCAACATCGTCACCATCCACGAAATTGAAACTGTCGACGGCATAGATTACATCGCCATGGAGTACGTGCGCGGCGGCACCCTGCGCGAACTGATTCCACCCGGCGGCATGAATCTGGCGGATGCGCTCAAATACGCCAATCAGATCGCCGCCGGACTCGCTGCCGCGCATGGCGCCGGCATCGTGCATCGCGATATCAAACCCGCGAACATCATGGTCACCAAGCAGGGCCTGGTGAAGCTGCTGGATTTCGGACTGGCGCAGATGGAAGAGGCCGTCTTCAGCGATTCTGCTTCAACCGGCACCATGGGTCCCGCGTTCCTCACCAAGCCCGGTACCATCCTGGGAACCGCCGCCTACATGTCGCCCGAACAGGCGCAAGCCAAGGACATGGACCAGCGGTCCGACATATTTTCCTTCGGCATCGTCCTCTATCAAATGCTGACCGGCGAGTTGCCTTTTCATTCGAACTCCGAAGTGGGACTGATGTACGAAATCGTGCACGGAGCCACGCCTTCTGCAAGCGAAGTCCGCCGCGATCTTCCCCCGGCGCTCGATCGCGTGCTTTCAACAGCGCTGCAAAAAGATCCCAAGCTCCGCTACCCCAACATGGATGCCGTGATCGCCGATCTTCGCTACGTCAGCCGCGAAATCGAAAGCGGCGCGCCTCCCACCAAGCAGTTCGCCCCGCGCCCCCACAAACGAAGCTGGCGCAAGCCGCTCGAAATCGCCGCGTTCGTGGCTTCCGTTGCCATCCTGACCGCCGTGCTTCTCTGGAAAGTCGCGCCTCGTTTTATTTCACTCGTGCCCACGGAAAAGAAAATCGCGGTGCTTCCGTTCCGCATGGTCGATCAAAATCGCGAAACCGAAGCTTTCCGCGACGGCCTGATGGAAGCGCTCACCACGGAGCTAACGGAGCTATCGCAGTTCCACAATTCGCTGTGGGTGGTTCCCGCAAGCGAAGTCCGCCGCGAATCGCTCGCCAGCGCCAAGGACGCCAAGCGCCAGTTGGGCGTTAATCTCGTAATCAGCGGCAGCGTGCAGCGCGATGCCGATCACATCCATCTCACCGCTAATCTGGTGGACGCCAAAACGCTGCGACAGCTCCGCGCGCGCGAAATCACGCGGCCCATCGGCGAAGTGGCCGACATGCAGCAGGCTGTGGTCAGCGAGGTGGCGGGCATGCTGCAGTTGGAACTAGGCGCCAAGGACCGAAAGGCGATTGCGGCGGGGGCCACTAGCGCATCCAGCGCCTACGATTTTTATTTGCAGGCCCGCGGACACCTGCAGCGCCGCAATCGCGCCGACGTGGATCAAGCCATCGAACTGTTTAAGCAAGCGATCAAACAAGATCCCAAGTACGCGCTCGCTTTCGCCGGATTAAGCGAGGCCTATTGGTGGAATTATCGATTCACCGGCGATACCGCATCCGTGGTTCCGGCGCAGGAAAACAGCGTCAAAGCCATCGCGCTCAATAGCGAATTGCCCGCGGTCTACGTGACGCGCGGGATCATCCAGGCGGGCACCGGCCAGCACGAGGATGCGGTGCGCTCGCTTCAAACCGCGCTCGATCTTGAGCCCATCAATCCCAGCGCCGGCCGCGAGCTTGCGTCCGTCTACGAATCGCTAGGAAAATTGGACGACGCGGAGTCCACGCTCAAAAAAGGTCTCGCCCTCCGCCCCGGCGATTGGACCAGCCTCTACGACCTCGGCATGTTTTATTACCGCCAGGGCCGTTACGCCGATGCCGTTCCGCAACTGCAGCGTGTCACCGAGCTCGCGCCCGACAACAGTTCCGGATACACGGGCCTCGGCGCCGTTTACTGGATGCAGGGCCAGTACGAAAATGCAGCGGACAATTTCAAAAGGTCCATCGCGCTTCGTCCCACCGCATCCGCGTACACCAGCTTAGGTACCATCTACTTCTTCATGGGCCGTTGTGCGGATGCCGTTCCGCAAATGCAAAAAGCCGTGGAACTGCTTCCCAAGCGCGATCAATTATGGGGCAACTTGGGCGATGCGTACGCTTGCCTTCCCGGTAAACATGCGCAAGCCGTGGACGCCTACCAGCGCGCCGCGCAACTGGCGCAAACGGTCGCCGCCGTAAATCCGAAAGACTCCGATGTTTTAAGCCGAGTCGCGCTTTACCGCGCGCGCCTGGGAAACAAATCCGAAGCGCAAGCCGAGATCCGAAAAGCCCGCCAGCTAGCGCCTGCCAATCGCGATGTCCTGTGGAACGCAGTTCTGGTCTACGAACTCGGCGGACAACGCGACCAAGCCCTAGCGGCGTTGAAAGCTGCGCTCAAAGCCGGACAACCCGTGGAAGAGGTGCGCCGTGAACCCGCGCTCGAAAATCTCCGCAAAGATCCGCGCTATGCGGCTCTGGTGAAATGATCGACCACACCCACGACCCCTCGCTCCAAAGTTGGGTGGAATCCGCCAACGAACCCGGCGCCGATTTCCCGATCCAAAATCTTCCCTACGGAACATTTCGTTTACCTGGTGAAGATCGCCAGCGCGTAGGTATCGCGATCGGCGACGCAGTGCTCGACGCAACAGAAGCGCTCGGCGTCTCTTCCGTTCACGCACTGATGTCGCTCCCCCCGCCCGAGCGCGCCGCGGTTCGCCAAACAGCCAGCACGTATCTCGCAAACTACTGCCCCGGCGCCGATCGCGCGCTGCACCCCACCGCCGAAGTAGATCTCCTGCTCCCCGTCGAAATCCCCGATTACACCGATTTCTACGCATCCATCGATCACGCCACCAACGTCGGACGTCTCTTCCGTCCCGACAACCCTCTGCCTCCGAATTACAAATGGATGCCCATCGCCTATCACGGCCGCGCTTCGTCCATCGTCGTTAGTGGCACGCCCATCCACCGGCCCCGCGGGCAAATCCTTTCCAATCCCGCCGGCCCTCCCGAATTCGCGCCCACCCGCATGCTGGATTACGAAGTGGAACTCGGCGCCTTTCTGGCCCCACCGCATCAAATCTTCGGTGTCTGCCTGCTGAACGATTGGTCCGCGCGCGACATCCAAAGCTGGGAGTATCAACCGCTCGGCCCCTTTCTCTCCAAAAATTTCGCAACATCCATTTCGCCGTGGATTGTCACTCTTGAAGCCCTGGAACCATTCCGCTGCGCTCCTCCGCCTCGCGACCCACAACCTTTGCCCCACTTGGCCGCGCCCCCGAATAGCGCATTCCGCATCACTCTCGAAGCCTGGCTGCGTACCCCGCTAATGAGCGAACCAGTGCGCCTCAGCCGCGGCGATTTCTCAACCATGTACTGGACGCTCGCGCAAATGGTGGCTCACCACACTTCCAACGGCTGCCCTCTTCGCGCGGGCGACCTGATTGGCAGTGGAACAGTTTCCGGGCCGGAAAAAGAAAATCGTGGATGCCTGCTCGAACTCACCTCGCGCGGCGCCGAACCAATCCAGCTTCCGAACGGCGAAACCCGACGATTCCTCGAAGACGGCGACGAACTCATCCTGCGCGGCTTTTGCGAAGCGCCCGGATTTCGCCGCATCGGACTCGGCGAATGCCGCGGCGCAATCCTACCGAACCGCGACCGCGAGGAAGCGCCACCACTCCCGCCGACCTTCGTTTAATCGCCCCGTAGCGCACGCACTCCTGCGTGCCGCGTTCACACTCGTGTGAACGCCTTAAATAAGGTTCTTCCTAATTCCGCATGTGCGGGTGGACCCCCAGGTCCGCGGCCAACGCCCTCGTCCTTTCGGACAGCCGGTATCCGTTTTCGACGACGCGCACAATGCACGCAAAACACCGCGCCACCATAGCCGAAGCAGCAGTTGATCTTCCAATTTTGTTTATCCTGAAAGTTCACCGGAGCGCCGCTCCCGTGCCCAGCCGAAACTCATGCGAATCCGAAAAGCAGTCATCACCGCCGCCGGCAAAAATCAACGGACCCTGCCGCTCCAAACCCTCATCGACCGCGATGGCGCCGAAAAGCAAGTTCTCCGCATCATCCTCGATGAAGTTTTAACGGCGAACATTGAACAAGTCTGCATCGTCATCTCGCCCGGCGACGAAGCGGCGTATCTCCGTGCGGCCGGCGATCGCGCCGGAGCCTGTCACTTCGTCCAACAAACCGAACCGCTCGGCTACGGCCATGCCATCTACTGCGCAAAGGATTTCGTTAAAGACGATCCATTCCTGCACCTGGTCGGCGATCATCTCTACATCGACGCAGCGGGCGAAAGTTGCGCCCAACATCTCGTCCGGGTTGCGGAAAAGCAGGAATGCGCGGTGTCTGCGGTGCAACCTTTTCCGGAAAGCCTGCTGCACAATTACGGCGCCGTCGGTGGACAGAGGATCCCTGGAACCCCCGACCTGTACCGCATCGAAACCGTCATTGAAAAACCCACGCCCACCGAAGCCGAGCAAAAGCTCAACGTGGCCGGCATGCGCGTCGGCCATTATCTCTGCTTCTTCGGGATGCACGTGCTCACTCCCGCCGTCATCGAAATCCTGGAAAAAGAATTGCCTGCGCAGAAAGGCTTGACGCTATCCACCGCTCTCGCCCGCCTGGCCCTCCAGGAAAAATACCTCGCCCTCGATAGTCCTGGCCGCCGCTATGACGTCGGCGTCCGGTACGGATTGCTCCGAGCCCAAGTAGCGTTGGCATTGAGCGGACGCGACCGAGCCGAAGTGCTGACGCAGATCCTCGAAGCATTGGCCATCCAGAATCTCGACAGCCGCGGCGGTCGCGCCGAATGAGCGCGCTCATCGACATCATCTGCTCGGATGTCCCCGAAGTTCGCAATCGCTCTTTGGATGCCTTCGCGCGCTCCGCCGATACATCTACGCTGCTTGCCGAATCCGCCGCGCTCGACCGGTTCCGGCGAAACCAGCCCAATCTCTACTGGCGCGTTCGCGCGCACTTCTTCCTCTACGCCATCCATCGTTTTCATCTTCCAATGAAAGCCGGCGTACGGCGCGATGGCCTCATCCCCTTCGCTGCCACCCTCAGCATCCTCAAGCGCCGTTTCGAAGAGGCCATCGAAATTCTTTTAGGCGCCCAAAAAGAGCACGGACCAAGCGCCACTCTTTCCAGCGGACTCGCCGGCGCTTATCACGGCCTCGGATTTCAGACGCTCGCCGATCAGGTCCGTAAGAGCGTCAAGTCCGTTCGCGGAAATCAGTGGATGTCCCGCATCAGCCATCCTGCGGATTATCCGCTCTCCTTCCGGCGCGAACTGCTCGAAAAAGACGCAAACGGTCTTTACCCGATCCTGTGGGAAACCACCCCCGTCCGCATGGACCTCTCGCACAGCGCGTGGTCCGACATTTTTTTCCTCGGCATGGATTTTCCGGAAGGCGCGCGCGTGCTGAATGTCTCCATCGACCTCGCCGTCCGCGGTTCGGGATCCGCCGCGCCAAAGCCGCCGGTAGAAGCGTACATTCGCGTCATCGACGATCCCGTTCTCCGGCTCACCAGCGTCGATCTGGGCGTATCCACCGATGTCACTGGCTTCGCCGAATTAGCCGACTTCGCGCGCGACTATCTCGGGTTGCTCAAAGCCGCCGTCATCGCTTCCGGCCTCGTTCCGCAAGCCATGGAAGTTTCCTCCGAACCGTTGAGCGATCTGCTGCGCCGTCTGGTCGGAGCAGGGCGGGGAATCGAAGTAGTGAGCCGCGTCTGCGACATCCCGAAAGGATCGCGCCTGGCCGTCTCCACCAACCTGCTCGCGTGCCTGATTTCGGTGTGCATGCGCGCCACCAATCAAATCCACGCACTCACCGGACCCCTCGATGAAACCGATCGCCGCATCGTCGCCTCGCGCGCCATCCTCGGCGAATGGCTGGGCGGATCCGGCGGCGGCTGGCAGGATTCCGGCGGCGTTTGGCCCGGAATCAAGTTGATTCAGGGCGTCCGGTCGTCCGAAGGCGATCCCGAGTTCGGCATCAGCCACGGCCGCCTGCTTCCGCAACACCACGTTCTTTCACGAAACGAAGTATCCGCCGAAACACGGGAAAAGCTGCAACAGAGCCTGGTGCTGGTACACGGCGGCATGGCGCAGGACGTCGGACCCATTCTCGAGATGGTCACCGAAAAGTATTTGCTGCGTTCAGAATCCGAATGGGTTGCCCGCGGTAAAGCCATCCGGACCTTGGATGAGATCCTCGCGGATCTTCGCTCGGGCAACGTGCAATCTCTCGCCGAAGCCACCGAGCGAAATTTTCTTGGACCTATTCAGTCGATCATCCCGTGGGCCAGCAATCTCTACACCGAGACCCTCATCCAGCGCGTGCGCGAAGCGATGGGCGCGGATTTCTGGGGATTCTGGATGCTCGGAGGAATGTCCGGCGGTGGCATGGGCTTCATCTTCAGCCCCGAAAAGAAACGCGAGGGCCAGGAGCGTTTGCAGCAAATCATGCAGCAAACCAAGCGCAGCCTCGAACGCGGAGTTCCATTTGCCATGGAGCCCGTGGTCTACGATTTCGCCATCAACGAAGTCGGCACATTGGCCGAACTCCTTCGCGGGTCGGATGCCCTAATGCCGCCCGGCTACTACGAGCTGATTGTTCCGCCGCTGCTCCGCCAGGAACCCAAATCCCTCGCTCCTTCCCGGCGCGCGGAACTGGCAAATTTCGGCGACGCCTGCCGAACCCGTCCCGAGTTGCCGGGCATGATTCAAACTCTGTTCGATCGCCTCTTGCCGCAAGCCGCATCCGAAACCGGCGGAACGCCGCAAACTCTCCAGGATCTTCTCGATCAATACGGATTCGATCGCGTCCAGCACGATCAAATTCAAACGGATTTGCGCAGCGCGCGTATCGGACTGGCCCAGAACCGCATCCCTGCGAGCGTCCAGGTGGCAGACGTCAGGCCAGGCGATGTTCTCGACGCGTGCGATTCACTCGATCCGGAATTCGCCAAAATCGGCGCATCCGCGCTCGCCCGCGGGGAAGTAGCGGTTGTATCGCTCGCCGGCGGTGCCGGAAGCCGTTGGACCCGCGGCGCGGGTGTCGTCAAAGCGCTCAATCCGTTTTGCAAATTCGCCGGACAATTTCGCAACTTCATCGACATTCATGTGGCGAAGAGCCTCCGCACCAGCCAACAGTTCGGCATCGGCGTGCCTCACATCGTCACCACCAGCTATCTAACGCACCAGGCCATCGAATCGTATCTGAACCAAGTGCGCAGTAGGGTGGACATTCCGATTTATTCGTCACCAGGAAAAAGCATCGGCCTGCGCCTCATCCCCATGGCGCGCGATCTGCGGTTTCATTGGGACGCGCTGACCCAGCAGGTCCTCGATGTTCAAAAGCAAAAAGTTCGCGAAGGAGAACATGCGGCGCTCATCGGTTGGGCGCAAGCGGCCGGCGAGGGTAGCGACTACACCGATAACATACCTTCGCAGTGCATCCATCCCACCGGGCACTGGTACGAAGTTCCCAACACGCTGCGCAACGGCGTGCTGCTGAAGCTGTTCGAGATCCGGCCGAACCTGCGTCATCTAATGGTTCACAACGTAGACACGCTAGGCGCGAATCTCGATCCAGCATTCCTCGGAATTCACATCAGGCAAGGCCATGCGATCACCACGGAGGTGATCGCCCGCCACGCGGATGATCGCGGCGGCGGCCTCGCTCGCGTCGACGGTCGCGTACGCCTGATCGAAGGCCTGGCGCTTCCCAACGAAGAGCTGGAAGCCGAGCTTTCCTACTACAACTCCAACACCATGTGGATCGACATCGATCAACTGCTGGAAACTTTTTCCCTACGTCGCTCGGATTTAACCGACGACGCCAAAGTATCCAAAGCCATTCGCCACCTGGCCGCGCGGATGCCCACCTACGTCACAATCAAAGACGTGAAAAAGCGCTGGGGCAAAGGCCAGGAGGACGTCTATCCGGTTACGCAATTCGAAAAGCTCTGGGGCGACATGACCGCGCTCGACGGTTTGCGCTCTGCATTTGTTTCCGTTCCCCGATTCCGCGGCCAACAACTTAAGGAACCCGCGCAGCTCGATGGCTGGTGGCGCGACGGCTCCGCCGAATACGTGAACGCACTTTGCGATTGGAGATAGCAACTCATGTCAGTTCTAATTACCGGCGCGGCCGGCGGTTTGGGCAGCGTCGTGGTGGAAGCGTTTCTCTCGACCGGCGCTGAAGTCTACGGCACCGATCTCACGTGGAAACGCCAACCGCACTCCCATCCCCGGTTCCATCCCATCACGGCAAACCTAACCGAAGCCGCCAGGCAAGCGGCCCCGGTCGACACCTTGCTGCATCTGGTCGGCGGATTCGCCGGCGGCCAATCGGTAGCCGAAACCCCCGACGAAACGTGGGACAAGATGATCGATCTGAATCTGCGATCCGCCTACACCATCTTCCGCGCCGTCCTGCCGGGAATGATCAAAGCCGGCAAGGGACGCATTGTCGCCGTCGGTGCGCGCGCTGCACTCGATCCGATGGCCAACTTCGCAGCCTACAGCGTCACGAAAACCGCTCTGGTCGCTCTGGTGAAAACCGTCGCGCTCGAAGTAAAAGACAACGGCGTTACGGTCAACGCAGTCCTGCCGAGCGTCATAGACACTCCCGCCAATCGCGCCGCCATGCCGGCAGCCGACCCGTCCAAATGGGTCACACCCCAATCCATCGCCGGCCTTTTGCTCTGGCTTGCATCGGATGCCGCGCGTGACATCAGTGGCGCCGCCATCCCCATCTACGGCCGCGCCTAACCGTAACCGAACCGCGACCGCAAGGGAGCGCCACCACGAACGTCCATTCCTTGCGTATGACCATAATGGCTTTATGCGAAAGTTCTCCGGCCCCGAACTCAAAGACGCCCTCGCCGGCCTCCCCGGCTGGACCGTCGCCGATGGCAAGCTCCACAAAGAATACAAATTCTCCGACTTCATCCACGCCTTCGGCTTCATGGCGACCTCGGCGCTCGGGATCGAGAAGATGAATCACCATCCCGAGTGGTTCAACGTGTACAACCGCGTCACGGTGGATCTGTCCACGCACGACGCCGGCGGCATCACCTCCAAAGACGTCGATCTCGCCAAGCTCCTCGATACCAACGCCGCGAAGTTGCAATGAGAACCCTGCTGCTTCTCGCCTGCGCGGCGGCCGCGCTCTCAGCACAGCCGGATTTCGACACCCCCATCCAACAAGCCGTCAAAGACGGGCTCATCCCAGGCGCCGTGCTTCTGATCGGCCACGACGGAAAAATCGTCTACCGCAAAGCCTACGGCGAACGCGCCCTGGTTCCCAAACGCGAGCCCATGACCATCGACACCATCTTCGATGCCGCCTCGCTGACCAAGGTGATCGCCACCACATCCTGTATCATGAAGCTCTTCGAGCAGGGCAAGCTCCGGCTGAACGATCCCGTGACCCGATACCTGCCCGAGTTCCAAGGCGGCAAAAGCGACATCACCGTCCGCAATCTAATGACGCACTTTTCCGGACTCCGCCCGGACCTCGATTTAGAGCCCGCATGGTCCGGATATGAGACCGGAATCCAGCGCGCTTTAATCGATAAACCCGCCGGACCTCCTGGTGTTCGTTTCGTTTATAGCGACATTAATTTTATATTGATGGGTGAGATTGTTCGTCGATTAAGCGGCAAAACGCTGCCTGAATTCGCTCGCGAAATCGTTTTTGACCCTCTTGGGATGCACGAAACCACGTTTTTGCCCTCTTTGGATCTCAAACACCGAATCGCCCCCACCGAACTGGACAAACACACCGGCCAACCCATCCGCGGAGTGGTCCATGACGACACGTCCCGCTACATGGGCGGTGTCGCTGGCCACGCCGGATTGTTCACCACCGCCGACGATTTGGCTAAATTCGCCCAAATGATGCTGGATCATGGTGTTGCAAACGGCGTCCCGCTCTTCTCCCCGCTGACCATCGAGAAATTCACCACTCCCCAGTCCCCGCCCGATCAGCCCATCCTGCGTGGCCTTGGCTGGGACATCGATTCGCCCTTTTCGAGCAATCGCGGAGAGCTATTTCCCATCGGCTCCTACGGACACACCGGATTCACCGGTACCTCCCTCTGGATCGATCCCACCAGCCGTAGCTATGTGATTCTATTGGCGAATTCCGTCCATCCCCATCGCGGAAAATCGTTGACTTCGCTGCGCGGACGCATCGCCACCCTGGCTGCGGCATCCTTCGGAATTCTCGCCCCAGGCGTGAGCCTGACCGGCTACAACGAAGCCATCGTCGGCCCCGGCCTGCATCGCCTAGTTGAGCCCAAAGCTGCGGTAATGACCGGCCTGGATGTTCTAGCCGAACAGAATTTCGCCCCGCTTGCCGGCAAAAGCGTCGGTCTGATCACCAACCACACCGGCTTAAGCCGCGATGGAAAGCGCAACATCGATCTCATGTTTGCGGCCGGCATTAAAATCCGCACCGTGTTTACACCGGAACATGGTCTGGCCGGCGTCGAAGATCAGGAGAATGTCGCGGACACCAAAGATAAAACCACCGGAATTGCCGTTACCAGCCTCTACGACGGCCCCACGCGCCGTCTCACGCCTAAGATGCTCTCCGGCATCGACGCTCTGGTTTTTGACATCCAGGACGTCGGCGCGCGCTTCTATACCTATTCCTGCACCATGCTATCCAGCATGGAAGAAGCCGCCAGGCACCATTTGCCTTTCTACCTGCTCGACCGGCCGAATCCCGTTACCGGCGTCCATGTGGAAGGGCCGATACTCGAAACTGACCTCGAATCATTCGTCGGATGCCTCGAAATCCCGGTTCGTCACGGAATGACCTACGGCGAGTTGGCGAACATGGCGACTAGCGAGAAAAAGCTTGGCCTCGATCTGCACATCGTGACCATGCGCGGTTGGGATCGCGGCGATTGGTTCGACTCCACCGGACTCGGCTGGCTCAATCTTTCGCCCAACATGCGAAGTCTCAACGCAGCAACGCTTTATCCCGGCGTGGCGATGCTCGAATTCTCCAAGAATTATTCTGTCGGCCGCGGTACGGATTCCCCCTTTGAGCAAGTCGGCGCCGATTGGATTCGTGGCCGCGAGTTGGCTGCCTTCTTAAACGGCCGCTATATTCCCGGCGTCCGCGTCTATCCCACGCACTTTCGGCCAACCAGCTCCAATTTCGCCGGACAGCTCATCGAAGGCGTGCGATTTGTCGTGACCGATCGCAACTCCTTCGATAGCACCCGCTTTGGATTGGAGTTGGGTTATGCCTTGGAATCGCTCTTTCCGGGGAAAATTCCGTGGGAGGCGAACCGAACCTTGATTGGGGATCGCAACGTGGTCACAGCAGGGAAAAATGCTACCGATCCAAGAAAAACGGTTCAGGAAATGCAAGACTCTCTCGCCGCCTTCCTCAAGCGGCGAGAGAAGTATCTGCTTTATAGGTAGGTGGCAGCCCGAGCCCAAGAAAAGGTTCGAAGCTCCAACGGGCATGAGTGCCCGCCTCCCTAGCCGAAAACAATCGGACAAGTGGTTAGACTGCCGCCAACCTAAGTGACCCCAGGTGTCGCCCCAGCGGCGTCACCCTATTGCCACTAGGCTACAGCCGACTTCGCCGAGGCCTTCTGCTCACTCTTAGGCCGGTTCTTGCTGCCTGGCGGACGTCCGCGGCGCTTAATGTTCGACATCCAGGCTGGTGGCCGCCCCCGCCGCCGTCCACGGCCCCGAGCCAGACGCTCCAAGGTCATGATTGCTTCTTCGATCTGCTCACGCTCTGAGCGTAAATCCGCCAACATCTTGTTGATGTCCATCCTACCCTTTTCACCCCTTAAATTTTGATCTGAAAGGTCCCTTCTGTTCGGAAAGGCGAACAAGATCTGTGTAAGTTACTAATCTTGTAATAAAAGTTGTACCTTATTTTTTCTTTCGATTCAAGTCCTTTGTTCTGGAACCGGAACAGAAAGCTTATGGTACCTAACACTTCATTCAAATCGGACGGCGCTTTTTCCAGAAGAAATAGAAGGGTAAACCCAGCGATACCAACCCCAAACCCATGAGCGACTCGCGCGGCGACTTTAACAAAGTCGATACCACTAGACAGCTGACGGCTAGTACGAAAACCACCGGAACAAAAGGGTAGCCCAACGTTCGATACGGTCTCGGCAGGTCCGGCCGCTTGTAGCGCAGGATGATCACAGCCGCCGTTGCCATCCCGTAAAGAATCACGCTCGCGAAAATCACGTAAGTGTAAAGTTGGTTGTACCGCCCGCTCAATACCAGCAGCGCTCCCCACGCGCTCAGCGCCAGAATCGAGATGCTGGGTGTCCGGTGTTGCGGATGCACATATCCAACCGCCCGGAAAAATACACCATCGCGCGCCATCGCAAACGGCACGCGCGACCCCGACAGAATCGATCCATTGAGCGCCGCGAATATCGAGATCATGGCCACAATGCTGACCGCGTTCGCCCCTGGCCCCCCAAACACGTGGCGCATCGTTTCGGCTGCCACGCGCGCGCTCCCCGCCACCTCGGAAGCGGACAGCACGTAGAAATACGCAATATTCGCGAGCAGGTAAATCGCGATAACCGTCAGCGTCCCCAAAATCAAAGCGCGCGGCAGGTTCCGTTGCGGATCCCGAATCTCCGCCGATACCATGCTCACGTTGTTCCACCCGTCGTAAGCCCAAAGCGCTGCCACCAGCGCCGCGAAAAATCCGGTTATCCCACCCGGCGCCGGAATCGACGTACTGTAATTCGCTACATTTCCGTGACCCGTGGTTAATCCGATGATGATAATTCCCGCGATCAGCCCCACCTTCAGGAGGGTAACCACCACCTGCAGGTCGCCTCCCACCTTCACACCGAAATAATTGATGAAAGCCAGCACCACAATCACACCCATCGCGAGCAACTGGCCATAGCGGATTTCGAGCGGCGCACCCGCTTCGCCCAGCGGCAGCGGAATCACCATCCAAACACCATTCATCTCAGGCCGGAAATTCGCGAGGTAAATAAAGAAACCTGTCGCAAGCGTCGCAATGGATCCGCTCTTGGCCACCCACATCTGCGTCCACCCGTAAATGAACGCCCACAACGGACCATACGCTTCTCGCAAGTAAACGTACTCGCCGCCGGCCTGTGGAAGCATCGCCGCAAGCTCGGCATAGCTCAGAGCGCCGAAGAGCGAAAGCATTCCGCCGAAGACAAACACCATGAGCACCATGAAGGGCGAGCCCACCTGCTTGACCATATCGCTCGGCACCAGAAAAATGGCGCTGCCGATGACCGTACCCACCACGATCGCCGCCGCGGTCCAGATTCCCAGATCGGCCTTGAGCTCCACATGTTCAATTGCGGTGTCAGGCAAGTTTTCGGGCATTCGAAGATTCTCCTCGTATTAAGGAAACTAAACAGCCGGTCAAAAATGTTGCAGCAGTTCCGATCAGTACGTACCAGGTGAAAGCGATGTTGGTCCATTGTTTGATCGCAATCATCAGCAGGAGTCCGGCGACCATTGCCACCATCGCGGAAACTTCCTGAACCGATTTTGTCAGCAGGCCAAGCAGAAACACGCCCAGCAGCGATCCGTATAAAATCGATGCGATGGTGAGTCCGGCTACCAGCACGGATCCCCACTGGCGCGCCACCAATCCAATCAGGAATAGAATCGCGGCCCAAACCACCGTGGCTCGCCGCGCCATCGCCAGATAATCCGCTTCCGGCCGCGCGACCAATGGCTTGTAGAAATCCATGACGGTTGTTGATGCCAGCGCGTTCAATGCGGCGCTCAGGTTCGACATCCCGGCGGCCAAAATCGCAGCGATCACCAGCCCCGCTACACCCACCGGCAGATTGTTCCACACAAATTTCGGATACAGTGCGTCGGCCGGTTTCGGCGCAGCCAGGTGTTGATCCGAATAGTGGACAAACAGTAGCAATCCGATAAAGAGGAACAGCGCGAACTGGAAAAAGATCACGATCCAACTCGAAAACAGCGCCGCCCGGCTCTGCCCTTCGCTCTTCGCCGCCAGTAGCCGCTGCACCAGCAACTGTTCCGTGCCATGACTCGCGGTGGTGAGAAAACATCCGCCAATCAATCCGGCCCAGAAACTGTAGCTGCGTGAAAAAAAATCGGAGGTCCAGGAAAATCGGAAATCGAACATCTGGAACTTATGCGCGGCATCGGCCACCTGCTGCACATGCGCCCATCCGCCCGGAATCTGATGCAGGATCACGAAGAAGCTCAGAACCGCGCCGGCGACGTAGAGAAACATCTGGACGACATCGGTCCAAATAACGGCCGTCATACCGCCCTCAAACGTGTAGAACAACGTCAGGCAAACGATAGCGAAAATCGAAACCACTTCCCCCGTTCCGAGAATGGTGGAAATAACAATGGAAACCGCGAACACCCGCACACCCTCAGCCAGCGCGCGCAGCAGCAGAAATGTTCCTGCGGTAAGCTTCCGAATCCGTTCCCCAAACCTCCGCCGCATCAGCTCGTAAGCCGTGAACATCTCGCCGCGAAAATACTGCGGCAGAAACAGAACAGAGATCACGATCCGCGCGAGCAAATAGCCCAGGATGAGCTGAAGAAATTGAAAATTCCCATTGAACGCGACGACGGGCGTCCCGATGACCGTGAGCGTGCTGGTTTCCGCCGAGACAATCGAAAGCGCGATCGCCCACCATGGCGCCGAGTGCCCGCCCAGGAAATAATCTTTCAGGCTCCGTTGGCTCTTACGAAACCGCGCCCCAAACCAGGTGATCGCGAGCAGATAAACCACGATGACCCCCCAGTCGAGAAAACGCATGAGAAAGCGGATGATAGCACGGCCACTCGATCATCTTACGCACCGTCTCCACCTTCGCCATCTGCCTTTGGCCGCCACCGTGGCGCACGCACTCCTGCGTGCCGTCTCGACACTCGTGTCGAGACCTCAACAAATGACCCAATTCCTTATTCAGAACGCGGCCCGGCTACCTCCAGCCCCTGAAGCGCAAGCTCCCGCGACACGGCCGGAAAACCCTCGAGGAACGCATCTATCACGTCTGCACTGGAACGCGTGTACCTCGGAATACGGCGGTTCCGTGCATGACTTCCGGATTGCAAGTGATCGCCGGTTCCATTTCCTCAATCCTCAAAGATCGCTTCAACCGGCGCCGACCACCCAGGCAACAAATCCGACCGAAGCTCTCCGCCGGGAATTGTTCGAACACCGCCGTCCCCCAAATTCACCACGACCCTCTTCGCGTTCGGATACACAACCCAAACCAAACGCGATCCGTTGGCAAAATAAAGTGCACTCTTGACGCCAAGCTGTGCTGCGGTATTGGAATCCGAAGCCACTTCGATAGCAATTGCGGGCGCGCCCTGATAATACCCAGAAGGATCGCTCGACTGAATCTGCGCGGCAGTCAAAAAACTGACGTCCGGCTGCAGCCAGGTATCGGAAGTCAACCGAAATCCCGCCTCAATATGCACCTCACCGAGCCGGTGCTCCAGCACGAATGGCCGTAGCGCATCCTGAATTCTCTGTTGGATTCGAGTGTGGCGCGATTTCGCAGGCGGCACGACGATGTGTTCCCCCTTGACGAGCTCATGCTTCATCCCATCGTCGGGGAACTGTTCGAACTGCTCGAATGTCACAAGCGTCCGGGCGCCCATGTATCCAGGATACGCCGTGGCGCAGGCCTCCGGCTTGCGATGCTGTCGTTGAAAAAAAACAAGGCGGCCCACCCGGACCGCCTCACAAGCCAAAAGGATCTACTCGCCCACCAAAACCTAACTACACCCGCTAGTCCCCCCGCAGTTCTCGCACTTGTAGCAGCTCCCATTCCGCGTCATCAGTCCGCCGCATTCCGAACACAGCGGAGCGTCGCTCACCTGTCCGAACGGCAGCGCCTGCTGCGGCTCAGGCTCCGTCGTAAGTCGGGGTGTGCTCCGATGACGCTGCGATGGTTTCGTCTTAGTGGACCAACCCAGATCATTGGCGCGGCAAACATAAGATGCAGACAGTCTTTCAGAACGGATGGTAGTCCATTTTCTTCTCCCCGAAAAACGTAGACCGGAGGCTTTGAAAGTGCTCAATAGCTGATTCCTGACCACAGTGGAAGATCTCCGGTAGAGCCTTGATGTCGTCGAGTTGCCACGGTGGCGTAGGCATTTTGAAATCCACTCGGAGGTACCGCTCTTCTCCCATGAGGTATCGCGCCTGAAAGTGAGTCCCGTGCGATTGGGCCCCGCTAGCCACGTCAAATAATCGCGGTCCCCACCAAAATAGCCCATCATCCGCGGGGCGTGGTCGCGCATAGTACTGCGGCTCTCCGGTGCCGATAGAAAGCATCCATATATCTTCTGGCGCGAAGTGACGATCGAGTCCAGGACGCAAGCATACCTCTCGTATCTTCAGCGCCTCCGCATACGCGATGATTGCAGGGTTATTAGCCCATAAGCCTCCGTCGCTGAACGCTGTCCCCTTGCCAATCGCCGCATTCGGAAAAAATGTGGGAGCCGCAGTGGTTGCGAGCGCAACCTCCACAGCGGTATATTTTCGATCTCTTACAAAGTCGGGTTGGTGCGGCGTCTTAAAAGTGACAGTCTTGCCTCGAACCAGATCCACGGCTGGGATTACCAGGCGACAAGCCGTCGCTGACTCCAACGTCTTGTTACCGAATACGTCTGTAAGAGCTTCGCGCAAAGGTTCCGACGCGTACTTCGAACGCTTGAGCATTCTTCCATCGAGCGCTGGGAACTTAAGTTTAGCGAGCGCCAGGAAGGGCAGTAGCAGCGCTGGGGTTCGGGTGTCTGTGCGACGCGCGAAGATCTGGGGTCCGCACTTTTCGTAGAGACTCCGAATGCGTTCTGCTGACTCACCAAACCCGAGAGCCAGCGCAATTATCGCGCCGGTGGAAGTGCCCGCCACCAGATCGAAGTAATCGGTGATGCTCACGCTCAGTTCCTGCTCGATCCGAGCTAGGAACGCAGCAGCGAAGGCACCGCGAATGCCGCCACCATCCAAGCTAAGTATGCGAAATGGCGGATGAGGATTAGGTCGGGACTTCTTTAATGGTTTCACCGTGCTCAATTCCCCCTCCCATCCATTCGCCAGTTGCCTGCCAAACCTCGTAGTAATACAGCCAGAGAGAGAGCCAAGGAATGATCGTGGCCGCGATTTTCATATCTGATTTCCACTCTCGCCAGCCTGGGTAAAACAAGCATGGACGATCGGGTGAGTACGTATGTGGGATCGTCTCACCATCCGTGCGAGGACACAGCCCTCGCACACGCGCGTCAGGAATCTTAGCCGGTTCACATGTAATTGTTACGCTATATGCCCGACTTATTGGGGTCGGCTGAACCGTGCCTTTGCATCGCAATTCGCGGTTTGTCGCGACAGACTGGAATCCGGGGCAAAGTTGGCGCATCCAAGCTGCCTGCTCCCGGAGACTGAGTATTCGTAAGCGGGGTTTCACATCAGCATTTACCGTAAAAATTGTTCCGCGGCACAATGATGCCAGCAGTCGCTGAAAACCGGCCCGTGCCGGGCTCAACTCTCAACGATCGATCATTGCGAGAACGCTGGACTTGATCTGCGTGAGCGAGAACCACGCTTTTGGCGAGCGGCTCACCAACCAGGTCACCAAGGGCTCGTGTTGTGGCTTGGATTCCGTCCCCCCGCATCAGCTCACCGAGATGCGCACGGAGACTACGCACATAGGCGATGAATTGTGGGTATGTATCTTGATTCCAGCCTTCGGCTAGGTTTTCCATTGGATTCGTCGGATTGAGAACGACCGGAATGCCTGGAGTTTGAGAAATGATGGCGAGGATCCCATCCACTATGCCATCCAACGCGAGCGTCAAAGACTGCTGCCCCTGATAGCAACCGGCAGCAAGAGTCGTCAGCAAGATTGAACGCGCAGCGTCCGGGTCGCCTTTGAAAAAGGAGTCGCGATGTCTTTTGAGGAGCTGAACGGCTCGCTGCAAGGGATATTTATGTTCAGATGGTGCGTTGTTCGGAAGCGGGCGAAAGCGCTTTTCCTCGGCTTCTATCAGGGAAAGCCGATACCGGCACCTCTCAAAAAAAGAACTGGCATAGCCAAGGGGGTTGCTTCTCTTCCAGACCGCCAGCTTGCGATCCGGCACCTTGATGGCACCGCTTCCAACGGTGTCATCCGGACAGGCGGGGATTATGTCGAGGTGAAAATCCCCGGCATAGTTTATCCGCAGGCACCGATTTCGTGGTTCGAGAATTTTGGAGTATAAACCATGTGCATTCAGACGCTGGTGAACAGCTGCAAATACTTGCTCCGGTGAATACTCGCTACAACCATGGAGTTGACACACGATGTCGAGATCGAACTCCTCCCCTTGCCATGGCCGGATGGTCGTACCCAACGACATCGATCCCTGTGGATAAATATCCGGCGCATATCTGAGCAAGGGGCTCGCAGGGTCTGACAACCATCGCCCGATCGCGGCGTATTTCTGCCTCGCGCTATCAAATTGGGTTTGTGTGAGCTGGATCTTCACGCACGCTTCTTCAAGAAATGCGTCGATGCAGGACAATCGATCGGTGAACGCAAGGGTTGCCATCGTTTCTACTCCATCAAAAGAACTGGTCAAAAATGGTCCGGTGAGATGTATGGGACAGACTAACTACACCCGCTAGTCCCCCCACAGTTCTCGCACTTGTAGCAGCTCCCATTCCGCGTCATCAGTCCGCCGCATTCCGAACACAGCGGAGCGTCGCTCACCTGTCCGAACGGCAGCGCCTGCTGCGGCTCGGGCTCCGTCGGACGCAGCACCGGAGCGTCGCCCGCTTCCGTCACCGCGTAATCCGGACCCAGGAACTTCGCGCCCATCCAGCGGAAAATATAATCCATGATAGATTTCGCATACGGCACCTGCGGATTCCCCGTCCAACCGCTCGGCTCAAAACGCACGTGGCTGAATTTGTCCACGAAAAACTTCAGCGGCACGCCGTACTGCAGCGCGTAACTGATGCTCGTCGCGAAGCTGTCCATCAATCCGCTAATGGTCGAGCCTTCCTTCGCCATCGAAATGAAAACTTCACCGGGCGTGCCGTCTTCGTACATGCCCACCGTGATGTAGCCTTCGTGTCCGCCGATCGAGAACTTGTGCGTCACCGATTGCCGCTCATCCGGCAGCTTCCGCCGGATCGGACGATACACTACTTTCTCTACCGTGGTTGGCGCCACCGAAACGGCCACCGATTTCTTCTCGCCCTTGCCGGTCCCGGAACTCAGCGGTTGCGCGCGCTTTGATCCATCGCGGTAAATCGCCACCGCTTTGAGACCCAGCCGCCAGCTTTCCATGTAAGCATCCATGATGTCTTCCACGGTGCACTCTTCCGGCATGTTGATGGTCTTCGAAATCGCGCCCGAAATAAACGGCT
>DATGIH010000084.1:0-4360 GCA_035295865.1 Bryobacteraceae bacterium
CGACCTGGCTGTCGTTGAGGCTGGTGGTCACGAGCATCGCCGGATACGCGTGCTTTTCCAGGTTGTCGTACGGGCTGTAGCTCTTCATGTAGTCGTAAGCGGCCTGCTCATTCGGATTTCCCCACTCCAGATACTCGCCAACGGTCAGCGGCAAGCTGGGATCGAGCATCGTGTTCATCACATCCACAAAGGGGACCGCAGCGTGTACCGCGCGGAACAGATCCGGCCGCAGATTCACCACGGCGCCCATCAGCAAACCACCGGCGCTGCCGCCTTGGATGATCAGGCGATCCTTCGAAGTCCACTTTTCGTGGATCAAGTACTCGGCGCTATCCACGAAATCATAGAAGGTGTTCTTCTTCTTCATGAGCATGCCGTCGTCATGCCAGGCTTCGCCCATTTCATCGCCGCCCCGGATGTGCGCGATCACATAAACCATGCCGCGATCCAGTAAGCTGAGCCGCTGGCTGGAAAATGTGGCGGGTGTGCCCGCGCCGTAGGATCCGTAGGCATACAAAAACAGCGGCGCGGTTCCATCCCGCTTGAACCCTTTTTTGTACACGATGGACAGCGGGACTTTCACGCCGTCGCGAACCGTGGCCCAGGCGCGCTCGGAAACGTATTGGGTTGGATCGTAACCGCCCAATACTTCCTGCTGCTTTAGGAGCGTCGCTTTATGCGTCTCCATGTCGTAGTCGAAAACGCTGGAAGGCGTGATCAGGCTGGTGTAGGTGTAACGAAAAACGTGCGTATCGTACTCAGGATTGCCTCCGCCGAATGCCGAGTAGACGGGCTCCGGAAAAGCGATGCTATGCCATTGGCCGCTGCGGAAATCGAGGACGCGCAGGCCGTTCAGGGCTTTGGATTTTTCGTGCACCACCGCGAAGTTCTTAAACAGATCCACGCCCTGCACCAGCACATCGGTGTTGTGCGGCACGAAAACTTTCCAATTCGCCGGACTGATGTCCGATTCCGGCGCAGTCAGGATCTGATAATTCTTCGCGTTCTTGTTGGAGCGGATGTAGAACAGTCCCTCGCGATGATCGATGTCGTATTTGTGCTTCTTTTCACGCGCGAGAAAGACTTTGAAATCGCCGCGCGGCTGATCGGACGCGAGATAGCGCGCTTCCGTCGTATCCGTGCTGCCGATGTGCAGAATGAGGTACTTCTTGTCCCGGGTGCGGCCAGTGTAAATGGTGTACAGCTCGTCCTTCTCGTTGTAAATCGGCTCCAGCCCTGTGGCGCCTAGCGTGTGCCGCCACAGATGATCGCTGCGTTTCGTCACTTCATCTTCGGTGGTCAGAAACAGAGTCTTGTTATCCGCGGCCCATTCGAGCGATGTCACGCGCTCGGCCGTATCCGGGAGCGTTTCCCCAGTGCGCAAATCCTTGACGTGCAGCGTGTACTGCCGGTAGCCGGTGACGTCGGTGGTGTAGGCCAGCAGATTCGTATCGTCGCTCACCTGCAGCCCGCTTAATCCGAAGTAAGTGTGACCTTTCGCGAGCTCATTGCCGTCGATCAGAACTTCTTCCGGCGCGTCCATGCTGCCCTTGCGCCGGCATTCGATGGGATACTGCTTGCCCTCTTCGGTCCGCGAATAGTAGAAATAGCCATCGTGTTTCGACGGCACCGAGAGATCGGTCTGCTTGATGCGTCCGAGCATCTCCTGATAGAGCGCCTCTTCGAACGGCTTCAGGTTCTTGGTCAGCGCGTCGGTATAGGCATTCTCCGCCTTGAGGTATTCGATGACGGCCGGATTATTCTTATCCCGCAGCCAAAAATAGTTGTCGATCACGGTAGCTCCATGTCTCTGTTCGCGGTGGTCAATTCGATTGGCGACCGGAGGCGTGTCAGGAGGTGCGGCGTAGGTCAAGCTCAGTGCGATGAGTGCTGTAGAGATCGTTTTCATTTTTTTTAGCCACGGATGTACACGGATAGACACGGATCAAACAAGGCTTTATCCGTGTTTATCCGTGGCTAATTCTACCACTGGTGGCGAGCGAAGAGTCTTCCGCCGGGTCCGCAGCCTGCGGCGTGACGCGGAACCGCGCGGTGAAGTGGACGGTGGTGCCGCGACCGGGCTCGCTATCGATCCAGATGGCGCCGCCCATCAGCTCCACAAGTCGCGCCGAGATGGTTAGCCCGAGCCCGCTTCCGCCGTAGCGCCGCGTCATGGAGCTATCGGCTTGAGAGAAGGCTTGGAAGATCACCTTCTGTTGCTCTTTCGCAATGCCGATGCCGGTATCCTTCACCGCGAACTGTAAAGAAAGCGCATCCGCGCTGATCGATTCCACGCCAACCCGGACCTCCACGGCACCCGCATGCGTGAACTTAATCGCGTTTCCCAAAAGATTTGTAAGAACCTGGCGCAGCCGCGCTGGATCGCCTGTGATCCGATCCGGCACACGAGCAGCGATTGAATGCGTCAGCGACAAACCTTGCTGCGACGCCGGCCGGGCAAACTTCTTCACCGTCTCGCGGACCAGCTTATGCACATCGAAGGGAACCTGCTGCAAATCCAAGCGCTCGGCTTCCATTTTGGAGAGATCGAGCACATCGTCCAGCAGATGAAGCAGCGCATCGGCCGAGTTGCGCGTGGTCTCGAGCAGCTCGCGCTGTTCGGCGGAAAGTTCGGTATCGAGGGCCAGATCGGTGGTTCCGATGATGCCGTTCATGGGAGTCCGTAGCTCGTGACTCATGTTCGCGAGGAAGGTGCTCTTGGCGCAATTGGCGGCTTCTGCCATTTGCATGGCCAGCACGAGCTGCTTCCGGTCATGGATGGCTTTCCAATATTCGCGATTCAGGTGCCGGCCCTGGATCAGGAAAAACGACGTGTGCACGATCATGATCACGGCCAACAAGTAGCCTTGCGAACCGCCGATATAAACGTCTGCCGCGATGCAGGGCAGCAGCATCGGCAGAACGTGCAAGTGCAGGTACAGCAGGCGCGGCGTGAACGAAACCAGTCCCCCGGCGCTGATTCCGAGCACGCAGAATGTCAGCAGCACGGAGTTCCAGTTGGAAAATCCATACTCCACATAGCTCAATCCGGTGATGAGGCCCCACGACGTGGCAAAGACCAAAAGGCAGACGCCAAACGCCACGCGCCATTTACCGGAATGGTGAGGATAGATATCGCCCTTGCGCAACACCAGAAACAGGCGCGTGAGGCACGCGGCCATGGTGAGAACGGCGAAGATGGAAGTGCCTAGCGGGTGCTGCACGAAAGACGTTCCAGCCAGCAGGACGAACTGCACCATCCCGAGGCTGGCCCAGATGCCGGCCAGGGCACGGCGGGCAATGTCGGAATCCCGCTGGATCGCTAAGTCCGCAACTTCGCCGAGTTGCCCAATTTGGGTTGACACCGCCCAATCTATCGGCAAGCTACCGGAAAAGCTTGAGTTAGCGCACGGTTACCTGGACGCTTTCCAGGCTTTCTTCCGATACCGAGAGTTTCGCGCCCTGTGCCCGGCAGGCGGCTAAATCATCGGGATTGTTGACCTCGCAGGGTGGTTGATCGAACCACGCCAGCACGATGTAGTTGCCCGGCGCCACGCCGTGGAGCAGGAAATTGCCGTACTGATCCGCGTAGGTAAGCAGGTAATGACTGGCGCGGCCGGCGGGGGGATCGGGCATCAGTAAGACGCTCGCGCCGGTGGCCACGATGCTCGAATCCGTAGCGGTCACCGCTCGTCCCAACACTTTTCCGCCGCGTCCACTCAGAACCACTTCCAACTCTTCCGGATCGGTGCCCGGTTCGGCTTCGAGACCGGTCTGCAAATGGTCATTCTTGCCCAAGTTGACCGCTTCCAGGTATAGGTCCTCGGGAAGATTCAAAACCATCAAATCGTAGGTCTCCTGCGGCAGGAAGGAAAGCGTAAATTGCAGATCCTTGTCCACGTCTGCGCGCACGGGAACGGCGGTGGACCGGCGCGGCTCCAACTCGACGACCAGGCCGGTGAGTTTTTCGTCATGGCCGCCGTTGACGGTGATTCTCCCTTTCCATTTCTGCTCTGGCCCGATGACGATGGAGAGCGCTTCTACGTCCGCATCGCCGACCGAGATGGGTGTACGTGCGGTCAGCGTCTTGCCGTCGTCCGTTCCGGTGGTGAGGATGACATAAGGCCCCGGCGTGACGCCCCGGATCTCGAACTCGTGTTTCTTGTCGAGCGTGACATCCACCGGTGCGGTGACGGATGCTGTATTATCCGCGTCATTCCAGCGCAGCGAAAGGCTTGGGCTTTCGACCACGGTCCCGCTCAGCGCGCTCAGGACACGGCCATGAATCCGCACCGTGTGAACCAGCGTGAGGAAAATATCGATGCTTCCGATCTCGGCGCCCGGCGACACCCGGATCGCG
>DATGIH010000085.1:0-3135 GCA_035295865.1 Bryobacteraceae bacterium
GTTCCGCCGCCCTCTCCCGAAAGCCACAAGCGTATTTTTATTTGCGGTCATCAACCAGGCCAACACGCAGATGCTTGCGCACGCATCGATTTGGCCGAACTAGCGAGGCGCGCCTATCGCCGACCGGTCACCGATGACGAGCTAGACCGGTTGGTTCGGTTCGTGAGGATGGCCGAGGAGCGGGGTGATTCGTTCGAGCAAGGCATGCGCGTCGCGCTGGAAGCAATTCTAGTTTCACCCCAGTTCTTGTTCCGGATGGAACACGAACCGGAAGCGAGCGAAGCGGCCGGCACCCGCGGCATTGATGATTTCGAACTGGCTACGCGGCTTTCTTACTTCCTCTGGAGCAGCATGCCGGACGAGGAACTGTTTAGATTGGCCGCTCAGAATCGACTGAGTGATCCGGCCGTTCTGACGGACCAAGTTCAACGAATGCTACTGAGCCCCAAGTCACGCTCTCTAGTCGAAAGCTTTGGCGGGCAATGGCTCGAATTGCGGAACCTGGACAGTCTCAAGCCTGATCCTTACAAATTTTCTGCGTTCGATCAGGACTTACGTCTTGCGATGAAATTAGAGACGCAGGAATTCTTTGAATCGATTATCCACGAAGACCGCCCCATCCTGGACTTCATCAACGCGAATTACACATTTTTGAACGCACGCCTGGCGAAGTTCTACGGAATTCCGGGAGTTGAAGGAGACGAGTTCCGGCGGGTGGAACTAAGAAACATGCCGCAGCGAGGCGGCCTGCTAGGCCAAGCGAGCGTGCTTACGGTTTCGTCCTATCCAACCCGTACATCACCGGTGCTTCGGGGCAAGTGGATTCTGGAAAACCTGCTCAATGCTCCGCCACCGCCTCCGCCACCCGACGTGCCGAATCTGGATGACCACGCGAATGCTACAGCAAGCATGCGAGAACAACTCGAGCAACATCGGAAGAACCCAACGTGCGCGGCGTGCCATGCGCGCATGGATCCCCTTGGGTTTGGCTTGGAGAACTATGACGCCATCGGCCGCTGGCGGACGCGCGACGGCAAATTACCGATCGACGCGTCGGGAACACTTCCCAATGGCAAGTCCTTCAGCGGGCCGAGCGACCTTAAGCAGATTTTGTTAGCCGACAAGGATACGTTTACGAAGTGCCTGGCTTCCAAGTTGCTGACCTACGCTCTCGGAAGGGGCCTGGAAGCTTCCGACCGGGCCACCGTGGAATCCATCGCCAGCGAGACTGCTGCAGGTGGCTACCGGTTTTCGCAGTTGATTCTCGCGATTGTGAATAGCCCGTCATTTCAAATGCGCCGCGGAGAGGTTCAATGATCATCACGAAAAGGCACGTTTCCCGGCGAACGCTGTTACGCGGGCTAGGCGCGGCGATTGCGCTCCCCCTGCTAGATTCCATGAAGCCGGCCTTCGCGGACACGACGGCCGAGGCCGCGAAACAACCCTGCCGGCTTGGGTTCGCCTATGTCCCGAACGGCATCATCATGCAGGAGTGGACGCCCGCCGCAGAAGGAAGCGCGTTCGATCTGCCGCGCATCCTGGAACCGCTCGCCCCCTACCAGGATCAAATCATGATTTTGAGCGGCCTCACGCATCACAATGGCTTTCCGCTCGGGGACGGACCAGGCGATCATGCCCGCGCTGCGGCGACATTTCTCACCGGAGTTCATCCGAAAAGAACTGGCGGCGCGGACATTCAGGTCGGTATCTCGGTGGATCAGCTCGTGGCTCAAAATCTGAAGTCTGCCACGCGCTTCACCTCGCTCGAGCTGGGGTGTGAAGACAACCGCCTGGCCGGCAATTGCGATGCGGGCTATAGCTGCGCTTACAGCAACACGATCGCGTGGCGGACGCCAACCGAGCCATTGCCCGCCGAAACAAATCCCCGCGCATTGTTTGAACGGCTGTTTGGCGCAGAGTCCGGCAATCCAGCCGAGAAGCAAAAGCGCCGTCAATATGAGACCAGCATTCTCGATTTCGTGCTGGAAGACGCGGCACGCTTGAATACGCGGCTAGGTCCCGGCGACCGGCGCAAAATCGACGAGTACCTGGCCGCCGTTCGCGAAATCGAGACCAGGATTCAAGTCTCAGAGCAGCGAGGCGAAGTAGCGCTCCCCTCGATGGAAAAGCCGGACGGAATCCCCCCTGACTTTCGCGACTACGCCAAGCTGATGTTCGACTTGATGCTGGTTGCGTTCCAGACCGGCATGACCCGGGTTGGAACCTTTATGCTCGGACATGAAGGCAGTACGCGCACGTACCGAGAAATTGGCGTTCCGGACGCGCATCATCCGTTGACGCACCACCGCAACAATCCCGAATGGATCGAGAAGGTGGTCCAGATTAATCGTTGCCACCTGGAGCAGTTCGCCTATCTTGTCGGCAAGATGAAATCCACGCCCGACGGAGATGGCACGCTGCTGGATCACACGATTCTGGTCTATGGCAGTGGGTTGAGCGACGGGAACCGGCACGATCACGCCGATTTGCCCGTGCTCGTGGCCGGCGGCGGCAACGGGACACTCACATCCGGGCGTCACATCCGATATCCGAAAGAAACTCCGATGACGAACCTTTATACATCCATCATGGATCGCATGGGCATCCCGACCGAATCCTTCGGCGATAGCAACGGCGAACTGACTCATCTTTCCGATCTTTCGTAAAGGCTCTCGCGCGGGGTGGCGAGGCTGCACACCGAGCCGTGGCTGTGTTTTACTGGGCCTGATGACACCCACAGCCGCTCAACCGCTGGTTTTCACCAAGGTCAATGACCGGATCGCGACACTGACATTCAATCGCCCTGACAAGCTGAACGCCCTGAGCGCTGAGCTTCTCGCTAATTCAATGGATGCATTACGCGCCTGGAGCGCAGATCCGAATATCGGCGCGATTGTAGTAACCGGCGCCGGCCGGGCTTTCTGTGCCGGAGGCGATGTTTCGGCGATGGGCCGGGAATCCGAACACGGACTTGAGCAAAACATCGACCGTCTGCGAGGGTGGCAGGAACTTTCGTGGTTACTGTACAACGGGCCAAAGGTGACGATCGCGGCGGTGAACGGATTCGCCATGGGCGCGGGCTTGGGGATATGCCTGGCATGCGACCTGCGCATTGCATCCGACCAGGCCAAGTTC
>DATGIH010000086.1:0-8410 GCA_035295865.1 Bryobacteraceae bacterium
CATACTCCGTTATTTCCTCTTCAATGTGTTCCGGCTTGGCTGGATTGAACTCATTTCCAAGCACCGCAACAACACCCGAGGATTGAGCACTCAATGTTTCATCCAAAGAAGCGCGCAGGCTGTGCGAGATGGCTAGCCAGATGCCAACTCCGAAAACCGAAAGGCCAGCCAACAAAATGAGCGAGTACCAAAACGTTAGACGCGCGCCGATGGACCAGTGCCCGGTCATTCGTGCTCTCCGCGCACGCAATAGCCGACGCCGCGCACCGTGTGGATGAGCTTTTCCTCGCCAGGAATGTCCACCTTATCGCGAAGCAGCCGGATAAAGGCGTCCAGTGTGTTGCTGCGAACTTCGGAATCGAATCCCCACACGGCCTCGATCAGATTTTCGCGCGTCACTACGCGGCCCGCCCGGCGCATCAAAAGCTCAAGCAGGCTGTATTCGGTTCGCGTAAGAGTCACACGCCGGCTGCCCCGGGTAACTTCGCGGCTGGCCGGATTCAAGGTCAGATCCCGCACTTGCAACTCCACCGGCTGCGGAATGGGACCGCGCCGCGACACTGCGTGCAAGCGCGCCAGCAGAACATCAAAGGCAAAAGGCTTCACCAGATAATCGTCCGCGCCGAGATTCAGACCGGCCACCACGTCGCCAGCCGCGTCGCGCGCGGTGAGCATGAGGATGGGCGTCTGGTTTCGCGAAGCTCGCAACTTGCGCGCTACCGAAAAGCCGTCCATTCCGGGCAGCATGACGTCCAGCACAATGGCATCGAAGGCATGCGATTCGGCGATGGCCAGCCCATCTTTGCCGTCCATCGCTATGATGACGGAATGGCCTTCTTCTTCCAAACCCTGGCGCAGCAGCTCCGCCATTCGCCGCTCATCTTCCACCACCAGAACCTGCATGTGGATACTTTCATGCTATCGTTCCAATCTGAAGTTTTGCTGTAACGTGAAGGGTCCATTCAGTCTTTTTTCAGTTCGGAGGCATATGCTGGGAAAAATGAGGCGTTCTCTGGTACTCATTGCCGTTCTGCCGGTATTTGCGCAAGACCCGCTCCGCATCACATTTCAAGATGCGCTCGACCGGGCGCGCAAGTACGGGATCGAGATTCAGTCGGCCAACATTGGGGCGCTGCTGGCGCGCGAGGACAGAATCCAAGCGAAGGCCGCGATGTTGCCGGCGGTCCAGTATTTCAATCAATTCATCTACACCGAGCCGAACGGCACCCCGTCGGGCGTTTTCGTCGCCAACGACGGCCCTCATGTGTACAACAGCCAGGGGCAAGTCCACGAGGAACTTTCCTGGACGCGCCGCGCGGAATACCGCCGCACGGTGGCGGCCGAAGTTCTCGCGAAAGCCAAAGCGGACCTTGCGGCTCGTGGCATCGTCGGCACGCTGGTCCAGGATTATTACGCGGTCGCGATCGCGCAGCGCCGCCTGGTCAATGCGCAGCGAGGCCTGGACGATGCACGAAAGTTTTTGGACATCACAGAAAAGCAGGAGCGCGGCGGCGAGGCGGCTCACGCCGACGTGGTGAAGGCGCAAGTGCAGGAACAACAGCGCGAACGTGACGTCTTGGATGCGCAGCTTGTGATTGAGAAGGCTCGGCTGGCGCTCGGAGTGCTGATTTTCCCGGATTTCCGCCAGGATTACTCGGTGGTGGACGATCTGGATCAAGTCGGCCCGCTTGGCACTTTCAACGAAGTGCAGAATCTCGCGCTGGCAAAGAGCCCCGAGCTGCGCGTGGCGCAGGCTGGTCTACAACAGGGAAAGGCCGAGATTTCCGCCGCGCGTACCGGCTATCTGCCGACGCTGACGCTCGACTATTTTTATGGAATCGATGCCAACCAAGTGGCAATCTACAATCGCGATGGCCAAAAGAATCTGGGTTCTTCCGCGCAGGCTACATTGACGATCCCCGTGTGGAATTGGGGCGCGACACAGAGCAAGGTCCGGCAAGCGGAGTTGCGTCAGAAGCAGGCGCAGCTCGAACTCACCTATGCGCAGCGGCAGTTAATGGCGAACCTGAACTCGTTTTATCGCGAGGCGCAATTGGCGCAAGCACAGCTTGACTCGCTGCGAAAATCGATGGATCTGTCGGAGGAAAGCCTTCGGTTGACGCTGCTACGCTATCAAGGCGGCGAGGCTACGGCGCTGGAAGTGGTGGATGCGCAGACGACGGCCGCGCAGGCGCGCAACGCCTATGACGACGGGCTATCGCGCTATCGCATCGCGATGGCGGCTGTGCAGACTTTGACGGGGGCACTCTAACTCATGGCAATGCGCGATCTTCTTGATTGTCTTTACGCTCCCTTGCGGTCTCCGTTCAGAAGCATCGCAACCGAACCGCGACGGCAACGGAGCGCGAAAATGCTTCTTACTGCAGCACTGGTTCTCATCGTATGTAGTTGCTCCAAACCGAAAGAAGCGGAGCCGCCCGAATCGCCGGCGCCCGTCCAGGTTACAGAAGTAAAGCAGGATTCGATCGATCGCATCGTTACCGCATCGGCTGTCCTCTTTCCAGTGGATCAAGCCTCGGTGATGCCCAAGATCAGCGCCCCGGTAAAAGTTTTCCATGTCAAGCGCGGCGATCATGTCGCGAAAGACCAGCTTCTCGCGGTCCTCGAAAATAAAGATCTGCAAGCGGCGGTGGGCGATAGCAAAGGCGCCTATCAGCAAGCGCAATCCGCGTATCGAACAACGGCATCGGCCACCGTCCCCGAGGACACCAACAAGGCGCAGCAGGATTTGCAGGCCGCCAAGCAGGCGATGGAAGCGGCGCAAAAGGTGTACGAGAGCCGCAAGCAGCTCTTCGACCAAGGAGCGCTGGCGCGGCGGCTGGTGGAAGAGGCGAACGTCACTTTCGTGCAAGCGCGAAGTCAGTACGAGATCGCGAAAAAGCATCTGGAAGCCACCGAGAGCGTCAGCCGCGTGGAGCAGGTGAAGGGTGCGGAGGCGCAGGTAGAATCCGCCAAAGCGAAGTACGAAGGCGCGGAGGCGCAGCTTTCTTATTCCGAGATCCGCAGCCCCATCGCGGGCATAGTTGCGGATCGTCCGCTGTATGCAGGCGAAATGGCGAGCGCGGGCGCACCGTTGCTTACCGTGGTGAATATTTCGCGAGTGATCGCGCGCGCCAACGTGCCGGTTGGGCAAGCTGCCTCGGTAAAAGTTGGCAATCCAGCGACGATTTCGCAAACGGACGCACAGCTTGAGACTTCGGGAAAGGTAACAGTGGTGAGTCCCGCGGTGGATCCTAACAGCACCACGGTGGAGGTTTGGGTGGAAGCGGACAATCCGGGAGAGCGATTGAAGCCCGGCGCGACGGTTCGCGTGGACATTCATGCCGAGACAGTCAAGGACGCGATCGTCATTCCAACCTCCGCGATTCTGCCGTCCGCTGAAGGAGGCGTGCAGGTGCTGGTGGCCGGCGCCGATTCGAAAGCGCACGAGAAAAAGATCGAGGTGGGAATTCGCGAGCCGGACAAGGTGCAGATCTTGAAAGGCCTGAGCGTCGGCGAAAAAGTGATCACCGTAGGCGGCGTCGGATTGGAAGATGGCGCCAAGGTGACGCTGAAAACCGCCGAGGACGACAAGAGCGAAAAGCCGGAAGAGAAATGAGCCTACCCGAGAGCCACTGGACCGAGCGGTTCGGCAAATCCATTCTCTTCGTCATTGGCACGTTGGTGGCGGCAGGGATCTATCTCGCCTTCAGCATTCCGATTTCGGTCTTTCCCGAAACGAATTTTCCGCGCATCGTGGTTGGCGTGGATAACGGCGTCGCGCCCATCGACCAAATGTTGGTGACGGTCACGCGTCCCATTGAAGAAGCGCTGAACACGGTGCCGGGATTGGAGCGGGTGCAATCCGTCACCAGCCGCGGATCGGTGGAGATCGACCTGTTCTTTTCGTGGAAAGTCGACATGTTCCAGACGCTGGAGCTGGTGAACGCGGCGCTGGCGCGGGTGCAATCATCGCTGCCTCCAACCGCGAAGGTCACTTCGAACCGGCTTACCTTCGCGGCGTTTCCGATTGTGGGGTATACATTGCAATCGGATCGGCTGTCGCAGAGCGCTCTCTGGGAACTGGCCACGTACGAGTTGAAGCCGCGTTTGAATCGGCTGAACGGAGTTTCGGTTGTCCTGGTGCAGGGCGGGCAGGAGCCCGAGTTCGAAATCCGGCCGGATCCCGCGAAGCTGCTTCAAACCCAGATCACGGTTCCAATGCTGCTCGAAGCTGTGCGGCGCAGCAACATGATCGATTCGCCGGGCTTGGTGGAAACGAATCATCAATTGGTGCTCAGCCTGGTGAGCGGCCAGACGCGAACGCCGGAAGAGATCGCGAACATCGTGGTTAAAACCACGCCGGCCGGCATTCCGGTACGCATTGGCGATTTGGGATCAGTGCAACCATCCGTCAAGCCGGTTTATACGGTGGTGCGGGCGAATGGGAAGCCGGCCGTACTGCTCAGCATCAAGCGCCAGCCAGACAGCAATACGGTGCAAGTGGCCGATGCGGTGCATGACGAAATCGAGAGCATCCGGAAAACGTTGGGCCAGGGCGTGACGCTGGAGGCTTTTTACGATCAGTCGGACTTGGTAAGAGCGTCGATCAAGAGCGTCCGCGATGCGATTTTGATTGGGCTGGTGCTCGCCGCGATTATTCTCGTGCTGTTCCTTCGTGATTGGGGCAGCTCGATTGTGGCCGGACTTGTGATTCCAGTCACGGTTGCGGTGACGTTCATCGCTCTGCGGATGCTGGGTGAAAGCTTCAACCTGATGACGCTGGGCGGGCTCGCCGCTGCGGTCGGACTGGTGATTGACGACGCGATTGTGGTGGTTGAGAACATCGTGATGCATCGCGACGCCGGGCAGAGCCGCGCCGATGCCGTCCGCAACGCGATGCTGGAGATTCGCGCGCCCTTGATCGGATCCACCGTGACGCCGATTGTGGTGTTCCTGCCGCTGATCTCGATCACGGGAGTCACAGGAACATTTTTTCGCGCGCTCGCGATCACCGTAGGTGTGGCGCTGCTCACTTCGCTAGGACTGGCGCTCACCTGGACACCGACATTGAGCCACTATTTGTTGCGAAAGCCGCGCGAGAATCGCGAGGAGGCCCGCCGCAGTGGGATTCTTGGACGCGTATTAAATGTGTATGAGCGAGTTCTGCGATTCGCGCTGGAACAACGTTGGGCTGTGGCGCTTTTCAGCATCATTCTGATCGTCGCTTCTTACTTCTGCTACAAGGCGCTCGGTTCGGATCTGCTGCCCGAGATGGACGAAGGCGGATTTATTTTGGATTATTGGACGCCAGCAGGTTCTTCGCTCGAAGAGACGAACCGGGTCATCGCCGATGTCGAAAAGATATTGCGTGAGACTCCGGAGGTCGAAAACATTACCCGCCGGACGGGGCTCGAGCTCGGACTCGCGACCGTGACGGAAGCCAATCGCGGCGATTTGACCGTCAAGTTGAAAGCCGATCGAAAACGCGGCGTCGAGGAAGTGATCTCCGAGGTGCGCGAGAAAGTCGCCAAGCGACAGCCCACATTGAAAGTGGAATTTCCTCAACTGCTGCAGGACATGATCGGCGATCTCACGGGCGCGCCTGAGCCCATTGTCATCAAAATGTTTTCGCAAAACCCAGACCTGCTGAGGCAATGGGCGCCGCATGTGGGCGAATCCATCCAGAAGATCAAAGGCGTGGCCGATGTGCTGAACGGGATTGAGAACACCATTAGTGGACCGGCCGTCGTCTTCCACGTTGACCCTGTGGTGGCGGGACGCGCCGGCTTCACTCCCGAAGAAGTGGAGTTGGATGCGAGCGCGTTGATGCAGGGCGAGCCCGCGCCCACTCCGGTGGTGGTGAATGATCGCGCGTACACCATCCGAGTCCGATTTCCGGGCGATGCGCGGGCATCGATGGACGCGATTCGAAATACATTGTTGTCCAGCCAATCTGGCAGCCGAGCGACACTGGGATCGCTCGCCACGCTGGAAGAACTTCCGGGGCAAACGGAAATCCGGCGCGAGAATTTGCAGCGAGTGGTGAACGTCACAGCGCGCTTGGAGGATATCGATTTGGGCACCGGAGTCGCACAGGTGCAGAAGGCGGTACAGAAGCTGAATGTGCCGGCAGGAATCCGGGTGGTCTACGGAGGAGCTTACGAAGAACAGCAGAAACAGTTCCACGATTTAATGGTGGTTTTAATCCTCGCCGTGGTGCTCGTGTTTATTGTGCTTCTCTTCGAATTCGGCACGCTGGGCGCACCGCTCGCCATTCTTTCGTCCGCTCTGCTTTCCACTTCCGGCGTGTTTCTGGCGCTGCTCGTTACGAAAACCACGTTCAACATCTCATCCTTCATGGGACTCATCATGGTGATCGGAATCGTCGCCAAGAACGGAATCCTGCTGCTCGACGCAGACGCGAAATTCCGCCGGGAAGGTGCGGCGCCCGAAGAGGCGATGATGATGGCCGGCGAACGGCGGCTCCGTCCGATTCTGATGACAGCGCTCGCGACCATCGCAGGGATGATCCCGCTAGCGCTCGCCATCGGCGCCGGCTCGCAGATGCTGCAGCCGCTTGCGATCGCGGTGATCGGAGGGATTCTGGCGTCGATGGTGTTGTCGTTAATTGTTACGCCGGCGGTACATTATTACCTGCAGCGGGAACGTTAGACTCGCGCTGGTATTCCTTGCGAATTCATCAGGACTAGCATCGACAGAAGCACGATCAACCCCACGTATTGCATCAGCGTCATGTTGTCGCCTTCCGCCGGATAATCCTTGCTGAAAAGTCGATAACCCGCACCGAGCGCGATGAACAGCAGCATGGTTTCTTGCGTGACCACCCACATGGTGAGCGCTACACCCAGCGCCATGCCGCGTTGCGCGCGTGAGAGTGCGCGGAATCCGCGCCCGCCGTCCAACTGCCAAATGGGAAGCAGGTTGAATAGATTAATCCACGCGCCGGTGTGCGCGATGGCGTACCAGATGGGAAGACCGGTGATGAGAGCGCAGATCCAGGCGAAGACGGCGGCGCCGAATCCCCAGATGGGACCGGCCAATCCCACGCGAGCGTCCTGAATCACATCCGCCGGATACTGTTTTAATCGCACAATGGCTCCAACAAACGGGATGAACATCGGCGCGGATGCCGCGATCCCGTACCTACGCAGCGCGATGACATGCCCCATTTCATGGATGTAGATGGAAAGCACGAAACCCAGAGCGAATTGCCACCCGAACATCGACCAATAGACGCCGAGGAACAAAAGCATGCTGGTGAGCGTGCTCAGCTTGGTGAGCCCCAGTAAAACGAGCTTGCCTTTAGTGAGCGCGATCAGCGCGAAGGTCTTGAACTTCCACAGAATCACGCCCGCCGGTCCAAGTTTTCCGAGGCGCTTGGCCCAGACATGTTTGTCGGAAAGCTGCAGGTCTATCTTTTCGATGCGCGCTTTGGCGGTCTTGTATTCGGGCGATCCCGGAGGCGCGAGGGCCAGCGCTCTCTCCCACGCGATCTTAGCTCCGTGCCAATCCTGAGATTGACCAGCGAGCTTGGCGTGCTGGACCAACGCGTCGAATTCCTGCGCATGGGTCAGCTTGCCGCAAGAGGCGCAGCTCAAGGCCTGCGGATCAAGAGCCGAGCCACAATTCGAGCAGGGCGTGGATGTTACGGAGATCACTACCTCAATTGTATCGGGTTAATTCGCGATATCGTCGAACAGCTTGCCTAGCCGGATGGAGAATCCGGGGATTAGTTCCGACTGGAATTTCTGTTTGTCATTGAGAATAATGCGTTGGTCAGCCGAAAACACATATGCCTCGCGACCCTCGATATGGAAGATCCAGACTTCCTTCGTTCCGCAGGTCACATAGCGGCGAGCTTTTTGCATGAGCGCTGCGAACTTATCGTTTTGAGAAACGATTTCGATAGCCAAATCTGGAACGAATAACTGTACTCGGCGCTTGCGGTTGTAGCTCTTTTGCTTTCTGCTCTCGAAGAAACTGACGTCAGGGCCATGCGCGTTACCGCCGAAATCATACTCCTGCTCGGCAATCACCATTCCCAACTTTTTCTGCTTCACAAGCGGTAACAGCAACGCGATCAGCAGGTCTCGCAATTCGTTATGACCACCAGTATTTCCAGACACGTCGACCAACTCCCCATCCACCAGCTCGTGATTGCGCGCGAGGACGTCCGGGAGTTTCTCGAAGTCATCGATCGTGAGACCGGTCACTGCCGCCATATGGTTATTTTAGCTCCACCACAGTCGCTCCAGTGCCACCTTCGCTCGGCGATGCGGGATAAAACTTCTCCACATGCGGATTTGTGGTCAGGAACTCGCTAATTACCTTGCGCAGAATCCCCATACCGTGTCCGTGGACGATTCGGACGCGATCCACCGATGCC
>DATGIH010000087.1:0-21540 GCA_035295865.1 Bryobacteraceae bacterium
ATGCTGGGGCATTGTTTGTTCGCACCTGTTTCGCGGCTGGATGGCGCGGCGGAACTGGTTGAAGCTGTCGCCGCTGCAAGTGCTGCCGCGCGTTTTTGCGGCGAGCATCGTAGTCGGCGTCACGATTACGGCGATGGTAACGGCCGGGTGGCCGATCGTGTTCGGCGCGCACGCGCTCGCGGCCAGTGGAACCAATTGGATCTTCCCGGCGATCTTCGTCTGGAGCGTGACGGTTTTTCTATGGTCGGCAATCTATTTTGGCGTGCATTACTTCGCGAACTATCAAACGTCAAAGCTAGAGAATCTGCGGCTGGCGGTGGAAGCGAAGGACGCACAGCTAAGGGTGTTGCTGGCGCAGGTGAATCCGCATTTCATTTTCAATTGCTTGAACAGTCTGCGGGCATTGATTATCGAAGATCCGCAGCGCGCGCAGACGATGGTGACCGAACTTGCGAGTATGCTGCGCTATTCGCTGCAATCCGGCAAAACGGAGGCGGTTTCTCTCGAAACGGAGCTGGCAGCCGTGAGCGCGTATTTAAAGCTGGAAGCGATCCGGCTGGAGGAGCGGCTGCGCGTCAGGATCGAGATGGACCCACGGTCACTCGAAACGCAGATTCCACCCATGCTACTGCAGACTCTGGTGGAAAATGGCGTCAAGCACGGCGTGGCGCGGCTGTCGCAAGGCGGCGAGATCCGGGTGGCGTCTGAAATGCGAAACGGCACGTTGCAAATTCGCGTGCAAAACAGCGGACAGTTAGCCGAGAGCAGCGGCTCGACGCGCGTTGGGTTGGAAAATATCCGGCAGCGGCTGAAGCTTTTGTATGGAGATGCGGCTTCACTGGTATTACGCAATCTGGATGCGGATTTTGTGATCGCCGAGGTCTCCATTCCGCTCGCGAATATTCCGGCATGAAGGCGCTGATCATCGATGACGAGCGCCTGGCGCGCGCAGAGCTGCGGCGGCTGCTCGACAAACATTCGGAAGTGGAAATTGTGGGCGAGGCGCGCGACGCCGAGGATGCTCTGCGCCAGATTGACCGGCTGGAACCGGAGTTGCTTTTTCTGGATATCCAGATGCCGGGCGCGAATGGTTTTGAGCTTCTGGAGCGATTGGATCGCGTGCCGTTGGTGATCTTCACGACCGCGTACGACGACTATGCGCTCAAGGCGTTCGAAGTGAGCGCACTCGATTATTTGCTGAAGCCCGTAGCGCCCGAGCGGCTGGCCGCGGCGCTCGCGAAACTCGGGGGCGCGAAACCAAAATCTGCAGCCGGAGCCGATCAGCAGATTTTCGTCAAGGACGGCGAGCGCTGCTGGTTTGTGGCGTTGCGCGAAATCGTCTTGCTGGAATCGGAGGGCAACTACACGCGGCTCTACTTCGGCGGGCATCGGCCGCTGGTGCTGCGGTCGCTGAATTATCTGGAAGACCGGCTGGATCCGGCGATGTTCTTTCGGGCGAGCCGGAAGCACATTTTGAATTTGAAATTCATTGAGTCGATGGACGCATGGGCCAACGGCGGATTTTTGGTTCGGTTGAAAGGAAACATCGAAGTAGAGATGTCGCGGAGGCAGGCGCAGAAGTTTAGGGAAGTGATGAGTTTGTAGGGGGATTCAGGCGATGAGATGCGGCGCAACGATCTCGATCAGTTCGCGCGACGTGATTACTTTGGTTCTCTTCCAGAACTTCGGGAAGTGCCGCTGGTTGCCGGTCACCAGGTAATCGGCGCGCGCGGCGTCCGCGCATTCCAGGAATTTGTTGTCTTCCGGGTCCGTCGTTACCCGAAGCAGATGCGTAGCGCGAACAACGTGGGCACGGTTACGGATGAGCTGGAGAAGCTGCTGGCGACGACCCTTCGGGATTTGCATTCTCGAACGCGAAAGCACTTCCTCATATTCGTCCAAGATCGGGTCGCTGACGTAGAGCCTCGCCGGTTTGGTGATGGCCAGCACCAGGACCGTACGCTGCAGCCCATCCGGCTTCAAAGCAGCCGAAACAACTATGTTAGTGTCAATCACCAGGCGAAGCGCCGTCATCCGCGCTTGCGTTTGGCGGTGCGGGCAGCTTTGATTTCTCGATCAATGTCGCGCGATGTGAGCTTGTCTGTGCCTTTACGCTTGGATTCCTCGCCAATGATTCGAAGTATCTCGGGCTCGGGAGCGGCCAAGCGCACGTAATCCCGAATGCTGAGCAGCACTGCTGTGGGGGTTCCACGCTTCTCGATCACGAAGGATCGGTGCTCTTCCTCAACACGGCGCAAAAGATTGCCGAAGCCGGTGCGGACCCTCAGTGCCGATATGACGCCGCTTGCGTTGGATTGTCCTTGCCGCATGGATACTCTTCAGTTCAATTATCCGAACTGTGCAGTTGACTTGCAAGCACGTGAAGCTGGTTGCACTTGATTGTACTCGGCCGGAAAAATGGTGACAGTCGAATTTCCACGAGCGGCGTTCTCTGAGTTTTCCGTCCTTATCTCGGGCGAAAATTCGAACTGTGACCACATTTTCGAATCGACCTGCCTATACCAACACGGTGAAAGCGGACTCCGTGCGCGTGACCGGGCGATACAGCGTATCGCGCTCGACGGGTTCGCGGCCGGCTTCTTTGATCAAGCGGAGGAGTTCTCCCCGGCGGAGGCCTTGGCTCGTGGTTGCGCCTGCATCGTGGTAGATTTTTTCTTCCACAACGGTTCCGTCCAAGTCGTCGGCGCCGAAGCGTTGGGCGATTTGGGCGATGCGCGGGGTCATCATGATCCAGTAGGCTTTGATGTGGTCGATGTTGTCGAGCATCAGGCGCGACACGGCGATCATTTTCAGATCCAGGAACCCGGTTGTTGTCCCGACATGCTCCAGTGCTGTGTTGGCAGGATGGAATGCGAGCGGAATAAACGTCTGGAATCCGTGCGTGTCGTCTTGGAGAGCGCGCAGCTTCACTAAATGATCCACGCGATCTTCTTCGTTTTCGATGTGGCCGTACAGCATGGTGCAGTTGGATTTCAATCCCAACTGATGCGCCGAGCGAGCTACTTCGAGCCACTGCGAGCCGTCGATTTTGTGATCGCAGATGATGCGCCGCACGCGCTCGTTGAATATTTCGGCGCCGCCGCCGGGAAGTGAATCGACGCCGGCATCCATCAGGCGTTTCAAAGTTTCGCGGATGGGAAGCTTGGCGCGCTGCGCGAGATAAGCGACCTCCACCATGGTGAACGCTTTCAAGTGGACTTCCGGGAAGCGCTGCTTCAAGCCGCGTAGCATCTCGCAATACCAATCCAATGTCAGTTCGGGATGCAGGCCGCCTACGATGTGAAACTCGGTGACGGCTTCCGACCAGCCTTCGCCAGCGCGATGCCAAACTTCTTCGAGCGACCAAGTATAAGCTTTGGAATCCTTTGCGCGCTTTCCGAAAGCACACAGCTTGCAGCTCGCTACGCAAACATCGGTCGGATTGATGTGCCGGTTTACATTGAACCAAGTTACGTTGCCGTGCATCCGCTCACGGACCAGGTTCGCCATGTAGCCGACCGAGAGGATATCCGAGGTACGGTAGAGCGTCACGCCGTCTTCGAAAGACAGGCGCGCGCCGGCGCGCACCTTGTCCAGGATCGGCAATAAACGTTGGTCTTCGATATGGATCTGCATCTAGGTACGGACGCCAAGAAAGTACATATCAGCGGCCCAAAACAAGAAGAATAGCACGCTGACGTAGCCGTTGACGGTGAAGAAGGCGGCGTTGACGCGCGACAGATCATTGGCTTTGACCAGGCTGTGCTCGTACAAAAGCAGCAGCACCACAGCGCCAATTCCGGCCAGACTGAGCCAGCCGAGCTGGAAGCTCAAGGACAACGAGATCAGGCACGCGATCATCGCCAGGTGAAACAGGCGCGCGATCCAAAGAGCGCGGGCGATGCCGTAGCGGCGCGGAAGGCTGAAGAGTCCGGCAGAGCGGTCGAATTCGAAGTCCTGGCAGGAGTAGATCACGTCGAAGCCGGCGGTCCAGAACGTGACGGCAGCGGTGAGCCAGAGGATGCGCGGATCAAGCGTTCCGGTGACGCCGATCCAGGCGGCCGCGGGTGCGACGCCGAGCGACAATCCGAGGACGAGATGGGAAAAAGCGGTGAATCGCTTAGTGTAAGAGTAAAAAAACACGAGCGCGAGAGCCACAGGCGCAAGCTTGAAACAGAGCGGATTCAAAGCGCGAGCGGCGAATAAAAAAACGAGAACGGAGGTGCCGACGAATCCCCAGGCAAATCCGATGGTTAAGGTTCCGGCGGGAATGTGGCGCATGTTGGTGCGAGGATTGCGGGCGTCGATGGATGCATCGAGGATCCGGTTGAACGCCATGGCGGCGGATCGCGCGCCCACCATCGCGACGACGATCCAGAGCAGCTTTTCACCGAATGCAGCAGGAAGCAGATGATTCTCGCGAATGGCGAGCAGCGCGCCGGTGAGTGCAAATGGCAGAGCGAACACCGAGTGCTCGAACTTGATCATGTCGAGCGTCAGGCGCAGGCGCTTCCAGAAGGGCATTTTCGATACCATTCTAATTCATGCGCGCATTTGTGCTGTTTTGCCTGGGGATTTCGCTGGTTGGGTGCGGTTCAAAAAGTTCGCCGATGGAGGAGCTGCGGTTGCGCGATGTGATCCTGCCGGGTGGGCACGTGATCAAAGCGGAAAGCGCGGTGGACACGCGCGACATGATGCGCGGCTTGATGTTCCGCAATTCTCTCGCTCCGGATCATGGAATGCTTTTCGTGCATCCGGTGCCGGGCCACTACAGCTATTGGATGTATCAGACCTACATCCCGCTCGACATGATCTGGATGGACGAGAATCGCCGGATTGTGGAGATTGTAGAGAGCGCGCCCCCGTGCAAGACGGCGGCGAGCAAGTGCGCTCATTACGGGGGAACGCAGATGGCGAGGTTTGTGCTCGAGCTGAATGGGGGCGAGAGCCGGAAGTACGGGTTGCAGTTGGGGCAGAGCGTGGATTGGTAAAGACGCTTCCTGCTAACCTCAGGTTGAATGGATCAAGAGCAATTGCGGGGGTTGTTGGAGAGCGTTCGATCCGGCAGCGTTAACGTCGATGCAGCGCTGGATCGGATGCGGCACATGCCGTTTGAGGATCTGGGGTACGCGAAGCTGGATCATCATCGGGCGCTGCGGCACGGGCTCACCGAGGTCATTTTCGGCAAGGGGAAGACTCCGGAGCAAGTGGCAGGGATCGCGGCGCGATTGCTGGACAAGTCATCGAACTTGCTGATCACGCGCGCGAATGAATCCATCGCACAAGGATTGAAGGCGCACTATCCGGAGGTGGAATATTTCGCGCTTTCGGGAGCCGTGCGCATTTGGAGGGATCGGACGATCCGAGGCAAAGGAAAGCTCGCCGTAATTTGCGCGGGCACGAGCGACATTCCAGTGGCGGAAGAGGCGCAGGTGACGGCGGAAGTGATGGGCAACGACGTGGATCCTATCTACGACGTGGGGGTGGCTGGGATCCATCGGCTGTTGGCGCATAGCGAACGGCTGGCGGAGGCGCGCGTGGTAGTAGTCGCGGCCGGGATGGAGGGCGCGCTGCCGAGTGTCGTTGGCGGGCTGGTATCGGCGCCCGTGATCGCGGTTCCGACTAGCGTCGGATATGGCGCGAGTTTCCAGGGGGTCGCGGCGCTGCTGGGGATGCTGAATAGCTGCGCGAGCAACGTGACCGTGGTGAATATTGATAATGGGTTCGGCGCCGGGTATGTGGCGGCGTTGATTAATCGGTTGTGATTCACAGTGTTCGCAAGAGTGCGAACACGGCACGCACGAGTGCGTGCGCTACGTTAATTGTTGACTTTGAGATTGGCGGCGGAGCTGGCTTGGCCGTTCACGGTCACGACTACCGGCTGAGTGCCATCCTGGACGCCGATCGGAACGTAAAAGTTGATCTGCATAACGCCGACCAGTCCGGTTGGGATTCCGATGAATTGAATTGGAGCCGTTACACCGCCAACGGTGACGGCGACGTCCAAAGACGGCTTCGGCAAGTCCTCTACCGGTGTATTCGCGTTCGGTGCTGCGCCGGTGGCGACTTCCGGACTCACCGCCCCCGCGCCGGTCAAATAGAGCGAAACGATGGAGCCGCGGTTGCCGGACGCAACCGGCACGATGCCGCCGCTGGAATCGGTGAAGATGCCGGGCGATGCGGGCACGATATTCAGTTGGTACGTTCCGATAAGGCCATTGTTGTTGATCCGCAGCGTTGCGGGTTGATTCACCGCCGTTTCATACGGGATTTGAATATTCAACTGGCCAGGCGAAACATAGTAGAGCGGAGCGGCGACATTGTTCACGGTAGCGGCTACGCCCACGGTAGAGAACGGTAACGGTACGCTACTCGCGATGGAAGGCGAAGGAGCCAGGTGCGACCCGAAAACCGAAAGCGTCATGCCTGGCGAATAAACATGTTGGAAGGACGCCCCGTTCGCGACGCCTTGCACTACTGGAGTCTGGTTCGAAGCTCCTGTTCCGCTGACGCTGACCGTTACCGATGCGGTTACGCTGCTGGCAGATCCTTGGCTATACGCGGCCGTGATGGTTCCCGATCCAGCAGGCAGTTGATTGCCGCTCACCGTTAATGTTGCGGTGGCTGTTCCGCCCGATCCGACCAGGGCAGCTGTACCGAGCGAAACTCCGCCGACAGAAAAATGAACGGTACCCGTTGGCGTGATACCGCTGTCGCCCATAACGCTGGCCGTGAGAAATATGGAATCCGTAACGGCGACCGTCTTCAAATTACTCATCAGGGTGATGCTCGCTTCGGTGGGAACAGCGCTGCTGGTGCCGCTCTTCCACGCCGTAACTAAGCGGTAAGCGTCGACGGATCCAAGCCCGGTGGCTTGGTCGTACCCTTTGCCGGCGCTATAACCGACAGCCGTCGCCGAGCATCCAACGGAACGGCGTCCGCAGGAAACGGTCACGATATTGGTTCCGATGGTGACGTCGTGAAATGCGGAAGGTGTGCTTCGGGCCAGCGAGTAGAGCTTCGGATTGATGTTGCCGACGCCGGGCTTGGATTGAGCTCCCGAGGAAACCAGGTATTGGTTGAGTAAAGCCACGATTCCGGCGAACGAGGGAGCGGCAACAGATGTGCCGCCATAAACTTTCAATTGTCCGCCAGTGTAGACAAAGTATCCGTCGTGATCGGCCGAAGCACTGAGCGAAACATCCGGGACATCGCGCGCATTATCGGCTGGTACGCCAGTCCCCGTTTGCCAAGTTGGCTTAGGAAAGTAGATGCTGGCCCCGCCTCCACCGGATGAGGGCTGCCCATCCTGCGTGCTGTCATTCCAGGTTGTTTCCGGGATGTAGGAGATCACGGATTCTCCCGAAGACGCGTTGCTGGCGCGCCAGTATTGCCCGCTGCCTTCGGCAAACTCCGTGCCGCCCAAGCTGGTGACTTCGGGCACTGAGCCGGGAAGATCCACGGAGAGGCCGGGATTCTGAGAGTCGTCACAATCGGCGGCCCCGCTATCGCCGGAGGCTGCAAGCCAGGTGATGCCTTGCGCGTTGGCCTGTTCCGCCATTTGCTGGAACGCCAGGGCGTCCGAGCTGGGCGTTTCCGGCTCGCAGGATCCGTAACTCTGGCTGATAACGGGCGCGAGGTTTTGATCGATGGCATACTGGACGGACTCGATTACGTCCGTGGAATAGACATAGAGGATGGTGGCGTTGCGCGCGACGGCGCCGGACAGTTCCAGGTCGAGGTCGGCTTCATCCAGGTCGCTCGATTGGATTCCGGGATCTGGAGAATTCGCGACCAGGATGCTTTGCGGATCGTTGGCAGGCAATCCGTAACTGGAGCGATAGTGTTGGATGTCGGAAACATTGACGCGCGTCTGCCCAACGACCACCAGCCACTGGCCTTTACCGTTGAATCCGGCCGTGTAAAGCGGCGCGATGTCGTAGATGTTGGCCACGTCATCCGGCGTTAGAAAATTTTCTCCGTCGCTGGCCGTGTAATGCGGCGAGAGCGTGGAGTGCGCATCCGGATTGCGCCGGATGCGTTTGGGCTTCATTCGAAAATCGTTCAAGCCGCGAATTTTGAGAATGACCCCGGAAAACGCCGCCGGAACCGAAGGCTCGACGGCGGCCGCGAAATGTTTCTCGCCATTGGTCAGGTATTCGTGAATCTCCGTTTGAAATGCACTTTCAATTCGAGAGGCGTCGCCATTTACGGCAACCCAGTTCCGGCCGCGCGCAACGGACGCGATGGTCAATCCCTGGCCTTCCAGCCACGATGTGATTTTGTTTAGGTCGTCAACTCCGACGCCGAATCGATCCGCGTATTCTTCAGGTGTAAGCCAGTGATGGTAGTTGGGAGAGTTCGGGTCCTGCTGATCGCGGAGCAACTGCGCCAGATCAGCTTTTTGGCTTTCCGAGGGAGTGAGCATGAGCGTTACGTACGACATGGGAAGCGATGGCGTCACGCGGCCCTGATCGTTCTCGGGACGAGCTTTGGGATGGACGCTGCCGCGAAGAATAAAGCGATCCGTGCCGTCCACGGTTTTCGATATTCGGCTTGGTTGGGCGTTAGCAGCACCCGCTACCAATGCAAGCGCAGTCAGCAGCGCCGAGCGCGCTACAAATCCGGAGCGGAGGAAGTTCCAAATCGTCATGCAACCTCTGGATCGGGGAATCAAGAAGGCTCTCTGCATAGACCTTCGCCCGCGGCGCGGCTTCGGGCAAGGCTTTCCTTCTCTATGGATATTATGACGCCGCTTAGATCGAGCGCGTTGCGTGCCTCAGGTTTCTTAGAATGAGCTCACGGTTAAAACTACTAGAGCCCGGCGGATGTTTTTCAGGTATTTAGCGGCGCTCTCATGGAATTATTTTTGGCCGGACGCGCCGAGCTTAACAATTCTTTACGCTACTATAATCGATATGAATCGGCTGGCTTGTTTCAATCGCGTGATTGCGCTGGCGGTTCTTCTGGCATCGGCGGCGATGGCGGAAATGGCCCCGAATTTTCACGCCAAGTCGCTGGATGGCGAGAACTTTACAAATGACTCGGTCAAGGGCAAAGTGGTTCTCATCCAGTTCTGGGCCACCTGGTGCAAATTTTGCCGCGGCGAGCAGCCGGTGGTGGATGAACTGTCGCGGGAGTTCGCGGATCGCGGGCTGGTGGTTCTGGCCGTGGATTTCATGGAGCCGAAAAAGACAGTCAAGAAATATCTGGCGGAAATGCCGCGCGCGTGTAAAGTGGTGCTGAGCGACGATACGAATCTGGCGGCGATGTATCCGTCTCGCGCTTTTCCTCTGTATGTTCTGATCGATCGGGATGGGAACGTCGCGGGAACTCAGAAAGGCGCGGGCGGCGAGCGGTCGCTGCGCTATCTGCTGAAGAAAGCCGGTCTCGAATAGAGGAGCTAAGTATGCGACGTCGATATCTGTTCCTTTTTTCTTTTGCGCTCGGTTGTGGCATGGCCGCGGAAATTCCAGCAGGCGCTCACCTGCTGCTACGCATGGAGAATTCGCTCACCACGCGGACGGCCAAGGAGGGCGATTACGTTTATCTGAGAACCGCGACGCCGGTGAGTGTGGATGGGCAGATCATCGTACCGGTCGGCAGTTATGTGCAGGGAGTGGTCGCGCAAACCAAGCGGAGCGGACGCGTGAGCGGGAGAGCGGAACTGGCGATCCGGCTGGAGACGTTGACGCTTCCCCAGGGAAAAGTGGTGAAATTCGCACCGCATCTCAATTCCGTGGATTCCGGAGATAGCGGCCAGGCGGTAGCGGGAACGGAAAATCGTGTGGAGCAGGCGCCGAGCCGGGGTCAAGATGCGGCACGGATTGCAATTCTCGCAGGGAGCGGAGCATCCATCGGAGGGATCGCAGCGCGAAGCTGGTCCGGTGCAGGGATCGGGGGCGCGGCTGGCAGCGCGGTGGGCCTTGCGACGGTGCTGATGACCCGAGGCAAAGAAGTGCAACTGCGGCAGGGATCGACGCTGGATGTGGTGTTCGATCGAGCGCTTCTTATCGAGTAGTCCCCGGGGAAATCCACGGCGCTCCGATTTTTTTGTGGCGCGCGAAGTGGAGAATCAGGGCGACGGCGACTCCTAGAACGATCGCGGCGGGAAATACATAACGCAGCATGGGAATCCCGAGGAGGAAGATCATCATGCTGCCGAGGGCGAAGATCGCGCCGGCGATACCGCCGCCTACGGGGATTTTGGATAGGTTGATTTGCGGGCGTGAGGGGACTTGTTCCATAAGGCTTCCTGATTTGACGCTAGCACGTTCGGATATTGCGGGCTAGTAATTTTACGCTCCGTTGCGGTCGCGGTTCGGTATAATGCCAACATCAGCCGTGGGACGTTTCGTCGCCAGTGCGTTGCTTCTCATTCTCGCTTGCGATACTACTTTGCCCGCGCTCCTCACTAGCCCGGAGTCGAATCTGCCAGCCTGTTGCCGGCGGGACGGCAAGCATCATTGCGCCATGATGGAGATGCTGGAGAAGCAGCAGGAAAGCGCTGGGCCGTCGTGGAAGACCGTCGCCAAGAAGTGTCCGATGTTTCCGCGAGGAACGGTCGCGTCTTTGACCCACGAATCCGCTCCGCCCGCCTCGGTCCGCTTTGCTGATTCGCTTTCCACCTACTCGGCCGTAAAAGCGCAGACCGAAGTTCTCTTCCACATTTCGCATAGCCGGGCACGCCAAAAGCGCGGTCCGCCGTCTTTCGCTTAGCTCCTACCTATTTTCATTTCTGATTGAGAAAGGCTGTGCTATGCGAGTATTTCGTATCGCTGCTCCCATTTGGATTGCGGCGCAAGCGTTGGCGACTATTTTTGGAACGGTTCAAGGCGTGGTGCATGATCCCACTCATCGGCCGGTCGCTGGGGTGGACGTATCGCTGCACGCGGAGAATTCGGAGTATGTTCAGCATGCGCAAACGGCGGCGAATGGGGCATTCGAGTTCCGTGCGGTGCCTGCTGGGCGCTACAACGTTCACGTTTCACACAGCGGCTTCGCGGAAGCCGAACAACCCTTGGTGGTGGAATCGGGCAACGTGCCGGTGCTGCATTTTCAATTAAAGCTGGCGGAACAGCGGCAGTCGATTGAAGTTTCCGCGACCTCGGATGCCGTGAATCCGCAGTCGTCTACTCCGACGACGCTGGTGACTCGGCAGGATATCCAACAAACTCCGGGCGCCGACCTGAGCAACAGCTTGAGCATGATTACGAACTTCGTGCCGGGCGCCTACATGACACACGACCAACTGCACGTCCGCGGCGGGCATCAAGTGACATGGGCCATCGACGGGATTCCGATTCCCAATACGAACATTGCGAGCAATGTTGGCCCGCAGATCGATCCGAAAGATATCGATTATCTCGAAGTGCAGCGCGGCGGGTACTCGGCCGATTACGGCGATCGTACCTACGGAACGTTCAACGTGGTGCCAAGGACCGGATGGGAGCGGAATCGCGAGATCGAGATCAACACGACTTATGGATCTTTTCAACAGACGAACGATCAGATCAATCTCGGCGATCATACGCAGCGATTCGCATATTTTGCGAGCGTCAACGGAAATCGCAGCGATTATGGATTAGGAACGCCGGGTCCCGAGGTATTGCATGACCGGGTGTGGGGCATGGGCGGATTCGCTTCGCTCATCTTTAACAAAGACCAAGCCAATCAGTTCCGCTTCGTGACCAGCGTGCGCGGCGACGATTATCAAATTCCAAACGATCCGTCGAGTCTCAACGCCGGAATTCGCGATGTGGAGCGCGAGCGCGACGTGCTTGCCGATTTCACCTGGGTTCACACGCTATCGCCGGGCTGGCTGCTGACTACTTCGCCGTTCCTGCATTTCAATCGCGCGAATTACGATGGCGATCCGCACGATAATCCGGTGAGCACGACGCAGCATCTGGATTCCACATATGCGGGAGCGCAGATTACGCTGAATGGCGTGAGCACGCGGCACAATGCCGGATTTGGTGTTTACGGGTTCGGCCAGCGCGACGATGAGTTCGTGCATCTGGCGGCGAATGATGGGTCCGGGGCGAACGTAGCGCAAGAAAAAGTATCGACTGGAAATCTGGAGGCGGTGTTCGCGGAGGATCAATTTAAGGTAACGCCTTGGATCACTCTGACGGGCGGCGTCCGGCTGACGCATTTTTCGGGCGCTGTTTCCGAGAATGCCGCCAACCCGCGCGCCGGATTGGCGCTTCGCATCCCACGCCTGAATTGGGTTTTGCGCGGATTCTTCGGGACGTATTATCAAGCGCCGCCGCTTTCGACAGTATCCGGGCCGTTGGCGGAGTTCGCGGTGACACAAGGACTGGGGTTTATCCCGTTGCGCGGCGAGCGCGATCAGGAGAACCAAGTTGGGCTCACGATTCCGTTTCGCGGCTGGAGTTTCGACACCAACAGCTTCCGGCAGCGGGCGAAGAACTACTTCGATCACGACGCGATCGGCAATTCGAACGTGTTTTTTCCGCTAGCGATCACGGGAGCGCGCATCTATGGATGGGAGTTCACAGCGCGTTCGCCCAGAATCAAGCGACGCGGCGAAGTTTCGATTGCTTATTCGTATCAGCACGCGGAAGCGGAGGGCGCGGTCAGCGGCGGCTTGACGGATTTTTCACCGCCGGCTAACGGATACTTCTTATTGGATCACGATCAGCGGCACACTTTGCACGGGAACTTCAACGTGATTCTTCCGTTTCGCGCTTGGGCGGCGGGCGGCGTTTACTACGGCTCCGGATTCACCGATGGATCGAGCGACATTCCAAAGCACCTGCCGCCACATACGACGTTCGATTTTTCGATCGGTAAGAGCCTTTCGGAAAGTTTGTCGATTGGGGTGACTGGGCTGAACATTGGGAATCGCCGGTTTCTGCTGGACAATAGTGTGACATTCGGCGGGACGCATTACGCCGATCCGCGGCAGATCTATGCGCAGGTGCGGTACCGGTTCCACTTTTAGACTGAACCCCGAAGCGCCGTGGTAGGTCCCTTGCGGACGCGGTTCGGCAGGGGGAGGCGTTGCTATAGTGAAATTAGAATGCACTCTTCTAAGACTCAGTCAAAAGTTCAGGTGATGGAAGAAACCAACGCGTCGAGCGGCGGATACAAGGTGTTCAATCGGATTGTGGATTGGATCACCAGTGACCGTATGCAGCTGCTGAATATTACGGATCGCATCAATGAGATTGTGCGGAAGAGCGGCATCCGCGACGGGCTGGTGCATCTGCAGTCCCTGCACACTACTTCCGGAGTGTTCTTGAACGAGTGGCAGGATGCGCTCATTCACGACGTGAAGCGGTTTCTGGACCAAGTAGTGGACCGCGAGATCTACTATCGCCACAACGATCCGCAGTTTTCCGATTGCGAACGCAAGAACGCCGATTCGCATATGCGGGGCATGCTGATGGGCCAGACGCTGTGTTTGCAAGTGCGGAACGCGTCCGTGCTTCTGGGGACGTGGCAGAGTATCATCTTCGCCGAATTTGACGGGCCGCGCAGCCGGTCTCTGGCAGTTCAGATTTCGGGCGTCTAAACGGATGCCGCGGTACTTCACGCTCCAGCAGGCCGAAAAGCTGCTTCCCGAAGTGGAGTCCGCGATTCGGGAAGCAATCCAGCAGAAATCCGTTTACCAAAAAGCCGAGGAAGAATGGCAGAGTTTTACGAGCCGCGTCACCTTGTTAGGCGGCGTGCGCGTGGACCACTCGCAAGTGATGGGCTTCAAGCAGCGCAAGGAGTCATCCGCGCAACGGCTGAAGGCCGCGGTGGAGAAGATTCAGGATTACGGGTGCTTGCTTAAGGATCTGGACGTTGGCTTGCTGGATTTCCCGACGCTGTTTCGCGGCGAGGAAGTTTACTTGTGCTGGAAGCTGGGCGAATCGGCGATTGAGTTTTGGCATGGAGTGAATGAAGGCTTTCGCGGGCGGAAGGCGATCGATGCGGAGTTTCTGGCCGAGCATCGGGGGGAGTGAAGTGAATTTTATTGCCACAGTACACGCGTCTACTCGTTGCGTAGCGCGACCATCGGATCCACGCGTGCGGCGCGCCACGCTGGCGCCAGGACTGCCAGAGCGGCTACAAAGAGCATAATTGCCGTGGGTACAAACAGCGAGCCCGCTTGATCCGCTTTTACGTCGAACAGCAGGCTCGATAGAAATCGAGAGAGGGACAGCGCCGCCGGGACGCCAAGCGCGACACCCGCCAGCGCTACCCAAACGCCGTCGATAAGGATCATATCCAACACTTGTCCACGGCGCGCGCCGAGCGCCATGCGCAATCCGATTTCTTTGGTGCGCCGGGCAACGGCGTACGCCATCACGCCGTAGAGGCCGACCGCAGCCAGCAATAGCGCGAGAAAACCGAACAGGCCTGCGATCGTGGCTAACATGCGCTCTTTATCGAGATAGGCGTCGATCTGTTCGTCCAAGGTGGCCATCTCAAGCGCTTTTGCGCGTGGATCTACCTGCGCAACAGCGCGTTCGATTTCTTTTGAGGCTGTGCCGAGATCCTTCGAATACCGAACTTCCACCGTCGGAGCCCAAGGTGGATCCATTTCTGTAATTGGAAAATAGATGGTGGGCGCGGGTTGTTCCCGCAGACCGTAATGGCGGACGTCGCGCACCACTCCGACGATCTCGACAATCACTTTCTGCGGTGAATGCGCGAATGGCTGCAGTTTCAAGCCCACCGGATTCGTGCCGTTGAAGTACATGCGGGCGAGCCGTTCGTTGATCATTGCAACCTTCACGTCGCCGGCATTCACGATATTGGGATCGCTCTTCCCACTCCTGACCGGATCACGGACATCGAAAGCGCGTCCGGCGAGCAACGGGATTCCCATCACCGAAAAGAAATCGTTATCCACCAGGATGTAGTCGGCCTCGCGTTTTGCCTCTTCCTGGAGTGGATGATCGGGGATTTGAAAGTCGCCGGTGAAACGACCGCGATTGAAGGGACCGGGCCAGGAGACCGAAGCATTCGTCACTCCCGGCAATGTTTTGAGGCGTTCCACTACGCGCCGCTGCTCGTCCTGCTTTTGTTCGGGTGAGTAGGCGCGCGGCAGATCCAGTTCGAACGTAACCCGATGCTCTGGTTGGAATCCGGCATTCACGTTTTTCAAATTAAGCAGCGTGCGGACGAAGAGTCCGGCGCCGAAAACCAGCACTGTGGACAGAGCCACTTGCGCGACGGAAAGCAATTTGCCGGGGCGAATGCTGCCTCGGGCGCCGCCGAAATCGGAGCTGGCGCTGAATTTGAGCGCGTTGGTCAATTGCGTCCGGCCCACTCGCATCGCGGGGATCACGCCTGAGAGCAAACCAGCTCCGATGGCGATGGCTGAAGTGAACAGCAGCACACGTAAACTAAGGTGAACATCCAACACCAGCGGAACGCTGCGTTGCGGGATGAGATCGAGAAGATGCCGCGAAGTCCAGACGGCGACAAGGAGGCCCAAACATCCGCCGCAAATGGATAGCAGAAGGCTCTCGGTGAGAAACTGGCGGAACAGCCGCTCGGCGCCCGCGCCTAAGGAAATGCGAGTCGCTACTTCGCGTTGCCGGGCTGCTGCGCGCGCCAGCAAGAGATTGGTAATGTTCGCGCACGCAATCAGCAGCACCAGCGCCACCACGCCCATAACGATCCGCAATGGGAGCGCGAAGCGTTCCCGCAGTTCGGAGATGCCGCTCGACCCATCCTGCACGATCACCCGGCTATTGTCCGCCATTTGCCGTTTTCCTTTATAGTTCGGCAAGGACGCGCGCTGCTGCTCGCGAAACGCAGCATAGACGATGTTGACGGCGGCTTGCGTCTGACTGATGGTTGCGCCCGGTTTCAGCCGGCCAAGCGTGCTGAGATAATTCCATCCGCTGCCGGTCAAAAGCTTCAGATCGCCGGCTGTGGCGTTGGTCCAAAGATCGATCGCGTTTCCCACTTCCACTCCGTCAAACTTTCCGCCTGCGATGCCGATTACGGTAGCGGGCTTGTCGTCGATCAGCACGGTCTTGCCAAGGATCGCGGGATCGGCTGAAAATCGACGGCGCCAAAATCGCTCGCTAAGGACGGTTTGAAGTTGGCTCGGAATCTTATCTCCAGAGGGACCGAATCCGCGCCCGGCAACGAACGGCGTACCGAACACATCGAAGAAGTTGGCGCTGACTTGTGTGGATACAGCCTTGACGGATTCGCCGCTGGGTAAAGTTACCGCTGTTGCATCCGGATGGCTGGTTGCGCAGAGGTCATCCAGGACTTGGCCGCGCAAGCCTTCGCGCAGGCGTGAGTACAGCAGGTAGGACATGGCGCCGTTCACTCGGCCCCGGTGCATTTCCAACACCACCAAGCGCGAAGGGTCGCGGACCGGCAGCGATGCCAGCAACAGCGAATTCAGGATGCTGAAGATTCCGGTATTGGCGCCGATGCCGAGCGCCAAGGACAAAATCGCCACCGCGGTCACGCCCGGACTCTTACGAGCCATGCGCGCGGCGTAACGCAAGTCTTGGGAAAGCTCATCCGGCCAACGCAGTCCGCGGGCTTCGCGGCAGCGCTCTTTATAGCTTTCCAGGGCGCCGAATTCGAGACGGGCTTGCCGCTCCGCCTGAGATCGCGTGAGACCAGCGCTCTCCAGTGCGTCGGCGCGTTCCGACAGATGAGAGCGCAGTTGCTCCGCAAGATCGCCCTCGACGTCAGACCGATGAAAGATGCCTCGCCAATAGGAACGAATGCGCGCCCACACGCTACACCTCCCCGCGAGAGGTATTCAAGACGGATGCCATGGCTGAGGTGAGGCGATTCCAACTTTCGGTCTCCACCCGAAGCCGCTTTCGGCCGGCGGCGGTGAGCTGATAAAACTTCGCGCGCCGGTTGTTGTCAGAGATTCCCCACTCGCTTTTGAGCAGCCCCTGGTGTTCCAGGCGGAACAGCGCGGGATAGAGCGCGCCTTGCTCGATTTGAAACGATCCGCCGGAAATCTGCTCGATGCGGAGCAGAACGCCATAGCCATGACGAGGTCCGAGCGAGACTGCTTTCAGGATTAAAAGGTCTAAGGTGCCGGGAAGCAGATCGGCCGAAGGCTTGTCCATGGGCGCACTCTCCTAAACTACTAAGGAGAAGCGTAGCGGAACTCTCCTAAGTTGTCAAGGAGAGAAAACCGCGCAGGCGCTCGTAGGCGCCGCGCCGCCGCTGGTGCGCCACGGTACAATCGAGCTTTGGAGAAGCTGCATTCACTGCCTGCCTGGAGGGCAATCCAGCATCAATTCGACGAGACCGGCGACGCGCAACCCGTTTTAGTTGGACTCACGGGTTTGGTTGACGGCATAGCGCAAGCAGCATATCAGGCTACCCTCGAACCCGCGTCCGGCGGGTCAGCCGCGATGCTCGCGGTGGGAGGATTTGGACGCTGTGAGCTGTTTCCCTACTCCGACGTCGACATTTTGATTCTGCTGGAGCGCGAGTCTCAGGCCGCCAGTCTCAAGGACGCGCTTTCCGAGTTCGTCCGCTTGTTTTGGGACGCCGGACTCCGGCTGAGCCATTCCGTTCGCACCGTTGCCGAATGCGCCGAGTTACATGAGCAGAACATCGAGCTGAACATCAGCCTGCTGGATCGCCGGTTACTGGCGGGCTCGAGTGATTTGAACAGCAAGCTGGAAGCGAAACTTGGGCCGTTCTTTGACCGCCATTCGCGCGCGCTGGCGCAGCATCTGGCGCGGCTGGCACGCGGCCGTCATCGTAAATTTCAAGATACTTTCTATCATCTCGAACCGGATATCAAGGAAACGCCGGGCGGGTTGCGCGACCTGCATCTGGTAGGCTGGCTCGGGAAGTTGCGTAAATCGGATGCCGCGGCGCCTGGATTGCTGGCCGCACCCGCACGCTTTCTGAATTCACTCCGCTGCTTTCTTCACTATCGCGATTCACGCGACCAGAATCTGTTGAGCTTCGAGGCGCAGGAGGAGCTTGCCGCGCGCGCGGTGTCCCTATTTCCGACGCCTTCGGAGTTCATGCGGGAATATTTTCGAAACGCCCGCTTCATTGACAGCGAAGCGCGCCGCACGCTGGATTCGACGGAAAAGAGCGAAACTTCGCTAATCCACCAGTTCCGCGATTGGCGCTCGCGCTTATCCAACGGCGACTTCACGGTGTCGCAGGAACGCGTGTTTCTGCGCACGCCGGCTCAATTGGAAAAAGATCCAAGCCTGGCGCTGCGGCTCTTCGAATTCGTGGCGCGGCACGGCATACCGTTGGCGGCGGAGACGGAGCGGCGCCTGGAGCAGAATCGCGAGAGCTTTGCCCGTTACTGTAAAACCGGCCAGCCGTTGTGGCCTGCTTTGCGCGCCATCCTCTCTCAGCCGCACGCGGCATTGGCTCTTCGCGCCATGCACTATACAAGCCTGGTGCAGGCTTTGTTTCCGGAGTGGGAGAAAATTACTTGCCTGGTAGTCCCCGATTATTATCACCGCTACACGGTGGATGAACATACGCTGGTTGCGATCGAACGGCTAGCGGAACTGGCGCAGGCCAAGGATCAAACAAAGCTTCGTTTCGCGGAAATTCTTTCTGAGATCGCCGATCAAGCTCTGCTGCGTTTCGCCCTGCTGTTCCACGACGCGGGGAAAGGCGACAACGATGGCGACCACTCCCGCCGATCGGTGCACCTGGCTCGGCAAGCGATGCAGCGCATCCAGATGCCCAAAGAGGATCAGGCGCGCGTGGAGTTCCTGATCGAGCATCATCTGGATCTGTCGGCCGTGATGAACTCGCGCGACCTGCACGATCCGGCGACCGCTGCCTTGTTAGCCGAACGCATCGGCACCATTGAACAGCTCAAGCTGCTGGCGGTTCTCACCTATGCCGACATTTCCGCCGTCAATCCGGCCGCTATGACGCCATGGCGTTTGGAGCAACTCTGGCAGACCTATCGCATCACGCATCAGGAGCTGGTGCGGGAGCTCGAAACCGGAAGAATTCGCGAGCTGCCGCAGGAGCTTCCGGAAATGGCGGCGTTTATCAAAGGATTTCCGACGCGCTACCTGCGCACGCACACTCCGGCTGAAATCGAAGCGCACATCGCGTTGAAGGAGCTGAGCCGTCCAACCGGGGCGGCCGTGGAGATAGAGCGGCAAGCCAGTGTTTATCGAGCAACCATCGTGGCGCGCGACCGTCCGGCGCTGTTCAGTTCGCTGGCCGGCGCGCTTTCCAGTTTCGGCATGGATATTTTGAAGGCGGAAGCGTTCGCAAACGCGCAGGGCCTGGTGCTCGACACGTTCGTGTTCGCCGATCCAAAGCGGACACTGGATTTGAATGCTCAGGAAATCGAGCGGCTGCAACAGAGCCTGGAGCGCGCCGCGCAAGGAAAATTGAATGTGGAGCAGCTTCTCAAGGCGCGGCCTGCTCCTCCAAAACCGAAACGGCGGACGCAGCCGAGCGTTCACTTTGATTCGGAGGCGTGCGAGACGGCAACACTGGTGGAGATTATCGCGGAAGATCGGCCAGGATTGCTCTACGACCTGGCATCCACATTTTCAGCGGCAGCGTGCAATATCGACGTGGTGTTGATCGACACCGAGGGGCACAAGGCGATCGATGTCTTTTATGTGGCGGCGGATGGGAAGAAGCTCAATCCGGAACTGGAAAAGTTACTCGGAAGAAAGCTCCTTGCCGCTTGCTGATTTTGAGCGCAAGCTTAGCAGCCTATGGCAGAACCTGCCGTGCGCTGGAAACATGGTGACAGACACGAAATTCCGCAGCCTGAGGTCCGGTTTCCAGTGCTGTGTCACTGCGGAAATCAGAGTCTGTCACCACATTTCCGAACCGAATTGTTAGATGTCGTAATACAGCGCGAATTCGTACGGATGGGGCCGCAGGCGCACGGCATCCGCTTCATTCTTGCGCTTGTATTCGATAAAGGTCTCGATCAGGTCCTCGCTGAAGACATCGCCCTTTAATAGGAAGTCGTGGTCTTCTTCGAGGCAGGTAAGCGCTTCTTCCAGCGAAGCTGGCATAGACGGAACGCTCTTCATCTCTTCCGGTGAGAGATCGTAGATGTCCTTGTCCAGCGGCTCGCCGGGCTCCAGTTTGTTGAGCACGCCATCGAGGCCGGCCATCATCATCGCGGCGAACGCGAGATAAGGATTCGCAGCCGGATCCGGCGGACGGAACTCCACGCGCTTCGCCTTCGGGCTCGCCGAATACATCGGGATGCGGCAGGCGGCCGATCGATTCCGGCGCGAATACGCCAGATTCACGGGAGCTTCGTAGCCCGGAACCAGACGCTTGTAGCTATTGGTAGTCGGCGCGATGATCGCCGAAAGCGCGCGCGCATGCTTCAGCAATCCGCCGATGTAGTTCAGCGCCATGCCGCTCAATCCGGCATATCCATCGCCGGCGAAAAGCGGCTTGCCGCCTTTCCAGATGCTCTGGTGCGTGTGCATGCCGCTGCCGTTGTCGGTGAAGAGGGGCTTCGGCATGAACGTTACCGTCTTGCCGTGCAGTTGCGCAACGTTGCGGACCACGTACTTGTACAGCATCATGTTGTCCGCGGATTTCAGCAACGTGTCGAAGCGTTGATCGATTTCGCATTGCCCGCCGGTGGCCACTTCATGGTGATGACACTCGATGTGGAGACCGCAGCGGATCATGGTTTCCACCATCGCGCCGCGCAGGTTCTGGTAATGGTCGGTAGGAGGAACCGGGAAGTAGCCTTCCTTGTAGCGCGGACGGTAGCCGAGGTTGTCGCCTTCGCGGCCGGAATTCCAGCGGCCTTCTTCGGCGTCGATGAAATAGAAACCGGAGTGCTGGTTTTGATCGTAGCGGACGTTATCGAAGATGAAAAATTCCGCTTCGGCGCCAAAGAACGCCGTATCGCCGACGCCGCTGTTCTTCAGGTAGAGCTCGGCTTTGCGCGCTATCCAACGCGGGTCGCGATTGTAGTTCTGGCGCGTGATGGGATCTTGCACATCGCACACCATGACCAAGGTGGGGATTTCGAAAAACGGGTCCATGATCGCGGTGGTCGGATCGGGAATCAGCAGCATGTCGCTCTCATTGATCGCCGCCCACCCGCGGATGCTGGAGCCGTCCATTCCAAAGCCGTCCTGGAACGAATCCTCGCTCAGCTCACCGATCGGATACGACACGTGGTGCTGCAAACCTGGAATATCGGAAAATCGCAGATCGAGCTGCCGGGCGTGATTCTTCTTGGCAAACTCCAACACTTCTTTGGGACTCATCGAACCTCCTGAGAATTGAAAAAGATAACCGGGGGAACCCTCTACAGTAGCGCAATCCGGACGGCCGGTGCATCCAAATTTTTGATCGGGCTCATAAAGGAAATCTGACTCTGCCCGCTCTTGGTATGTTTAGGGGATGCGAACGCTCTCGCTCACGGCGCTTCTGGCGATTGCAACCTGCGCCGGTGCGCAAAACAAAGGCATCCTGCTCGAGGATCTTACGTGGCAGGAAGCAGAGAAAGTCCTGAAGCCGGATACGATCGTGGTGATTCCGATCGGCGCAGAGTCGAAGGAGCACGGTCCACATCTCAAG
>DATGIH010000088.1:0-2386 GCA_035295865.1 Bryobacteraceae bacterium
AAGCCGCGAGACGGGAAGTCCGTGAGGGCGACGCCCAAATCGCATTTGTGCTCAATCCGACACCAATTGAGGACATGGCCAAGATCGCTTTTGGCGGAGGCGTGATGCCGCAGAAATCAACGGATTTCTATCCCAAACTGCTGAGCGGCGTGACGATTTACCGGCTGGAATAGATTTTGTGCGCGAAAACGTACTAAAAACGCGTCGAAAACGTGCAAAAACGACGATAAAACACCAAAAATCGCGAAAAAAAGGAGTCAAAATCAGCGTTTTTTTCGCCCTAAAACGCGTTTTGAGCTTTCCATCAACTAGGGATTCGATTGGCGATCGCGCAGCACCCGTTCAGCAAGGTCGCGCATGTCATCGACGATGAAATCCGGAGGAAACTCGGCGAAGGTCTCAGGCTGAAAGCCCCAGCTTACGCCACACGCCCGGATTCCCGCGTTTCGCGCCGTGCGGACATCGACTCCACTGTCTCCCACCATCACCGTTCCGGGCGCTTCGACGCCGGATTCCCGCATCAAGAGATTGACGCCCACCGGACTGGGCTTCTTCTCTTCAAAGCTGTTGCCTCCGTAAATACGAAAGAAATGCCGGGAGAGATCGAGTCCGTCGATGAGGCGGACGCTGAAGCGCACGGGCTTATTTGTCAGGATGGCCATGGGCACGCCAGCATCCTGGAGCTGGTCGAGCGCCTCGCGCACGCCAGGGTAGAGAGTGGTCGCATCCAGCATGTGCTCGCGATAGTAATCCAGAAAATAGCGCAGGCCGCGTTCCAGTTGATCTTCACTGGCGCCGGGAAGCGCACGCCGCATCAGCATCGGCGCGCCGTCGCCTACGTAGGAGTACACATGCTCGTCAGCCAGCGGTGGAAGGTCCATCCAAGCGCGCGCAGCGTTCACGGAGTTCACCAGGTCGCGCTTGGAATCGATCAGCGTGCCGTCCAGATCGAAGATCAAAAGATCGGAACTCAACTAAGCCGTAGTCGCGCGACTGTCAAAGCGCGCGAGCCTCCTCGTTGAATTGTTTAGTTTCGCCTGGGAATGGCGTGGCCGCCTCGGGAAACGTCAACGGCAGGACGCCGGCGGTTTGCTTCTTCAAATCGAGTTCTTTCCGTTTCTTCTTCAATTGCTCGTCCCACGCTTTCCGGATGTCCCGCATGCTATCGCGAAAGGCTTCCTTGACGGCGTTCGGCGCGACAGCCGCACACCAGTCTGAAGCATCAATCACGTAGGGAAGCAGCTTCGAATTCACCATCCAGTTGGGGGTCGGCGCGGGCGTGAAGGCCATCAACACGGCGACGAAAACGACCGCGATCAAACTGCCGCGAACCAGTCCGAAGGCGCCGCCGAGCAGGCGATCCAGCCACGTCAGCCCGGTCCACTTGAATAGTTTCGAGAGCAATTTGCCGATCAGTGCGCCGGCGAAAATAAATCCGAAGAACACCACGAAGAATCCCAGCAGATTCGACAACGTGCCGGAACTGATGCGCTGGTGGAACCAGGCCGCAGGCATCCCGTAGAACCAGAATCCAAATAACAAGCCCGTGATGACGGCGATGAAGCCGATGCCAACCCGCGCGAAGCCGGCCAGGTAACCGGTAACGATGGAAATGACGAGAACGATCCCGAGCAGAATGTCGAGCAGATTCACAGCGTCAAAGCTCCCGGCCCGTCAGCGCGCGGAACGCTTCCTTGTATTTCTGGCTGGTGCGCCGCGCGACTTCTTCCGGCAAAGCAGGCGCCGGAGGCTGTTTGTTCCATTTGATCGATTCCAGGTAGTCGCGCACATACTGCTTGTCGTAGGACGGCTGCGGCCCACCGGGCGCGTAAGTGGACTGCGGCCAGAAGCGCGACGAATCCGGCGTCAACACCTCGTCAGCAAGAACGATTTCGCCATGGGCCGTTTCTCCATCAACGACACCGAACTCGAACTTCGTGTCGGCAATAATTATGCCGCGGCTGCGAGCGTACTCGGACGCGCGACGATAAATATCGAGCGTCAGATCGCGAAGGCGGACCGCCACCGCCGGGGGGATCATTTCGCAAACGCGTTCGAACGAAATATTCTCATCGTGGCCGGACTGCGCCTTGGTTGCGGGCGTAAAGATCGGTTCGGGGAGAGCCTCGCTCTCCCGAAGTCCCTTGGGGAGCGCGATGCCGCAAACAGCGCCGGTCTGCTGATATTCCTTCCAGCCGGATCCGGAAAGATAGCCGCGCGCGACGCATTCCACGTCGAACATCTGCGCGCGACGCACCCACATAGAGCGTCCCTCTAATTCCGGCGGCAATCCGCTGACATCGGTGCTCAACAGATGGTTCGGCACCACGTCGCGCAGGAAGTCGAGCCAGAAAAGAGTGATCTCCGTCAGGACCCGTCCCTTGTC
>DATGIH010000089.1:0-3592 GCA_035295865.1 Bryobacteraceae bacterium
AGCTATAAGAACTTGTGCTCTACCCGGCGGCGCAGGCAGCCGGTGGCTCCCACTCCGTTTGTCCCGCATCCCAAGCGCTGGCCGGATCAGGGACTGCACGCCGCCTGGCTGGGACACAGCACCGTGCTGCTCAAAATCGACGGCTTCACCATCCTGACCGATCCGGTGCTGGGCAATCGTTGCGGCGTTCGCATGGGCCCGGTGACGCTGGGTCTGAGGCGGATGGTTGCGCCCGCCTTATTGCGCTCGCAACTGCCGCATATCGATTTGATTCTGCTTTCCCACGCGCACTTCGATCATTTCGACCTGGCCACCTTGCGTAGCCTGGAGCACTCGGGCACTGCGGTGGTGACGGCGTCCAGAACGAGCGACCTCCTGCGCGCGCTGCGCTACCGGAACGTTCATGAGATTGGCTGGGGAGAGCGGGCACGGGTCGGCGCGGCTGCTCTTACCGGCATTCGAGTGAATCATTGGGGCGCGCGCTGGCAGACCGACACCTATCGCGGCTTCAACGGATATCTGATCGAGACCAGGCGGCATCGCGTGGTCTTCGGCGGCGATACGGCTTTGACCGATACGTTCCGGTCCGTGCGTGGCGCGCGGCCGGTGGATCTTGCGATTTTGCCGATCGGCGCCTACGATCCCTGGATTCGAGTGCATTGCAGCCCCGAACAAGCCTGGCGCATGGGGGCGGACTGCGGCGCCGAGCATCTCCTGCCCGTGCATCATCAGACTTTTCGATTGAGCCGAGAGCCGTACTACGAGCCGGTGGAGCGATTCGTAAACGCCGCCGGAAGCCGGCCGGAGCGGGTGGTTACGACCCACATCGGCCAGGAGTGGTCACAGAGGTAATCTGCGATGCGGCGCTTCGCGCTCGCCTGGGCCGCGCTGATTTCGACGCTTCCTCTCTTCGCGCAAGACGCGCGCGCGATCGTCCGTAAATCGGTTGAGCTGGATCAACTGAATTGGGCCCGTCGAAAGGACTACACCTGGGTGGGGCGCGAGACCGAACGCTACCTGGATTCCAACGGGACGGTGAAATCGACGAAATCGCAGTCCTGGGAAACTCTGGTTCTGTACGGCGAGCCGCACCGCCGCGAAATTGAGCGTGATGGCAAAAAGCTCCCGCCCGAAGAACAGCGCAAGCAACAAGAAAAGCTCGACAAAGCGATCGCCAAGCTGGAGCACGAAACGCCGGAACAAAGGCAGCATCGTGTGGCCGAGCGTGACCGCCAGCGCGAGAAGGATTGGGCGTTCCTGCGTGAGATTCCGGACTTGTTCGACCTGCGCATCGAAGGCGAGACAACCTTGGATGGCCGCGACGTGTGGGTGATCCAAGCGACGCCCCGACCGGAGTCTCATCCAAGTTCGGGCGACGCGAAAGCGCTTCTGAAGATCCGCGGCAAGATCTGGGTCGACAAGGCGGAGTATCAATGGGTGCGGATCGAGGCGGAAACCATGGGGACGATATCCTACGGCATTTTCCTGGCGCGCCTGGATCCAGGAGCCAAACTGGTTTTCGAACAAGAACGCGTAAACAATGAGGTTTGGCTGCCTAAGCATATGCACACCAGCGGGTCGGGACGGGTGGCGCTGTTGAAACGGATCTCCATGGAAGACGACTTGACCTGGAGCAATTACAGGAAGTTCCAAGTGGACTCGAAGATAATTTCAGATAAGAGCTACTAAGCTATTTCGCGTATAGAGAGCGGAATATTTTCCCTTGCACCGGGCATCGGCCGAGCGTACATGCAATTCGGCTCCAGCCTTCACACTTGCTTCGGCCAGCAGGTGAATCGAGTCCGGATTCCGGGAATCTTGAAGCGCTTGCTGCGCAAGCAGAACGAGGAGCGCGCCGTCGCGCTTACTGATGAAGGGCCGTTTCCGTCGAGCCTCGCCGTTCGATTCCGGTGACCGCTTGCGTTTTGCGCGGTTAATCCAACAAATCCGCTTTCCAGATCCGGCGTCCGCCGAGGGAAGTATGAAATCCCCAGGCCGCGAGGGTCAGCACGCCGGCCAGCAGGAGCAGATCATTGCCGAAATACCAGGCCGAAGTGTTCGTGGTGGCTTGAATGCTGCCGAGGACATAGTCCGCGAAGATAAATACCGCCAGCGCCAGCAGCCCGAAACGCAGCACCAGCGCTGCCACCAATCCAAACACCACGCAGCCGGCGATTCCGTCGATGACGGGATGGTTACTTTGCAGCCCGTTCTGGACGCCAAAGATCAGTGCGAAGCCGGCGCTGGCCAGCCATTGATTTCGCAGCAGCACGCGCAGAATAAATAGCACAAAAAAGAACAGCAGGGTATCCCGGATGCCGTGCGGCACGCTTGTAAAGAAGACGGCGATAGTACTGCGAAGTCCAAGCAACACGCTGGACGATCCGGTGTTCGGCGGATCGGTGATCGGGAGCATCAGTGTAACAAGCTGGCTGACGATTCTCACCACCACACAAAGTGTTGCTCCCGCCAGAATGTCCCGTCCAACGATCGGTTCTCGAAAGTGTCCCATGAGCACCGCGCTCCAAGACATCATCGTCTGAGGCCAACGTCTCCTGACGTGCGGTTCGAGCGCGAGATACAGAGTGCGCGCGACGAAGGCGTAAAAAACTGCGGTCGCGATCGCGATCAGGAACATTCCGAATGTGCCAATGGAGGCGGTCAAGTGGGAGCGGAAGAACCACAGACCCATTTGCGACAGGCCGACCCAGGAGGCCAGTCGCATGGCTCCGGCGTCATCACCGCCGCCTTTCTTTTTGTTCTTCCGCATCAGCAGCCAGCAGGCGACGCCGACCCCGATCGTGATCGCGCTCAGAATAATCACCTGGCCGCGCTGCGCTCCGGACGCTGTGCGCCGCGGCATTCGATCTCGCGGCGTCCACGGGCCGATCAGCGAAAAGGCTACGAGCTGGCCTCGCAGCGCGGCTCCTTCGACGCGCAAAGAACGCTGCGTTCCCGGCCACACGCCGGTCCAGGCCGCGCGTGTATCGGAGGTGGCAAGCCACGTCCAGGCTGGTTCAGCGTGCTGAAACAGCTTCGGATCCAATCCCGCCGAGCCGAACAGCGGGTTCCAATCCACTGCAGGATGCTGTTCGGTGTCCGGCTCGAGTCGTTGATCCGGAATTCGCTCGAAATAGAGCAAATGCCCTTCGGCGTCCAGCTTCAAGCTGATCATTCCGGAGAGAATGGGTGGAGGATCGTCGGGCTGAGTGATTCCGGGCGTCAGCAAATCGTCGTGGAATGTTCCGCCGGTCAATGGATACGGACTCTCGCGATACCAGAACTGAAGCGGCATCGGGCGCCCCTTCAGAATCTCGCTCCAGCGCGGCGCCGGCTTTTCGTTTGCCTGCGCGTAATTCAAATACGACGTATTCCAGTAATATTCGTAGGCCGCGTCAGCAGGTGCGTCTCGAACGCCGGCGCGCTGGATTATGTCGCGTGCTTTCTGGGCCAGCACTTCCGGCGAGTATTGCGGCGCTACCTGTTCGAGCGCGCTGTTGCGAAGGCCCAGCACGTAGAATGCGGCAATTCCAAGAACGACGCAGGCTAGCGCGGGAATCGCGACGCGGGGAGCCAGCCCGACACCTTCACC
>DATGIH010000090.1:0-19473 GCA_035295865.1 Bryobacteraceae bacterium
TCTATTTATGTTTCTCACGCGAGCTGCTGCTTTATCCATGTTGATCGCCGCGACGGCTTTTTCGCAGGCGAAGCCGAATCACGATCTCGGGTTTGAAGATACTCCCATGCTGCCGGGGATGCCGTGGCATGTACATGACGATCGGCGTCCGCATCCGAAAGTGGTCACGCCGGCATCGGTGCCGGGTGGCGCGCCATCCGATGCGATCGTGCTTTTTGACGGAAAAGACATGTCGGCCTGGACGGGCCACCACAGCAACATCACGCGCGGCGGATCGGCGGGCGCGCCGGAGTGGAAGCTGGGTGATGGGTACATGGAAGCGGTGCCGCACACCGGCGACATCGCGACGAAAGAAAAATTTGGCGATGTGCAGTTGCACGTGGAGTGGGCGGCGCCGGCGGAGATCGTAGGCAGCAGCCAGTCGCGCGGGAACAGCGGGATTATTTTCCAGGACCGGTATGAGGTGCAGGTGCTGGATCCGTACAACAATCCGACGTATGCGGATGGGCAGGCGGGCGCGTTGTATGGGCAATGGCCGCCGCTGGTGAATCCGGGAAGGAAGCCCGGCGAGTGGCAGGTTTACGACATTGTGTTTGAGGCGCCGAAGTTTGAGGGCGATAAGTTGGTGAAGCCTGCGTATGTCACGGTGTTCATGAATGGGGTGCTGCTGCACAATCGGAAGGAATCGCTGGGTCCGATGGTGTATCGGCAGGTGGCGCACTACTCACCGCAGCCGGCGGAGGATGTGCTGGTGCTTCAGAATCACGATTGCAAGGTGAGGTATCGGAATATTTGGATACGGAGGTTGGGCGGGTATGATTTGCCGGAGGGGAAGTAATTCCAGAGAATTCGAGGAATTCTGAGAATCAATCAATATCCCAGAGCGGTTCGGTTCTGCGCCCACCAGTTCTTCCAGAACGACAAGTAGGCGGCCTCGTTTTTCGATATCTCAACACCCATGCCGAAGTTCGCCTTGGTATCCGCCGTTTGAAAGGGAGCACTCGCCGGATATTGCAGGTACGCCATGTTTACGACGTTTGCAGGCGTTTGGATCGGCAAGCCATTGGCAAAGCAGGAGAGGCCGCCGATGCCGGCCGCTCGCAGATTGGCATCCGGGTCATCGAGAAGCGCGGCCAGGTACGGGAGCGCGTTCTGCGTGTGGATGGCCCGTAGTGCAAATGCCGCGCCTTGCCGTAAATAAGGATCGACATCTGTAGATGCGGTGGTAATTGCTCCGAGGCTCTGGATGGCGCTCGGGTCGGTCGAGCGAAAGTTATTACGAATCGCGTCTGAGAGTACCCCGAGCTCCAACTGATAATTACCGAGCGACGGCGCCAACTGCGCCGCCGTAGCCAGTGCCTGAATGTTCCCCTCACGGATCAGTCCGCTCAAACCCAGGATCTTCCGACTCATATCGCCGGAGGCAGAAAGCCGGTTGTAAAGCCGCTGCGTTATTGGCGAGTTCAACTGGTCGAGGCTGACTGAATACCAGGAGAATCGCTGAGCATTTCCCATGGACTCCAGGGCAAAGCACACCTCTGAAGCCACTGCTTCGGCAAGAGAGGCTGTAGGCGAATAGGCATAGACACTCAATATCGGCCCACTGGGCTGCGGAAAAAATGTGTCCTTGAAATCCACTAAATCGCCATTGCTGACCGGAAGCAACTGCCACCCGCCGACCGCGTTTCGAAGAAACCACAGGCCATTGCCGGCCGCCGTGAAGGAAGCGTTTGCCATGGACCCGGCCATATACGAAGACAGGTTCCAGGAAACCGGAAGATTGGCGCCGGCCGCTGTTGGGTCGCCTTTCACCACGCGAGTCACGTGCACGGCGAAGTTGACCACATTCCCAGCTTGAGTGCCGCCTCTGGCGGAACCAACCACGATGAGATCTGCCTTGTCCTTGAGATCCACGAGAGAAGGGGTCCCACTGATGCTGCCGTATGCGATTTGTATGGCCGCGAAAAGAGTAAGAAGAAAGGCTGTGAAAGAAGAATTCGAGGGACTCAAGGAGTAACGGCGTCCTTCCCGAGCAACGGTTCAAGAATTCCCGTAATCACTTCGAAGATGTACTGCGGCGAACGATCGCCGCGGATTTGGTAGAAGTGTTTACGGTCCTGATAGTGGGCTAGCACGGGACGGGTTTGGGCTTCGTAGGTGCGGAGGCGTTCGCGGACGACGTCCTCTTGATCGTCTTTGCGGATGATGAGCGCGCAGCCTTCGACGTCGCAGAATCCGGCTTTCTTGGGGGGCTGATGCAGCAGGTTGTAGATGGTTCCGCACTTGGGGCATTGGCGGCGGGACGTTAAGCGGCCCATCAGTGCGTCGAGCGGGACGTCCAAATGCAGGATGATCGGCTTCGGCAGTTTGCGTTGGTCGAGCAGGCCATCGAGATAGACGGCTTGGTCGACGGTGCGCGGATATCCGTCGAGCAGGAAGCCGTTCAGACAGTCGGGTTGCGTGACCCGATGCTCCAGCATCTGGTTGACAAGATCGTCACCTACCAATCCCCCACTGGTCATGATTGTGCGGACAGCTTCACCCAATTCCGTGCCGGCTTGAATCTCAGAGCGCAGCATGTCGCCCGTGGAAATTGGCGGAATCCCCAACCAGTTTGTGATCAGTCGCGACTGCGTCCCTTTGCCGCTACCTGGCGGCCCAAAGAGCAGTAGGACCAAGCGAAATCCCCCTTCTGAACCCCATCAAACTTGTAAGCCTATCCGAAGTTATCTATCGGGTCAAGCTGATATCATCAGCAGAGCCAATGAAGAGACTTCTTCTATTCTGCCTTATTAGCACCACTTTGTGGTGTGACGCGGAGACGCTTGAATTAAAAGCGACGCCGAAGACGATCGCTTGGGGGTACTACTCGGCGTCGGCGAAACCGGTACTGACCATTCACTCGGGCGACACGGTGCGGATTGAGACGGTGTCGGGGAATCCGGAACGGCTGGTTGCGGCGGGTGCGCCGGCGGATCAGATTCCGGAGGCGCTGCGGGCGATTTATCGCGAGGTGACGGACAAGGGGCCGGGCGGGCATCTGCTTACGGGTCCGATTTTTGTGGAGGGCGCAGAGCCGGGCGATGTGCTGGAACTGCGGATTTTGAAGATCGAGCTGACGTCGCCGTTCGCCTACAACAGTTTTCGGCCGGGTTCCGGATTTCTTCCGGACGATTTTCCGTATGCGCGGACGAAGATCATTCCGCTGGATCGCACGCGGATGCTGGGACATTTTAGTGATTCGGTGGAAATCCCGCTGCGGCCGTTTTTCGGGAGCATGGGCGTAGCGCCGCCGGAGGCGAACGGACGGATCAACAGCGCTCCGCCGTGGGTGCATGCGGGGAATTTGGATAACAAGGAATTGGTTGAGGGGACGACGCTCTTCATTCCGGTGCATGCCAAAGGTGCGTTATTCGAGGTGGGCGACGGTCACGCGGGGCAGGGAAACGGCGAGGTGGATATCACTGCGATGGAGACGCAGCTCACGGGGACGTTTCAGTTTGTGGTTCGCAAGGATATGAAGATCCGGTGGCCGCGCGCGGAGACTCCGACGCATTACATCTGCATGGGACTGCACGAAGATTTGAGTGAGGCTACGAAGCTAGCCGTTCGGGAAACGATCGACTTTTTGGTGAACGAAAAGCATATGAGCCGCGACGACGCTTACATGCTGGCGAGTGTCGCGGTGGATTTTTCGATCACCGAGTTGGTGGATGGGAACAAGGGTGTGCATGCGATGATCCCGAAGAGGATTTTTATTGGCCACTGATGGACACGGATGAACGCAAGACTTTCTGGGCGGTTTCCGCGCCGTGGATCGGGAGTTTGGGATCGGTTAGGAGTCCGATTTGTTTTAGGACCGACGCTTGGTCCCAATAGATGTGTTCGTGGGCTAGTTTGCCGTCGCGGAAGTGAACGATTACGACGAGTGGGATTTCGACATGTTTGCCGGTGGGAGCGATGCCGGGGAGCATCCAGGGCATTTCTACTGTGTGGGTGAAAGAAAAAACCATTTCGTCGACCAGTTGATCTGTTCCGACGGTGCGTGAGACTGGGGTCAGCTTCGTGTCGGCGGGCATCTTCGGGATGAAGTCGGTGGAGTAGAAGCGGCGGAGTTCGTCTTTGCCGTAGCCGCCGGTCATCACGGGGATGTGGTTTACATAGGCATCGGGAACCATGGTGTCGAGTGTGGCTTCGGTGTCGCGCGTGGAGAATTCGTGCGCGGTGTGTTGTTCCCAGATGGCGCTCAGGTCGAAATTGGACATGAGGCTAGCGTACTAGAGTCAAGCGGGCGGGCGGCAGCGGATCAGGGTCATGGCTTTGATGCTCATTACCACTTCGTTGTTCTGGTTCAAGACTTCGGCCTGGGTCCAGACGATGCCGCGATCGGGTTTGGAGCGGGAGACGCGGCTTTCGAGCACGGTACAGCGAACCCGCAGCACATCACCGGGGCGAACCGGACGGGGCCAGCGCAGTTCGTCGATGCCGGGCGATCCCAGGCTGGAGCTTTTGGAGAGGAATTCGCCGGCGAACATCCGCATCATGACGGCGCCGGTGTGCCAGCCGCTGGCGATTAATCCGCCGAAAGGGGTTTGCTTAGCGAGGTCGGGGTCGGTGTGAAAATCCTGCGGGTCGAAGCGCTTGGCGAAGTCGATAATTTCGGCTTCCGTCATCAGATAGGAGCCGAATTCGCTCACGGATCCGGGGACATAATCTTCAAAATAGCGTTCCGGGCTGGGCATCAGTAGAGTTGGATGCAATTGGCGGTAGACTGGATTCCAGTGCGACAATGAGTTCTCATTCGGCAGGACGAGCAATGATCGCAGAGGACCGGATCTCAAGGGTGATTTTTGACTTCGCCGCCAAGATTGGCGCGGCGCCGGATCTGGACGCGGTTCTGGAGCTCAACGCCGGTATGGCGCGCGATCTGGTGGGCGCGGACCGCTGCAGCATCTGGCTGGTGGATCGCAAAAACAACCGGCTGTGGACCAAAGTCGCGCATGGTGTTCCGGAGATCCACATTCCGATTGGCCAAGGCCTGGTGGGCGCGTGCGTGGAGCGCAACGAGACCATCCTGGTGAACGATACATCGAGCGATCCGCGATTTTTGAAAACCGTGGATAAGGCGAGCGGCTATGTGACGAAATCGGTGCTGACGCTTCCGCTGCATGGTATGGACGGCAAGCCGATGGGCGCGCTGCAGGTATTGAACAAGCCCGACGGATTCACGCAGGACGATGTGGACTTGCTGGGATTGTGCAGCAGTTATTCGGCGTCCACGCTGGAGAGCCAGCGGTTGCGCAAGGATGCCGAAGCGGCGAAGCTGTTCCTGCAGGAGTTGGAGATCGCGCGCGATGTGCAGCAACATCTGTTGCCGCAGGACGTGCCGGCGATCCCGGGATTGGATTTCGCGGGATATTGCCGGTCGGCGAAATTCGTGGGCGGCGATTATTACGATTTTCTGCCGATGCGCGATGGCGGATTTCTTTTTACCTTGGGCGATGTATCGGGCAAGGGAATCGCGGCGGCGGTGTTGATGGCGAGCATCCAGGCGTCCCTGCGGTCGCAGGTGGTGCGTCCGCCGGAATCGTTGGCGGACCTGATGGAAGACTTCAACAAAGCGGTTTATTCGTTTTCGACCGCGGATAAATACTCGACGCTTTTCTGCGGGATGTTGAATATCGCGAGCGGCAAATTAACTTATGTGAATGCGGGTCAAGTGCGTCCGATGCTGCTGCGCTGCGGGAGCGGCGAAATCGAGCGGCTGGATTGCGGCGGGCTTCCAGTGGGTTTGCTGGATGCCTGCGATTACGAGCAAGGGACCGTGGTGATGAATCCGGGTGACGCGGTGTTGTGCTTCTCCGATGGAATCAGCGAGGCCACCAACGCCAAGGGAGAAATGTGGGACGAGAGCGAAGTGGAGAAGATCGTTCATTCCTGCGGCGCGCTTTCGGCCAAGCAGATGATCGAACGGCTGGTGGAGATGACGGATGCATTTGCGGGCGAAGCGGAACAGAACGACGATATGACGGTGGTGGCGATCCGGTACGCATGATGCGTTTCTGCGTGTCGTTGGTTGCTGTTTTCAGTGCTCTCGCGCAACAACCGCCTGCGATTTTCACTGATCCGCCGGTGGACAAAGCGCATCCGGCAAAGATGACCGTGCTGCATATTCCGAGCCACGGTGTTTCGATCAATGGTCTGATTTATCATCCGCCGGGCGCGGGCGCGCATCCGACGCTGGTGATTTGTCATGGCTTGCCGGGCAATGAGAAGAACTTGGATTTGGCGCAGGCCGTGCGGCGCGCAGGATGGAACGCGGTGACGTTCAATTATCGCGGGTCGTGGGGAAGTCCAGGGTCGTTTCGATTTGCGCAGAATTTGGAAGATGCGGATGCGGTGCTGGCGTATTTGCGGGATCCGGCGAACGCGGCCGCGCTTCAGGTGGATGCGAAGCGGATCGCGATTGCGGGTCACAGCATGGGCGGATGGGTGGTGGCGCACACGGCGTCGCACGATCGTGGATTGATCGGGGCTGTGCTGATATCAGCTGCGGATATGGGGCAGATGGGCACCATGCCGATGGATAAATTGACGGCGGCGATGGCGGACGACATGGAGTCGCTCGCCGGCGTGACGGCAGAATCCATGGCGCGCGAAGTTCAGGAGCGGTCGAAAGAATTTGTGTGGGACCGGACGGCGGCGGGATTAGCTTTGTTGCCGCTGCTAGTGATCAGCTCCGACGACGGGCTCGCACCCGCGACGGACGCGCTGGTGAAATCGATTGAGGCAGCCGGCGGGAAGAAAGTCACGGCGATCCATATGGAGACGGATCATAGTTATTCGGATCATCGGATCGCGTTGGAGAGCGCTGTGATCGGGTGGTTGGATAAATTGCGCTGACTTTGGGACGTGGCGCACGCACTCCTGCGTGCCGTGTTCGCACTTTTGCGAACACTAAACCAGGAAAAAACTTCATTTAAGGCGTTCACACGAGTGTGAACGCGGCACGCAGGAGTGCGTGCGCCACGGTGCTACACCAGTTTGTTTTTCTTCAAAGGCAGCTCGCGGATTCGTTTGCCGGTGGCGGCGAAGATTGCGTTGCAGATGGCGGGGGCCATCGGGGGAACTCCGGGTTCGCCGACGCCGGCCGGCGTTTCGTTGCTCGCGACGAAGTGCACGTGCGTTTTGAGTGGAGCTTCGTTGATTCGAGCGACCGGATAGTTGTGGAAATTCGACTGTTGGATTTTTCCGTCCTGCGCCGTGATTTCTCCCATCATTGCGATGCTGGCGCCGAATACAGACGCGCCTTCAAATTGGGCGCGGGCGCGATCGGGATTGATGATTTTGCCGGCGTCCACCGCGATATCCACGCGCGGGATGCGGAGCTGGCCCTTCGCGTTCACTTCCACTTCGACCACTGCGGCGACGTAGGTGTTGAAGGACCATTGCGTGGCGATGCCGTAGCCGTGGCCGGGCGTGGACTTTTTGTTGGCCCATCCGGATTTATCGGCGGCGAGTTGAACCACGTTGCGCCAGCGACCGGTGTCGAGCGGGAATTTGTCGAGCTTGTCCGAAGGTCCGGCCAGATGCGGGCCGTCTTCCTTCATGTTCATCTTGCGCGGTTCGCCCATCAGATCGAGCAGGAATTCCACGCGATCGCGATTCGCCGCGGCGGCGAGTTCGTCGGTGAATGACTGGACGGCGAACGCGTGATAGATGTTCGAGACGGAGCGTAGCCAGCCGATGCGGACGTGATTCTTAACCGGTCCGTTTTCGGCGCGATGATTCGCGATGGTGTAGGGGACGTTGACCCAGCCCATTTCCATTTCGAATCCGGCGGCGTAATCGGCGTTGGGCGCGAACATATTGCCGATGCTAGGAAACACACTGCGCTGCAGCCAGGCGGTGGGACGGCCTTTTTCGTCGGTGACGGCTTTCATGTACATGCCGGCGACGCTGTGATAGTAATCGAAGTGAAGATCGTCCTCGCGGCTCCAGGCCACTTTGACGGGCTTGCCGATTTTCTTCGAAAGCAACGCGGCTTCAGCGACGTAATCCGGTTTGGATTTGCGGCCGAATCCTCCGCCGAGCAGTGTGACGTGACAGGTGACGTCTTCTTTCTTCAGACCAAGCGTTTTGGAGACGATATCCTGCGCGGCTTGCGGATCCTGCACGGCGGCGTGCGCGACGACCTTGCCGTCTTTGAATTCGGCGACTGCGGCCGGTGGTTCCATGGGCGCGTGGGCGAGCAGCGGAACGTAGTACGCGGCCTCGTGGATCTTTTGATTCCTGGATGCGGCGCGAGCGAATTCGGCATCCACGTCGCCGGTGTTGCGAATCGGTTTGCACGGCTTGCTCGCGGTATCGAGCAACTGTTTCTTGTAGGCTTCCGATTCATACGAAGCATTGGCGCCGAGATCCCATTCGATCTTCAGCTTTTTGCGGGCCTGCATCGCGGTCCAGGTATTGTCGGCGATGACGGCCACGCCGCCGAGCGGTTGAAATCCGTAGGGGAGCGTGAGTCCGTCGAGTGTGAGCACATCTGAGACGCCGCGCACTTTGCGGGCTTCGCTGTCATTGACGGAAACGAGTTTTCCGCCGAATACGGGCGGACGTTCGATGGATGCGTAGACCATGCCGGGCATTTTGGCGTCGATTCCGAATTTTCCGCGGCCCGTGCAGAGGGCGTCGAGATCGATGATCGGCATTTCTTTGCCGACGTACCGGTACTCGGACGGTTCCTTAAACTTGAGCTCTTCTTTTTTCGGAGGAAGCTGTTTGATTCCGGCGGCGACGAGTTCGCCGAATTGCGCTTTACGGCCGGAAGGTGTGTGGACGACCTCGTGAAATTTGACATGGCACTCAGACGCGGGAACGTTCCACTTGAGCGCTGCCGAATTTTCGAGCATCATGCGCGCGGTGGCGCCAGCTTCGCGGAACGCATCGTGAAAATTGGTGATGGAGCAGGAGCCGTCGGTATTTTGATCGCCGTATTTGGAGTCACCGATGGCTTGTTCGACGCGGACGCGCTTCCAATCGGCGTCCAACTCGTCGGCGGCGATCATGGGCAGAACGCTGCGAATACCGGTTCCCATTTCCGAGCGATGCGCGATGATCACCACGGTTCCGTTTGGTTCGATTCCCAGATAAACGCTGGGATGGAACGGGGCGTTGTCGACGTCGGCGGCTTGGAGCGCGCGATCGAGAACGGGCACGCCGATGATGAGAGCCCCGGCGGAGACGAAACGCTCCAGGAATCCACGGCGGCTGACGATGTTGATGGTGTTCATGCCTTCACCCCCGCAGCTTCTTTGATTGCCGCGCGGATTCGTTGATACGTTCCGCAGCGGCAGATGTTGCCTTGCATGATCTGATCAATGTCCTGGTCGGTGGGCTTGGGTTTGTCCTTGAGCAGCGCCACGGCCTGCATGATCTGTCCGCTCTGGCAGTAGCCGCATTGCGGCACGTTGTTGTGTTTCCAGGCTTGTTGGACGGGATGATCACCGTGCGCGGCCAATCCTTCGATGGTGGTGATGCTTTTGCCGGCGGCGTCTTTCATCGGCGTGGAACAGCTTCGTACTGCGGCGCCGTCGAGATGGACGGTGCAAGCGCCGCAGAGTCCCATGCCGCAGCCATATTTGGTGCCGGTCATTTCAAGGACATCGCGCAGGAACCACAGCAGCGGCATGTCCGGATCGCCGTCGAATTGACGGGCGGATCCGTTGACTTTGAGTTGAATCATTTTCGATCTCCCGGTTTGAACAAACTGACGGGCGCTGGCGTGGCGCCAATTCTTAGGCTACAACGGATGGGGCGGGGCTGGGGACTTGGGGCTGGGGTGGGGGCTGGGATTCGGGGCTGGGCTACTTGAGGAGTTGGCTGTGCGGGGCGCGGCGGGCTAGGGAACGGTCGAATGTTACTAGCGTGGCGTTGTGTTCGGCGGCGAAGGCGGCGAGATAGGCGTCGGCCCAGAGTTTGGGGGCGGCATGGGTGCGGGATGTCAATTCGCGGAATGTGCGTTCCAGAGACGGCAGTTCTTGGAGGAATTCTACGCGTTCGTCTGACGCTATTACATCGTAGGCGGCCCAGGCTCGTTTCATGGTGAGCGGCGCCCCTTCCATTGCTGCGGCGGTGGTAAGGAGTCGAAGAAGTCCCATTTGGGTTAGGCGACAAAACCCGATTGGCCCCGGTTCCTGCTTCCACCAATCGAATGCAGGGACTTGATGGACGTGATTAACGGTCAACGCCATCCACACATTCACATCAGGGAAAACCAAGCTCATAAATTTCTTCGTTGGTGAGAGAGAAGGGTTTCTTTAGTCGATTGGCCAGCACGGGGCGATCAAGCTTCAGACGCCCTTTCTTGGGAGCCGGGGCCGCAACGGTTTGCTCGATGGCCGTCAGGATCAGCGAGCGGGCGGAGCATCCGCGCTTGGCGGCCTCTTCGCGTAGTTTGCGGTGCAGAGGGCGAGGGATGTCGATGCTGGTTCGGACGGTGTGGGGCTTCACTATCGCTATTTTGGCAGGGGTGACTTAAATAAGTCAAAAAGCGGGATTGGGGTCTGTGGCTTAGGGATTCGGTTAGTCTAGCCGTTTGCGGAAGCGCAGGGCGCTTAGGGAGAGGATCACTACGCCGAAGATCGCGAGGGCGACCATCTGGGGCCAGAGGACCGAGACGCCGGTTCCTTTTAGGAACAGGCCTCGGACGATTTCGATGAAGTAGCGGAGGGGATCGAGCAGCGTGAGGTATTGGATGGGCTGCGGCATGTTGCGGATGGGGAAGGCGAATCCGCTGAGCAGGAAGAATGGTTGGAAGAAGAGGAAGGTGGTCATCATCGCTTGTTGCTGGGTGCGCGAGATGGTGGAGATGAAGAGGCCTGCGCCTAGGGTGGTCATCAAGAAGAGGATCGCGCAGGCGAAAAGTAGCAGGATGCTGCCGCGGAACGGAACGTGGAATAACAGGAGCGATACGCAAATGACGAGCGCTGTGTCCACCAGTCCAACGAGCGCGAATGGCAACGTTTTGCCGAGCATCAGTTCGATGGGGCGGATGGGCGTGACCATTAATTGCTCCATGGTTCCGATTTCTTTTTCGCGCACGATGGCCATGGCGGTTAGCATCAGGGTGATTTGCATGATGATGTTCACCACGATGCCGGGGACGAAATAGTTGCGGCTTAGCAGATCGGGGTTGAACCAGGCGCGGCTTTGTAGATTCAGTTGCGGGACGCCTGGATGGACGGGAGCCGGTGCCATCCGAGCGATGAGGCGGCTTCGATTTTGCGACTGCATGGCTTGCGTCGCGAAATCCGCGACGATGGTTGAGGCGTAGCCGGAGACGATGGACGCGGTGTTGGAGTTGGTTCCGTTGATGAGGATTTGCACGGCGGTGGAGCGCCCGCGCGTGAGATCGCGTTCGAATCCGGGGAGAACACGCACCACCATATCCACTTTGTTGGCATCGAGCAGCGCTTGGACCTCGCGATCGTTTGCGGGCGTATCGCGAATTTCGAATCGGCCGGAGCCTTCGAATGCGGCGAGCAGTTCACGGCTTTGGGGCGTGCGGTCCTGATCCATCCAGGCCATGGTGCTGTGCGTTACGTCGAGATTGACGGCGAATCCGAAGACCAGCAATTGAATGATGGGCGGCAGAAAGAGCATGGTGCGCATGCGCGGCTCGCGAAAGGTCTGGCGGAACTCTTTACGGATGATTTCGATGAGGCGTTCGCGCATGAATCACGCTACCTTTTGGCGCATCTTACGCGATGCGAAGAAGAACACGATAGCCGCGTAAGCGAAGAGCATGGTCACTTCGCCCCACAGGATCCGGATGCCGACGCCTTTTAAGAAGATGCCGTTCAGGATGGTGACAAAATAGCGCGCGGGCACGATGGCGCTGACCACCTGAATTACTTTGGGCATGTTCTGGATGGAGTAAATGAATCCGGAGAGCAGGTATCCGGGCAGGAATGAGCTGAGCATGCCCATTTGAAACGCGAGCAACTGTGTGCGCGCGGTGGCGGAGATGAAAATTCCCCAGCTCAGCGCTCCGAACAGAAAAAGGCAACTGGTGAAAAAGAGAAACCAGACGCTGCCGCGGAATGGGATCTGGAAAATGAAAACGCCCACGATCACGCAGATCAGCATGTCTGTGACGCCGAGAGCGAAATAGGCGAGGAGTTTGCCGAGCACCAGTTCGCGCGGGCGCACAGGCGTAGAGAGAAGCTGCTCCATGGTCCCGTTTTCCCATTCGCGTGCGATGGTGAGCGAGCTGAGCATCGATGCAATGATCATCATGGTGACGGCGATCAATCCGGGGACGATGAAGTTCTTGGATTTGAGATCGCTGTTGTACCAGACGCGGATTCGCGGGTCCACGGGAACGCGCAGGGCTTGTCCGCCTTTGCGGATTTGCGCGTCCGACCGCAATTGCGCGGCGTAGCTTTGGACAACGGCCTGTGCGTAGCCAAGCGCGATGGATGCGGTGTTGGAATCGCTGCCATCGATGACAAGTTGAACGCCGGCTTCCTGGCCGGCGAGAAGATGACGAGCGTAATCGCGCGGGATGGTGAGGCTGAGCAGGATGGCGCTTTTGTCGATGGCTCGATCCACGGGCTTGTAATCGTGGACTACGCCGAGAATCTGGAAATAAGTGGATCCGCGAAACTGGTCGATCAGCTCGCGGCTTTGGGGAGTGCGATCCTGATCGTAGATATAGGTGGGGATGCGATCGACATCCAGAGTCAGAGCGTAACCGAAGAGCAGCAACATAACCAGCGGCAAAGCCAGCGCGAGCGATAGGCTGCGGACGTCGCGCAGGATGTGCAGCAGTTCTTTCTTGGCGACTGTTTTGAGGCGGCGGAAGCTCATGCGGCCTTCTTCTCTTCCCGCTCGATCATAGCGACGAAGACGTCTTCCATGGTGGGGTCGATTGGCTCAAGAATCGTTACGGCGATTCGGGCGTCCTCTAGAGCGGCGCGGATTCCGGGAATCGCGCTTGCGGCATCCGGTACCGTGACGTGCAGACCGCCTCCGAAAACGGCGACGTCGGACACACCCGGCAACTTTTCCAGCGCCTGCATGCTTCCTAAAAGGTCGGACGATTGCAGGCGGAGCAGCGCGTGGCCTTCGAGCGAGCGCTTCAACTCGCCCGGACTTCCCAGGGCGATGATTTTGCCGCGATACATCAGCGCCAGGCGGTGGCAGTATTCCGCCTCATCCATATAATGGGTGCTGACAAAGATCGTGTGTCCGGCGGCGGAAAGCTGGTAGATCAGATCCCAAAATGTCCGGCGAGCAATGGGATCGACGCCAGAAGTCGGCTCGTCGAGGAAAAGCACGGGCGGCTCGTGCAGGATCGCGCACCCGAGCGCGAGACGCTGCTTCCAGCCGCCCGAGAGAAGAGCGGTGAGGCTGGATCGGCGTTCTTCGATCCCGGCCATTTTCAGCACATAGGCTTTGCGCTCGGCGCGGCGGGCTTGCGGAACGCCGTAGATGCCGCTGAAGAAATCGATGTTCTCTTCCACAGTGAGGTCGTCGTAGAGAGAGAATTTCTGCGACATGTACCCGATGTGATGCTTGATGGTTTCCGATTGGGTCATGACGTCGAGTCCGCCGACCGTGGCGGAGCCGGAGGTTGGCAGAAGCAATCCGCAGAGCATGCGGATGGTGGTGGATTTTCCGGCGCCGTTAGGTCCGAGGAAGCCGAAGATTTCGCCGCGCCGGACGTCGAGCGTGACGTGGTCGACGGCGAGGAAGTCGCCGAAGCGTTTGACGAGGTCGCGGGTTTGGACGGCGTTGTCAGGCATGGGGAACCTGCGGGTCCGGGGGGACCCGCGCGGACCTGGGGGTCCGCCCTACGGTCGCCTCGGATTTGCGGACCAGGCCGATGAAGACGTCTTCTAAAGACGGGATGATCGGGCGGAATTCGGTTGCGTGAACGGCGTCTCTGAGGCGATCGACCGGAGCATCGGGTTCCAGAAACAGGTGCAACGCGGCGCCGGCCGGTTCGACACTCAGAACGCCCGGTTGCGCCGCGAGAAATTCGCGAGCATTGCGTGGGTCCGGCGCTTGCACCTCGTAGCAAATCTCGGCGAGCGATCGTTTGAGGTCGGTGGGAGAAGCGCACTGAATCATCCGGCCTTGGTTCATCAAGCCGACACGATTGCAACGTTCGGCTTCGTCGAGGTAAGCAGTAGTGACGAAGACCGTCAGGCCGTCACGCACCAGTTGATAGAGGATTGCCCAAAAATCGCGGCGGGAAACCGGGTCGACGCCGTTGGTGGGTTCGTCGAGGAACAAGACTTGGGGACGATGCAGCAGTGTACAGATCAGGGCCAGCTTCTGCTTCATGCCTCCGGAAAGATTCGCGGCTGCGCGCTCGCGGAAGCGCTCCATGCGCGTCATCCGAAGGAGATCGGGCAGCATTCGGGCGCGTTCGGTGTTCGAGATGCCGAACAGGTCGGCGTAGAAGTTCATGTTCTCGTCGACGGTGAGATCGCCGTACAGGCCGAAGCGCTGGGCCATGTAACCGATCTGATCCTTCACCGCTTCGGTTTCGCGCGCGACGTTGTGGCCGGCCACCCAGGCTTCGCCTTCGGTGGGGTCCATGAGTCCGCACAACAGGCGGGTTGTGGTGGTTTTGCCTGCGCCGTCGGGACCCACCAGACCGAAGATCTCGCCTTTCGCCACTTCGAGGTTGAGGTGATCGACGGCGGTGAGGCCGGCGAAGCGGCGCGTGAGTCCCACTGCGCGGATGATGGCTTCCGCGGTCAATTGAGTACGATCTCCGCGTCTACCGGCATGTTCGATTTCAGTTCGTGTTTCGGATTGTCGACGTCGATTTTGATCCGATAGACAAGTTTTACGCGCTCTTCCTTCGTTTGGATTTGTTTGGGCGTGAACTCGGCTTCCGATGCGATGAAAGACACGCGTCCGGTGTAGGTGCGTCCCGGATAGGAATCAATTGTGAGCTTGGCTGCAGCGCCGAGTTTCACTTTGCCGAGATCGGTTTCATTGACGTAGGCGCGGAGCCAGGGATGATCGAGGTCGCCAATGGTGACCACTGTGGTTCCCGCCGCGAGCACTTCCCCGACTTCAGCGGATTTCACGAGCACCACGCCGTCGATCGGAGAAAACACGGATGTATCGTTGATCTGCGATTGGGTGATATCGACCTGCGAGCGGGCGCGATTCACATCGGCAATGTGAGCTTGTACGTCCTGCTCGCGGCGCTTCAGCTCAAGTTGGTTGGCTTCACTGACGCCGAGCGCGGCTTGCGCGGTGGCCACCTGGGCGCGCGCGGCTTCAATGTCTTCCTTGCGCGGGCCTTCCACAACCAGAGCCAGATGTTCTTCCGCTTGACGCAGCGCGGCGCTGGTACTGTCGTTACGCGCGCGGAACTGATCGTATTGGGCTTTCGAAATGTCGTCGTTTTTGAAAAGCTCCTGGCCGCGCTCCCAATCGAGCTTGGCTCGTTCGAATTGCGCGCGCGCATCCGAGACGGCGGACCGCGCCTGCTGAATTTCCTGAGGGCGTGATCCGGCGAGCAGGGCATCCAGGCGAGCTTGCGCTTCGCGGACTTGCGCTTTTTTTAGCGCGATATCGCTATCGAGGGTGGCGCGCTGCCAATGTACCAGCGTTTGGGTCTGTTGGAATTGGGCCTGCGCGGATTCGAGACTCGCCTGATCGCGGCTGCGCTGCGAATCGATTTGATCGCGATCGATGCGGGCGATCAGCATTCCCTTATGAACGGCAGCGCCTTCGTCGACGGTCCGTTCGATGAGCTTTCCGGGAACTTTGAACGAAATGTCCACTTGCGTAAGCTCGATATTGCCTGAGACGACCAGGCGGCCGTCCTGATTGTGCCGGAGCCATCCGGACCAGACCACTCCCGCGGCTGCGGCCAGCGCGATCACCAAGAGGATTGGAATAATAATTTTTCGTTTCATGGTTGCCTTTAAGGGAGCATGCCGCGGATGTTGCCGGTGGCAGTGCCGAGGTCGATGCGCGCGACATTGTAGTTGTAGAGCGCGTTGATCCGGTTATCGCGGGCGCGCTGCAGGCGAGTTTGCGCGTCCGTCACTTCGACGCTGTTGCTGACGCCGGCTTTGTATCGCCTTTGCGCCTGTGCCAGTTCATTTTCGGATAGCTTCAGACCTTCGTCCGCGGCCTTGACCTCCGCGTCGGCGGAGCGCAGGCTTTGGAGAGCCAGACGGACGTCAAGTTCGATTTGATCGCGCAAGTCTTCGGTGCGGATCTGCTCTTGTCGATATTGGGAGGCGCTTTGGGCGCGGCGAGCGTCGCGGCGTCCGCCATCGAAAATGGGAATCCGGAGCGATGCGCCGTAGGTGCGAGTGGGGACGGAATCGTTGAGGGTGGATCCGCTCGATCCGTAATCGCCAAAGGCCGCGACCGAGGGCAGACGCTCGTATTTCACGGCGCTATAGCTGAGCTTGGCGCTGCGCTCACGGTTTGTCTGCGCTTTTAACTCCGCTCGATTTTCGCGCGCCGACACCAACGCTTGTGCGGGGTCGAGATTTTCGACCGGGACGTAGGCGAGCGTGCCGGTGAGTTCCACCGGGCGGTCGAGCTTCAAGCCGATTACTTTCAGAAGTTCGAGATGCGACCGCTCCACGCCATTTTGCGCTACTACCAGTTGTTGGCGGTCATTCGCTAGCTGAACTTCAGCGCGTGTTACTTCGATTCCGGTCCCGGTGCCGGCGTTTTTTAGTGATTGGGACAATTTGAGCAAGGCTTCCGATAGCTCGACGTTGGCGCGTGCGGTTTCAAGCGCGGCTTGCGAGCGCAATCCGGTGAGATAAGCGCGGGCTACCTGATCGGTGACTTGATCGCGCGTGCCTTGGTTATCCGCTTTGACCGCTTCGATCGCGACTTTCGCCGCTTGATAATTACGGATGCTGCTGAAATCGAAGACGCTTTGCGTTACACTGGCGCGGGCGTCGAAAACGTCGTAGGGTCCAACGAAAGTTGGGATGGTGAATCCGAGAATCGGAATGCTCGGGAAACGGAGTCCGAAGGCTTTCAAATTGCGGGTTTGGCTTTCTTCGGAAATGGCGCCGTCGATGTTGGGAAGCAGCGCCGCGCGAGCCTCGTCTGAGCGCGCCTCGGCTTGGCGAATGGATTCGACCGCCAGTTTCACGCGCGTGTTCCCGTCGGGGGCGAGCGCGAGATCCACGGCTTGCTTCAAGCTGAGCTGCAGCACCGGCGGCTGCGCGAACAGTGATGCGCTAATAAGCGCGAGCGAAGCAATTCTAATGAACTGCATGCTCTACCTCCACAGGCGCCGGCGCTTGCAGTCCGGCGAGTAAGAAGGATTCCAGGCGACGCAGGATGCCTTCCACGTCGGAAGCATCGCAAAGTCCGCCGGACAGAACTTGGAGTACTTTGGCGCCGCCGATGGTGTGCGCGACGGCGCCCATCATGAATTGCATCCGCCAGAGCAGTTCGGTTTGCGAGAGATGGGGCAGAGCACGCTCCAGCGCCGGGAAGAATCTGGCCAGAACATGCGCCATATGTTTCTGGAACACCTTTTCGGTCAGCTCGCTCGATTCCGTGAAAATGCGGCTCATCATCGGTGCGAACTCTTTGGCCGGACCTGAGAGCATCTCGAAAATGGGCCGTAGCATGGCGTCCAGAAGTTGATTCAGCGGGATTGCCGTGCCAGCTTCGGCTTCGAATTGATCGAGCATCGCCAATCGCCGTTGGTTAATGGGATCGAGCCGGCGCGCGATCACGGCGTGCATGAGAGCTTCTTTCGATTGGAAATGGTAGTTCACGGCAGCCAGATTGACCCCAGCTTCCGCAGTGATGGTCCGGAGAGAGGTGGCTTCGATTCCGTGGTGGGCGAAGAGACGCTCGGCGGTATCGAGGATACGCGTCTTTGTGTTCATAGGACGTAAATCATACGTTCGTTTTAATTATACGTATGAAACAAATCCTGTCAAGGTTCATTCGTAACGTGCTATCTTTCAGTGATATGAAGCGCTGTCTCGGATTTTTGGCTTTCGGCATCGCGTTGGCGCAACAGCCTGCGGGGAAGAAGGTGTACATTTCCGTTGACCTCGAAGGGATCAGCGGAGTGTCGAGCGAAACGATGGTCTCGGCGGGCGGATCGGAGTACGATCGCGGCCGAAAATTAATGGCCGAGGATACGAATGCGGCGATTCGAGGTGCGCTGGCCGGAGGCGCACGAGAGATTGTGGTGAATGACTCGCACGGGTCGCACGCAAACTTGCGAATCGAGGATCTTGCGCCCGGTGCGCGGCTGATTACGAACACTTTCAAGCGGTACGGCATGATGGAGGGCCTGGATTCGAGCTTCGACGCGGTTCTCTTTATCGGCTATCACGCAAAGGCAGGAAGTACTCGCGGGTTTTTCGCGCATACGGGCGATTCCAACGTTCGAGATTTGGAAATCGACGGACGGTCGGTGGGCGAGAGCGGGATGAACGCGATGCTTGCCGCGTGGTATGGGGTCCCCGTCGCGCTCATTACGGGCGATGACGTCGCGGTGGAGCAGTACAAAGAGCAAGCGCCGAATGTGCGTGGCGTGGTGGTGAAGCGGGCAATCAACACGCGCGCAGGGGAGCTGTATCCGCTGGACGCGGTGCATCGCGAGATCGAGCAGGCGGCGCAGGCTGCGGTGGCGGGGGCGCATAGAGCGGAACCGCAGCATCCGGCTTCGATTCGAGTAAAAATTCGATTTCGCGATATTCTGACGCCGGAATTGGCGGAGATGCTACCGGGGATGGAGCGGCCGGAGCCGGATACGATCGCGTACACGACGGATTCGGCGCCGCGGGCCTATAACTTGATCCGGTTTTTGTATCGATGGATTAATCCGCCGCCGCCGAGGGCGGGGTATGACTATTAGCTATTAGCGATGACGCAGTTTGAGATATGATCCGCGATACACCTGTCGATTGAAGTCGGCTCATATTGACGCAACGGGGAATCTGCTAACAGCCCGTGGCTGAGCTTTGCGTGGCTGGAAAAATGGTGACGGACACGAAATTCCGCGACCCGAGTTCTCGATTTATCAGTACTTTCTCGCCGCGCGGAAATTCGAGTCGGTCACCACTTTTCCGAAGCGAGCCATTTCCACGTCAACTATTCAGCGGCGCACTTGGCAACGATGAGCGTGATATCGTCTTGCTGTTCGGGGGGGCTGAATTGGCGGACTTCGTCGACGATCGAGTTGAGGAGATCTTTCGAGTGGCGATGGCGATGGCGGCGGATTGCTTCCACCAGGCGCTTTTCGCCGAATTCTTCGTCGCTTTCATTGAATGCTTCGGTGACGCCGTCGGTGTAGAGCACCAGCGTGTCGGCGAGGCGGAACTCGTCTTCGCCGAGCGAGCAGTCCCATTCTTCGAACAATCCGAGCACTGTGCAGGTGGAACCCAGCCGGACGCATGTATCGTCGGCGCGCAAAAGGAGAGCCGGAAGATG
>DATGIH010000091.1:0-12671 GCA_035295865.1 Bryobacteraceae bacterium
GGAACGCGCCCGGCAACTGTTCGAAAACATTATGCGGCAAAGGCTGGAGCGGATGGGTACCTGCGCGACATTTGTACTGGCTTCGCTCGAGGAAGAAGGCGCCGTAGCGCGATCTTTGCAACATTTGCTGCGGGGCCGTCCCACCGCGATTTTGATCGCTTCCACCACAGCGCCGGCGGGTCCGGACGATGTCGTCGGGCGCGCGATGCTGCGCGCCGGTTGCCAGATCGAACGCTTCCTTGCTCCAGTAGAGCCCGGCAATCTTTTGTTGCTCGGCTATAAGGATGACGTCCCGATTGTTTCCGCCCCAGGCTGTTTCCGCTCCGCCAAACCGAATGTGGTAGATTTGGTGCTGCCTCCAATGTTGGCACGGTATCACGTTACGGGTTGGGAGATCGCTTGCCTTGGTCTGGGCGGCCTTTTGGCCTAGCAAAGCTCCTCCACTACCACGCAGCGGCACCTCCGAGCCGCGCGTGGGTTGCTCCTCTGCCGGACGCCAGACCAGCGTCCGGCTTTTTTTTTCGCGCGGCATCCGCCGCGCGGTTATTCGGTTGTTTAGTTATTCGGTTCTTCGGTTCGCTTACCAGGGGTGTCTCGAGGCCAGAGGACCGGCCAACTAAAGAACTGAACAACCGAAGAACTGTTACGCTGTAGCGTAGTCCGATGCGGATCCGCTCCGTCCAAGCCCACCTGCTTTCTTCGCCGCTGCCTGCTCCGTTGACGCTGCCTTATTACGGGGGAACGCGAACTATCCTGAAGCGCGACGCCATGCTGATCCGGGTGGAGGCGGATAACGGGCTGGTCGGCTATGCTCCGGGACAGGGAACCGAAGCCGCCAAGCACGGAATTGAATCGCTGATCACGCCGTTCCTGGAGGGCCGGATTGTCGCCGATCCCGACGCGTTGCGAGTACAGTTCCTGGAGAATCCTGGGATTTCGGCCGAAACCCGGAAATTGTACTGTTCGGTCGAAGTCGCGCTGTACGATCTGGCCGGAAAATGGAAGAACGTCGCCGTTTCGGAGCTGTTGGGCGGACGGGTGAGGGATCGCATCCGGCTGTATGGCAGCGCCGGCATGTATATGTCGCCGGAGAAGTATGCCGAAGAGGCACAAGCGATCGCGAAGCTCGGATTCCAAGCCTATAAAATGCGTCCCGGAATGGGCCCCGCGCAGGATTTGGAAACCGTCCGGCAGATGCGCGCCGCAGTGGGTCCCGCTGTCGATTTAATGGTGGACGCGCACACCTGGTGGCGGATGGGCGATCGGAACTATTCGCCGGAAGTTATCGCGGAATTGGCTCAAGATCTCAGCGAATATGCTATCGCCTGGCTGGAAGAGCCTCTTCCGCCCTCGGATCACGAAGGATACCGGCGCCTCAAAAATCTGGATCTGGTGCCGATCGCAAGCGGGGAGCATGAACCGGACGAATCCGGATACCTGGATCTCATCGACACTGAGGCGGTAGATTACGTCCAAATGGACGTTGTCTGCCAGGGTGGTTACGCGCTCGCCCGCCGCCTATTTAAGGAAATTGACCGCGCTGGTTTGCGATTCGCGTTTCACAGTTGGGGGACTGCGCTCGAAGTGATCGCTGCGGCGCACTTGGGCGTGTGCTGGCAGGAGCAAGTAGTGGAGTGGCTGGAATATCCCTGCTATGCTGCTCCTGGCCGGGCCGGCATGTATCCATTTCCTTTGGCGGAAGAGATTTTGAAAGAGCCTCTGCGGGTGGAGAACGGCGATTTGATTCTGCCGGCGGGTCCTGGATTGGGCGTGGAGATTGACGAAGGGGTTTTGACCCGGTATCCCTGGATTCCTGGTCCTTGGTCATTCTTTGAAATCGATTCGCCGCGCGAAACCAGAGCCGTGACCGGCGATCACAGCGAACCCTGGTTTGGAAAAATCCGGTGACAGGATACTCAATTCCCGATTTTGCCGCCGCCCTCGGTATCTCGGCCGCCGGAGGCTTGGCTTATGCCGTGCGCGGCAGGAGCTCGAAGCTGCTCGCGCCCTCCGTTTACCGGGGTGACCAAAGCCGCCCGGCCATTGCTTTGACGTTCGACGACGGGCCCAGCGAGTCCACTCCGGAATTACTGGAGATTCTGGGGCGCCATGGCGCTTCAGCGACGTTCTTTCAATGCGGAGCGAACGTGCGCCGTTTATCCGGGATTGCGCGGGAGGTAGCGGCCGCGGGCCACGAAATCGGCAATCATTCCGATACTCATCCGCGGTTGTTTTTCCGATCCTCGGATTTTATCTATCGCGAGCTCGCGGCGGCGGGAGAAACCATCGAGCAGGCGACCGGACTTCGGGCCCGGCTTTTTCGCGCGCCCTATGGCGCCCGCTGGTTCGGTTTACGCGATGCGCAGCGCAGGCTCGGTCTAATGGGCGTGATGTGGACCACGATCGCGCTCGATTGGAAGTGGCCGGCCGCGCAAGTGGCTCGCCGTCTGTTGAACGGCGCCGTGAATGGGGCAATTTTCTGTTTGCACGATGGCCGCGAGCTTGCGCCGCGGCCGGACATCCGGGCGACCTTAGACGCGGTGCGTGAAGTTTTGCCAAGATTGATAGAGCGCGGCTTCCATTTCGAAAGAGTGACCGAAATCCTATGTCCCACGAAGAACTGACGGAGCGGGTGAGAAGAATCATCGCAACTGCACAGCACCTGCCTGAGGAAAAAGTCACAGCCGACAGCACATTCGCCGAGCTGAATATCGATTCGCTGGATGGGATCAACATCCTCTTCGCCGTGGAGAGCGAATTCAACGTCAATATTCCCGACGACGCGGCGCAGAACATTCGTTCGGTGCGCGACGTCGTGGATGGGATTGCAAAACTTCTTGCCGAAGGTACGGGCGGAAACAAGGAAGCGGTCCGGGCTTGAACGCGCGGGTTGTGGTCAGCGGGGTGGGCGTGATTTCCGCCCTCGGACACAATCGGCAGGAGTTTTGGGAATCGCTAACGGCAGGGCGATCCGGAATTCGGCCGCTGACCTCGATTTCGCCCGGCTTACTTCGATTTGAGAATGGAGCGGAGGTCCGCGATTGGGATCCGCTACGGCATTTCGATGAAAAGGAAGCCGGGCTGCTGGATCGTTTTGCCCAATTCGGCGCTATCGCTGCGCGCGAGGCGGTTGCCGATGCCGGTGTCGAGTGGAGCGCAGAGCTTCGGGAGGAGACTGCGATTGTCACAGGCAGCTGCGTGGGGGGACAAACTACCGAGGACGAAGGCTTCGTCAATCTGTATCAGAAGAATATTCCACGCGTGAATCCGCTGACCATTCCGCGGACCATGGAAAACGCCGCGGCGAGTAGAATTTCGCTGGAGATGGGAATCGTGGGTCCAACCTATACGATATCGACTGCATGCTCGTCTTCCAACCATGCCGTGGGACAGGCTTTTTGGATGGTGCGCAGCGGTGCCGTGCGGATGGCGATCACCGGCGGCAGCGAAGCCGTCTTTAGTTTGGGATTTCTGAAAGCGTGGGAAGCGATGCGGGTGGTGTCTCCGGACACCTGCCGTCCCTTCTCAAAGGACCGAAAGGGACTGATTCTGGGAGAAGGCGCGGCAATGCTGGTGCTGGAGACCTTGGAATCGGCGGAAGCGCGCGGGGCGCATATTTACGCCGAGGTGGTGGGGTTCGGCATGGGGTCCGACGCTTTCCACATCACGCAGCCATCGGCTGATGGGGCGGCGCGCGCGATGCGATCGGCGTTGTCGGATGCCGGTCTCAAACCCGAAGGCATCGGTTATATCAATGCCCACGGTACGGCCACGCAGGCCAACGACGCTACCGAAACGGCAGCGATCCGGAAAGTTTTCGGGACGCACGCGGACCGGTTGCAAGTAAGCTCCACCAAGAGCATGCACGGACACACGCTGGGCGCAGCGGGTGCATTGGAGGCGGTTGCGACAGTGCTGGCGCTGCACAATGGTGTCCTGCCGCCCACGGCGAATTACAACGAACCGGATCCGGTCTGCGATTTGGATGTGATTCCGAATCAGGCGCGGAAGGCGCAAGTGGAATGTGCCTTGTCGAATTCGTTTGCGTTCGGCGGCCTGAACGCGGTGCTCGCCTTCCGCTCGCGATAACGCCGCGCGATACGCGGCGTTAGTTATTCAGTTGTTCGGTTCATCGGTTCTGCCTTTTGGAGAGCCCTCCTGAACAGAACCGAAGAACTGAGTAACTGAACAACCGAAGAACGCTTCCCCAAGCAAAGCTTGGGGAAGCTCGTTGAAGCCGTATGATGGAACTGGGTGATATGGCTCCCCCCTCGGAGAGCAGTTCCAAGCAGTCTGGTATTTTTGGCGCGGTCACCATTGTCCTTTCTCTGGCGTGTCTGGCATGGGCGCTGCACGGAGTGAGTTGGGCCGAGCTTTGGGACGACATTCGTGAGTTGGACTGGCGCTGGGTCGCGGTAGCGTGCATCGCCGACGTCCTGGTTTATGTGATCCAGGGATGGCGCTGGAGCTTGTTGTTGCGACCGGTGGGGCCGGCGTCCATTGGAAGTTCCGTTCGAGCGATCTTCGTGGGATTGTTTGCCAGCGAAGTGTTTCCGCTGCGCGCCGGAGAACTCATCCGCTGCTTTCTACAAGCTCGTTGGACCGAGATTCCAGTTTCGGTGACGCTCGCTTCAGCGCTGATTGAGCGCATCTTTGACGGGATTGTACTGATCGTAGGTTTATTCTTCTCGCTCGATTATGTCCGGCATTTGCCGTTGAATCGTGGACAAGCGCGAGCCATTGCGATTCTCGCCGACGGAAGCATTTTTCTTACGGTGTTGATCGTCATCTGCGGCGGTTTGCTGGCGGTCGCGATGTTTTGGCGGCAGCAGGCGCTCGAGATGCTATTAAATGCGCGCATGTTCAGTTGGATCCACGTCATGATCGAGGATCTGCACCTGATCGGTCATTCGCGCTATTTGTATTTCTCGGCGCTGATGAGCGTTCCGTATCTGCTAATGCAGGTGGTTCCGATCTATGCGCTGATGCAGGCCTATGATCTGGATGAGGCGTCCTGGGCGAGAGCGGGAGCGCTCATGGTGCTGCTGCGTTTGGGATCGGTGGCCCCGCAGGCGCCGGGGAATGTGGGCTTATTCCAAGTGATCTCGACGCTGGGGCTGACGCTGTTTGGAGTACAGCAAGCCGAGGCGCGAAGATTCACGCTGCTTTTGTGGGGCGTCATCACGCTACCGCTTTTGTTCGCCGGATTCGTTGCCATGGTAGTAACCGGCGCGAAGATCGTGGACATTCATCGCGAAGCGCGAGCGGAGATGAGGGCGAGGACGAAGAATTCAGGAACGCAAGAAGTCGAGGTCAAGGAAGTCAAGGAATGAAACTGCAGAGCGCCCCGCTTTTTTGGCGGGCGACGACAGATTCCGGGAAATCATTGAGACATGGCTGGCCATTCAATGCCCAGATTAAACTCCCACGGGCCGTTCAGCTCCCGAGTGACGGCGAAAGGGTCCGCGGGCGCCGTTGGGTAGAATGGTGCTCTCGTCGGAACGGGCTTGGGCCAGTTGAGCAGCGGTCAGCTCGCGCGCCCCGGTTAAATCGGCGCCGCGCAAATCGGCGCCGGAGAGTCTGGCGCCCCGCAGCCGCACGTTGCGCAGCTCCGCCCGGCAAAGGTCTGCGCCTGTCAATTGGGATTCGCGCATATCGGAATCGGTCAGGATAGCGCGATCGAAGTTCGACGCCTGCAAATCTGTTTGGAAGAATTTCGCGCCGATAAAAGCGGCGCGAGAGAAGACGCATTCCTTCAAACTGCTATTGCTGAAGTTCGCGCCCGGCCCGTTTGCCGCCACGAAGCGGCACACTCGTGCGTGCGCCTTGTAAAACTGGGCTTTCTCGAGGTCGCACTCGGTGAAGTCGGACGTCGCTATGCGTGCATGGTGAAAGGAGGTGGAGCCTAAAATGGCTTCGTTAAACTTGCAGCCTTCGATCACCGCTCCTTGAAAGCGTCCCTCGCGAATACTGGCCCGGCGAAAGTTGGTATTGCGAATCGTCGCGTCGGACAGAATTGCTCCCGTCAGCCAGCTAAAACAGAGCTGAGTCTCGATCACCTGTACACCGCTGAGGTCGGCGCCGGTTAGGATGGCCCGGCCGAAGTCCGCACAGTCCACCACGGCGCGGCTGAGATTCACGCCGGACATATCGGCATCCAAAAACGAGCTTCCTTTGATGATGGCGCGCTGCAGATTGGCTCCGAGCAGCTTGGCTTCATTCAGCGTTTCGCGGTCCAGGATGCAGCGAAAACCGGAGGACTCTTCCTCGGCCCAACGGGCATGTGTTTCCAACACCTCCTCCAACGAACGCCCGTTCGCCATGGTAATGGTGTCCATACTTGCCAAGAACCTTATCGGCACCTCAAAACCGTTCTTACTTCTTTAAGGAAGGGTTGGGTGGGAGACGTTATACTGGCATCAGGCCTAAGCCTATGAGAATACTGATCGTCGAGGATGAAAAGCGCATTCAGGACTTCATTTCGAGGGGCCTGGAAAGCGGCGGCTACGCGGTGGACGTGGCCGGCGATGGGAATACAGCAATCGAGCTGGTTCATTCCACCGAATACGACCTCATCATCCTGGATCTGATGCTTCCTGATACGGACGGCTTGAGCGTTCTGCAGAAGATCCGCAATCGCAAGTCAAGTCCTCCGGTGCTGATTCTGAGCGCGCGCGATGCGGTGGACGATCGGGTAAAAGGGCTGGAACTCGGGGCTGACGATTATCTCACCAAGCCGTTCGCGTTTGTCGAGCTGCAGGCGCGTGTCCGAGCGCTGCTGCGGCGCGGGCAACCTACACCAGAGCGCTTGCAGGTGGGCGATCTGGCGCTCGATTGCATTCGCCGCAAGGTGACTCGCCAGAATGAAAACGTGGAGCTTGCGCCCAAGGAGTTCAGCATCCTGGAATACCTGATGCGCAACCGGGGCCGTCCGCTGAGCCGCACCATGATCGTGGAGCATGTGTGGGACATGGATTACGACGGATTGACCAACATTGTGGACGTCTACATCCGCCATCTGCGCAGCAAGATCGACGACAAATTTCCGGTCAAGATGATCCACACAGTGCGTGGGATCGGCTACATGCTGGATGCGCCGGACAAGGCTGTGGAAGGGCAGGCCGAGCAGCAGGCATGAGCGGGATCGGCAGGGCTCTGCGGTTCACGCGCGGACTGCGATTTCGCCTGGCCTTCAGCTATGTCTTCTTTTTTACGATTCTGCTCCTGCTGCTAGGCGTTGTTATCCGGCAGACCCTGATTTCCATTTTTCAAGCCCAGATCATGAATGTGCTGGACGAAGACTGGGTGACGGCGAAAGCTTACCTTAGAACCAGCGAGATTGGGCCGGAATGGTTTCACGACCCGAAGGATCCGGATGAAGCCTTCACCGTGGAGCGGCTGCACCGCGTTTACCTGCTCGCCGATACGGAAGGTCACGTCCTGCAGCGGTCAGCTATTTACGATTCCATCGGCAAGGACACACCGGCGCAGATTAAAGCTATTTTGAAATCCGGCAAGCCTGCAACCAGGCTGGGTTACGATAGCCAAGGCATCCCGTACCTGATCCGCTCCGGATTGATGATCGATGAAACGGGAAACCGGTATTATCTCGCGATCGGCCGCGCGGTCGATCAAAACAATCGCGTCGTGCGCGATTTCACGCGCAACTATTTTTGGGTAGTACCGATTGTCATCGTCTTCACCGGAGTGCTGGGATGGTTTCTCGCAGGGCGCGCGCTCGATCCGGTGAACTCGGTGGCTGAGACCGCGCAACGAATCACCCATTCGAACCTGCATATGCAGATTCCTGTGCGGCGGGTAGGCGACGAACTGGACCGTTTGATTGAAGCGTTTAATCACATGATGACGCGCTTGAATCTTTCCTTCGAGCAAATCCGGCAATTTTCCACCGATGTATCGCATGAGCTGCGCACGCCGCTGACCGTGGTACGCGGCCAGCTCGAAGTGGCGTTGTTCACGGCGCAGACCACGGAACAGTACCGGGAAGCGATGGTGAACGCGCTTGAAGATGTGGACCGGTTGTCGAACATCGTGCGCGCGCTGCTGATGCTGTCGCAGGCGGAGACCGGACAGTTACTGCTGCAAAGAACGCAGCTCGATTTCGCCGAACTATTGCGAGATCAGGTGGACCAATACCAGATTCCGGCCGAAGCGCAGGGCGTGGAATTGACGGCCGACCTGCCACCGACTTGCATCATTCAGGGCGATAAGATCCAACTGGAGCGGCTGGCAGCGAATTTGTTGGGGAATGCCATCAAGTACACGCCGGCTGGCGGCCGCGTAGTGGCGCGGCTGCATGGAGAAGCCGGATGGGTGAAGTTCAGCGTAGAGGATACGGGCGTCGGAATTTCCCCGGATCATCTGCCGCATATCTTCGATCGTTTCTATCGCGTTCCTTCGGCCGATCCGGAAAAAGGACTGGGACTGGGCTTGAGCTTCGTGTCCTGGATCGTGAAAGCGCACGGCGGAACAATTACTGTCGACAGCGAACTGCACAAAGGGACGCGCTTCACGGTTTCCTTGCCGGCGGGGCCAGTGGACTTGGAAATCCGGGAGAGTCCGGCGCTCCCCCTATCCGAGCAGGTACACTGAGAACTGCGATGGCGATGGAAATCCAAAGACGTGAACGAGAAGGCATCACGATTCTCGATTTGAAGGGCAGACTCTCGGTAGGTGAATCCTGCACCATGTTGCGCGAGAGCGTAAACGAGCAGATTGCGCAGGGTCACAAGCAGGTGATTTTGAACCTGCAGGGCATCGATTACATTGACAGTACGGGTCTCGGATCCATGGTGATCTGCTACACCTCGCTGCAGAAAATCGGCGGCGGCATGAAGCTGGTCAATTTGAATCGAAGAAATCTGGAGCTGATGCTGCTCACCAAGCTCTCCACCATTTTTCAGATTTTTGCCGAAGAACAGGAATCCGTGAACGCCTTCTTCCCGGAACGCGAGATCAAACATTTCGACATCCTGGCGTTCGTCCAAAAGAATAAGGACGCCGAATAAGCGCTCACCATGTGGGGACGGTCGAAGAAGGGTGCGCTGGAAAAAGGCGCCCAAGCGCCTGCTTTTGCGTTGCGGAACTTAGCCGGCGACAGCGTGTCGCTGGCTGACATACTGGCCAAGGGTCCGGCGTTGCTGGCGTTCTATAAGGTGAGCTGCCCGGTGTGTCAGCTCACATTTCCGTTTCTGGAAAGACTCGCCGGGGGCACCGGCTTGCAGATCATCGGAATCTCGCAGGACGATTTCGGCTCGGCCACGGCGTTTAACCAGCGCTTCGGCGTCACGTTTCCCACGCTGCTGGATCAGGCAAAGGACGGTTATCCCGCTAGCAACGCTTTCGGGATCACCAACGTCCCGACGATGTTTCTAGTGGAACCGGACGGGCAGATCGCGAATACGATCAGCGGCTTCTCCAAGCACGACTTGGAAGGGCTCGGAGCGCGGGTTGGGATAAAGACGTTTCGCGCGGATGAGAATGTCCCGGAATGGAAAGCTGGTTGAGGGTCGAAAAATTAGGGTCCCGGCGGGACCTGCGATAATAGAGACGGCAAATGGCTTCCAAAATATCTGAGGCGCTGAACTCGATTGCATCCGTCGCGAAGGGCATGACGATTACCTTCGGCGAGATGATGCAGCCCACCATCACTGAGGACTATCCGGATGCGCCGCCGAAGTTCCAGCAGCGCTATCGGGGCGCGCACGTCCTGCAGCGCGATGAGAATGGCTTGGAGAAGTGCGTGGCGTGCTTCTTGTGCGCTGCGGCATGTCCGGCGGATTGCATTTACATTGAAGCGGCCGAAAACACGGAAGAGCTTCGCATTAGCGGTGGCGAGCGTTACGCCAAGGTTTACAACATCGACTACAACCGCTGCATCTTTTGCGGGTACTGCGTGGAAGCCTGCCCGACCGATGCGATCACGCACGGCCACGGGTTCGAAATCGCGAGCTACAATACGTCGACGCTGGTTTATCGCAAGGAGCAGATGCTCGCGCCAATTCCGCAAGGCGCGCACTTTCCTTTAAAGGCAGAAGGCGACGAGACGGCGGCGGGGCACTAATTTTTCGGCAACGGATTCACACGGATAAACACGGATTCCTTGAGACGAGCTTTGTCCGCGTCGGAAAGTCCATCGTTTTTCCGGATATCCTCGCGCTTCGTTAGCTTGCGGCGGTAGCGCGCGAAGTATTCGGGAATGTCGCCTCCGTATTGGAAGCTGTACATGATGTCGGCGAAATCGGCCGTGTGAGGAAGCCCAAGCGCGTGGCCGGTTTCGTGCAGGCACGTCAGATAAACGATGGTTTCACGTAAAAGCTGATCGGCTTGTGTGTCAAACGGCGCGGGCCGTACGTAGACTTCAGCTCCGCGTTTCCCGTCCACTAAAATCGGGCGGGCTTCGCCGTACAATCCTTGTTCGGAAGTGGCCCAATAGAGACGGATGCGCGCGTGTTCGCGATTCTTGGCGGGTTCCAGGCGCAGAGCGCCGGGTGCGGCATTCTGCCAGGCCGCCATCGCCCACGTGGCCAATTGTGGATCGCCGGGTTGGCACTGCGAACGAGCATCTTCGCAGGGTGCGATCCAGTACGTGTAATTAGCGCTGTCGGCTACTGTCAGGCTCGCGCAGGTCAGCAGGAATCCCGCGCAGCGGAGGGTCATCGCCGCTCTGCGAGGCGCTCATCGGCCAACATTTTCACCTGAGCTTCCAGTTGATCGATGCGCTTGGTCAGCTCGTCGATCAGTTGGCCCTCAGGATCGGGCAGATTGCCGTGCTCCAGGTTCTCGCCCATATCCGCGGCGCGCGTGCGGGTGACGCGGCCGGGTACGCCGACCACAGTTGAGTTATCCGGAACCGAGCGAATCACCACTGATCCCGCGCCGACCTTAGTGTTGTGTCCGATGGTGATGTTGCCGAGAATTTTCGCGCCCGTTCCGATGACCACGTTGTTTCCGATCGTTGGATGTCGCTTGCCCTTTTCCTTGCCCGTACCCCCGAGCGTCACGCCCTGGTACATCAGCACGTCGTCGCCGATTTCGGTGGTCTCGCCGACGACGACGCCCATTCCATGGTCGATGAAGCAGCGCCGGCCGATCGTCGCGCCGGGATGGATTTCAATGCCGGTCGCAGCGCGGATGAATTGCGAGAGAATACGCGCCGTGAGCGTGAAACCGGCGCGGTGCAGCTTGTGCCCCAGGCGATGCAGCAGGATGGCATGGAATCCGGGGTAACAGAAAAAGATTTCGACGGCGCTTTTCGCGGCCGGGTCGCCGCGGAAGACGGTATCGATTTGTTCCCGGAAGGCACGGAACATGGCAATTATCTATGATTATCGCATCGGGGTCAGGGATTCAGGTTTCGATGGCTCCCTTGCGGTCGCGCTTCCGTCAGAATGTCCCGATTACTGCGGCGCCAACATGGACAGCATTTTTTCGAATGCGGCTTGATTTTGAGCCACCGTCTTCGAGGGGCCGGCGAACTTGAAGAATACCGATCCCTGCGGGCCTTCCACAATCGCGCCGAGCAGGCGATAGCCTTGTTTTGGAGGTCCCTGCGGAGCTCTCGGCCCGGCCATGCCCGTATAGGCGCCGGAGACGTCGAGCGTGGTGACTTTCAGCCCGTGGATAGTGCGCTTTTCCACTTTCGGTGCATCCTGGGAGCCTTGGAACTGGCCCTTCCAGCGATCGATATTCGCTTCCACGCTGCCGCCTTGCCCTTGGCCGAAATAGTATACGGCGCATTCGCCGTCTTCCGGGACTTGATACGTCGCCAAGCGCATCGGGCGCTCGCCTTCGGATTTCCAATTGGATGGAGCGGTCCAGCGGATACCGGCGCCCGAATCGGCGAGGAGTGCGGCGGCCATCGAAAGAATCAGCCAGGGCAGCGTTGCTCGCATGTAAATCAGTATGACATCTTGCAGAGGGTGTAGTTTTTCAGCGTATGATTAGGGTCATGAAGATATGGATCGTATTCGCGGCAGCAGTTGCGCTGGCCGGATGTTCTTCGCCGGCCAAACAGGCCAAGCCGGCCGCTACAAGCACAGCGGCAACAGCGCAGAGTTCCGATCCGTATGTCAAGAATTTGGAGTTGGTGGGTTTTCGGATTATCGAGAAGAGCGCCGGACATCTAGAGGTGCGCTTTGGCGTGGTAAATCACTCCGAGGCCGATCTGGGGGACGTGAAAATGAATGTGAATTTGCGAACCACTGCCGCCAAGGCGGACGATCCACCTCTACTCACGTTTCCCGTCAAGGTTCCGTCGCTGGGTCCGTCGGAAATGAAGCCGGTTACGGTGGACCTTCCCACGAAGTTGCGAGTGTACGAGCTGCCGGACTGGCAGTTCCTGAAGCCGGATTTCACGTTGACCGAGCCAAAGTAAGGCAGGTCAGCGGGTTTTTTGTTATTTTGGAGCAAGGACTCCGCTGCGGTGTTTCCCGATGCCTCACCGCTTGTGGCAGGATCGGCCTGCTAGGCCAGAACGCAGCGCCGAGAGTCCGCAACTTGCGGGAGTGGCCAGCAACATGCACTCGCGCCGGTGCAGATGTACGCGTCCCAGCTGCCTCCCCAGGTTCATCTTTTTTGTTAACGCTTTTTTCGTTAACGATGATAGCCAACGACAGTCAAATCAGTCTAGGTACATAGAAGGAGCACAG
>DATGIH010000092.1:0-13145 GCA_035295865.1 Bryobacteraceae bacterium
CGGGATGGCGGCGCTCGGCTATCACTGGCCGCCTGAAATCGCGGCGCGTTTGCGGGAGCATCCGTCGGAAACATTGCCTCTGATGCTGCGGCTGGCGACGCCCGGATGGGTGGCATTGCTCGGACTGGGTTCCATCGTGGGAGCGGTGACGTCGAGCTTCAGCGCGTCGATTCTGTCGGCGGCATCGATGTTCAGTTGGAACTGCTGCAAGCGGCTGCTCTCGCCGAATCTATCCATGAAGCAGATGAAGTTGCTGATCCGATGGTCGGTGGTGTTGTTCGCGTTAGGCGCGTTAGCGATGGCGCTGCGGGTGCAGAGCGTGCAGGCGCTGTGGTTTTTCACCAGCGATCTGGTGTTTGTGCTGCTATTTCCGCAGTTGGTGTATGCGATTTTCGATTCGAAGTCGAACCGGATCGGATCGATGACAGCATTCTTCCTTTCGCTCGCGCTGCGAATGGGCGGGGGCGAACCGCTGCTGGGGTTGAAGCCATTGATTCACTATCCGGAACTCTTCGCGGCATTTTTGCCGGGACATCCACAGGATTGGTACGATCCCGCGACGGGCGCGCTGCTGTTTCCATTCAAGACGCTGGCGGCCGCAGTGGGATTTGTCACGCTGCCCGTGGTGTCGCGCTTGACGGCCCATTGGAAACCGGCGCGGATGCTGGTGAATCTAGCGCACGAGGAATCGCTGGCGGCGAGTGCGCAAAAATCCGCATGAGGCGGACGCTTGCGGCCTGGGGAGTGCATGCGTTTACGGCGCTGGGGCTGGTGGCGGCGGCAGGAATCGCGGCGCTCATCGTGGAAGGCGGAGATGAGGCGTTCAGGCGCGCCTTTGAGCTGATGATTGTGGCGACCGCTATCGACGCGCTGGATGGTCCGCTGGCGCGATGGGCGCGCGTTCAAGAAGTGCTGCCGGGATTCGACGGGCGCCGGCTGGACGATCTGATCGATTTCCTGAATTACACGTGTCTTCCGCTGCTGTTGATCTGGCGGGCGGGATTGTTGAGCCCGGGCCAATCGTGGTGGCTGCTAGCGCCGCTGCTCGCGAGCATTTACGGATTCTCGCAGGTGGACGCGAAGACCGAAGACGGGTATTTTCTGGGATTCCCGTCGTATTGGAACGTTGTTGCATTCTACTTGTATTTTCTTAAACTGGATGCGGTGTGGAGTTTGGCGGTTCTGATTACTCTTGCGTTACTGACCTTTGTACCGCTGAAATATTTTTATCCGACGCAGCCGGGATTTGCGAATCGGATGACGTGCGTTCTGGCGGCTTTGTGGGGCGTGATGTTGGTGTTGATTCTGCTGCTGCCCGCGGCTTCGCGTGGTCCGTGGTTGTACGCCTCGTTGCCCATACCCATCGGCTACCTCGTTTTCTCGTGGCTGAATTCAGCCCGGAGTGGGCGATAACACCCAGGAAACCCTCAGATGGCAGGACACGTCTTGTATACGACATTAGAGTCCCCGCGGGGAGGGGATTCTGCGTGAGCGACTCTTGACCTCCACTTCCGGCACGGCAATCAGTTACCGACAACATGTGAATCCGCAATGGGTGCGGCTGCTGGATGTGCTGCAAATGAATGTCCGCTACGCGCGCTGCCAGGGCGCGGAGCTATTCGCTGAAGATGGGCGTCGTTTCGTGGATTTTCTATCCGGATATTGCGTGCACAATGCGGGACACAATCATCCCGCCGTTGTCGAAGCGCTCAAGGAAGAACTGGACCGAAACGGTCCGGCGATGCTGCAGAGTCACGTCCCGGAACTGGCCGGTGATTTGGCGGAAGAGCTTACGCGCCGCGCCGGCGGGTGTTTGAAGAAGGTTTTCTTCTGCAGCTCGGGCAGCGAAGGGGTGGAAGCGGCCATCAAGTTTTCACGCGCGCGAACCGGTCGCAACGGTTTGATTTATGCAAGCGGTGCGTTTCACGGGCTCACCTGCGGGGCGCTCTCATTGATGGGCGATCCATTTTGGCGCGATGGGTTCGGTCCCATGCTCTCCGACACCGCGGAAGTGCCGTTCGGCAATCTGGACGCCCTGGAACAGAAGCTTGCGACACGCCAGTTTGCCGCGTTCATCGTAGAGCCGATCCAGGCCGAGGCGGGGATTCATCTTCCGCCGTCCGGATACCTGGAATCCGCGCAGGCATTGTGCCGGCGGTATGGCAGCCTTCTGGTGCTGGATGAAGTGCAGACGGGCATGTATCGCACAGGGGCATTTCTCGCATCCGGACTTTATGCAGTGGATCCGGATATGGTGGTTCTCGCGAAGGCGTTGAGTGGGGGGCTCATTCCATCCGGGGCTCTTCTCATGAGCGACGAGGTTTACGATTCCGTCTACGGTTCGTTAAAGCGGGCCATTGTCCACACGTCGACATTCAGTGAAAACGCCTTGGCCATGCGAGCTGGATTGGCGATGCTGCGCGTGCTGGAAGACGAACGGCTGGGCGAGCGCGCGGAACGGATGGGCGAACATCTGCGCGATCGTTTGCGGCATGCATTGTCCGGATATGAGATGGTGAGGGAAGTTCGCGGCGCGGGGCTGTTGAACGGGGTGGAATTCAGGGCGCCGGAGAAGCTGCGATTGCGCGTTCCGTTCGAAGCGTTCCTGAAGATTCATCCGGGAATGTTCGGGCAGGTGGTGGTGATGCGGATGTTCCGCGATCACGGTTTCCTCACGCAGATCTGCGGCAACAATTTCATGGTGCTGAAGGCGGCGCCTCCGCTGGTGATCGAAGAGCGGGAGATCGATTTTTTTGCAAGCGCGTTGCGGAACGTGGTGGAGCTGATGCACACTTCGACCGCCTTCTGGAGCGAAGCGCTGGGCATGGCCGCGCGGGTGATGGGGATTTGATGATCCGTTCCTGGCTGCTGGCCGCTTGTACCGCTGCGATTCCGGCCTTCGCTGGATCGGTGACCGCGATTCCAGCGGTGGAGAACGGCTACCGGCAGATGTACAACCTGCAGTTCGGCGAAGCGCACAAGACGTTCGAGGCGTTTGAGCGGGATCATCCGAAAGATCCGCTGGGAGTGGTGTCGAACGCGGCGGCGTATCTGTTCGCGGAGTTCGACCGGTTGAACATTTTGCATTCGGAATTCTTCGTCGAGGACAGTATGTTCCGGCATCGCCCGAAGGTGGCTGCCGATCCCGTCGCGCGCAAAGCATTCGACGCTGAGCTGGCGAAAGCGCTGCAGCTATCCGATGGCATACTGGCGCAGACGCCGCACGATCCGGATGCAATGTTCGTGAAGATCATGGCGCTCGGTTTGCGTGCGGATTTCGTAGCGTTGATCGACCGGCGTTACATGGATTCGCTCAGCGTAATGAAGTCGAGCCGGGCGACGGCCGAGGAACTGCTCAAGATTGAGCCCAACTACTACGATGCCTACCTTGCGGTGGGTGTCGAAAATTATCTCCTCAGCTTGAAAGCCGCGCCGATCCGGTGGTTTTTGCAATGGAACGGAGCGGAGACAGATCGCGATCGCGGCATCCAGAATTTGCGATTGACGGCGGAGAAGGGCAATTATCTTTGCCCATACGCGCGGCTGCTGCTGGCCGTTGCGGCGTTGCGTAACAAAGACAAGGCGCAGGCGCGAGACATTCTCACGAAGCTGGCGGCGGAGTTTCCGCAAAACAGGCTTTATTCCGAGGAGTTGGCGCGACTTCAGTAGAATACTCAAATGACCATCGCCGGCGTTCAAAGCGCGCTCCCCAAGCATCAGTACGATCAGCGGATTTTGCTATCGGCGCTGCAGCGGCATTTCGGTCCGAAGGTGGACAATCCGGTATTCATGGAGCGGCTTCAGGCGCGCGTGGGTGTTAATACGCGGCATCTGGCGCTGCCGATCGAAGAATATTACGATTTGAAGACCTGGGGAAAAGCGAACAATCATTGGATTGGCGTCGCGACGGAGCTGGGAGAAAAGGCACTGTGCGGCGCGTTGTCGCGAGCCGGTTTCGCGACTTCGGATCTGGGCGCGATCTTTTTTGTGTCCATTACCGGGATATCGAGCCCGTCGATCGATGCGCGGCTGATCAATAAAATGGGCCTGCCCGTGAACATCAAGCGGGTTCCGATTTTTGGATTGGGGTGCGTGGCCGGCGCCGCGGGGATTTCGCGCGCGGCAGATTATGTGCGCGCTTATCCGAAACAGGTGGCGGCGGTTCTGGCGGTGGAGCTTTGTTCGCTCACGCTGCAGCAGGAGGATCTTTCGGTCGCGAATTTGATTTCGTCCGGGCTTTTCGGAGACGGAGCCGGCGCGGTGCTGGTGGCGGGCTCGGAACGGGAATCGAATGGCCCTGAAATTCTCGCGACACGATCGGTCTTCTATCCGAATTCGGAGCATGTGATGGGTTGGGACATTTCCGAGAAAGGTTTTCGGATTGTGCTGTCGCGGGAAGTTCCGGAAGTGGTGCAGGATCATCTGGCGTCGGACGTGGATGCGTTTCTGGAAGAGGAAGGACTGTCGCGATCGGACATTGGAAGCTGGGTGCTGCATACCGGCGGTCCGCGCGTGCTGGAAGCAACGGCGAAGGCTTTAGCGTTGCCGGAAGGCGCGTTGGATGCATCGTGGGAATGCTTGCGGCGGACCGGAAATCTTTCTTCGGCATCCGTGCTCCTGGTGCTGGAAGAAGTCATGATGCGGCGAAGGCCGGCTGCGGGCACGTACAGCATTTTGGCGGCGATGGGTCCGGGATTTTGTTCGGAGCTGGTTTTATTGAGGTGGTAGTTTGACGGTTGTTCCTTCTAAAACGGATGTGGTGGTGATTGGAGGCGGCCCGGCCGGTCTGGTGGCTGCGATCGCCGCGCGTCTCAAAGGGTTAGACGTGCTGGTTGCGGATGGAGCGCATCCGCCGATCGATAAAGCCTGCGGCGAAGGGTTGATGCCGGATTCTTTGGCTGCGCTCGGCCGCCTGGGTCTGAGGCTTGGTACAGCGCCCTCGTTCGCGTTTCGTGGAATTCGCTTTTTGGGAGAAGGACACTCGGTCGCGGCGGATTTTCCCGAGGGTGATGGCATCGCGATGCGCCGTATTTATCTGCATCAGGCGTTGGTGGATCGCGCCGAGGAGACCGGGGTCAAACTGGCATGGGGCACGCGCGTGGTTGGTTTGACATCCAACGGAGTAGCCCTCGATCGGCAAAGCATCGGCTGCAAGTGGGTGATCGGCGCGGACGGGCAGAATTCGCGAGTACGGCGTTGGGCTGGTTTGGATGCAATACGCAGTGAATCGGTGCGCTACGGTTTCCGCCGGCATTATTTGCAAACGCCGTGGACCGAGTTCATGGAAGTTTACTGGTGCGCGGGTTTTCAGATGTACGTGACGCCAGTGAGTGCTTCGGAGATCTGCGTGGCGCTGATCACGCGCGACCGGCGGATGCGGATGGAGCAGGCTTTGGCGCTGTGTCCCGAGTTAAACAGGCGGCTGGCCGGCTCGGCGCTCAGTACGGCAGAACGCGGCGCGGTGACGGCATCGCGGACGTTGCGGCGGGTGTATCGCGATCATGTTGTCCTGATCGGCGACGCTTCCGGATCCGTCGATGCAATCACGGGAGAAGGGATGTCGCTATGCTTCCATCAGGCGCTGGCATTTGCGGATGCGCTGGCGTCCGGCGAGTTGGAGAATTATCAGGCCGAGCATCGGCGGCTGGCGCAGAGGCCGCACATGATGGCAAGGCTGATGTTATTGCTGGACCGTTTCCCGGCGCTGCGGCGGCGCGTGCTGGCTTCCATGGCCGCCAAGCCCGAAATATTCGCGAATATGCTGGCGATGCACGTCGGCGCCATCTCACCCGGAGACTTTTTGATGCACGGGATGCTTCCGTTGGGGCGCCAGATTCTCACAAGTTCGTGAAACCGATTTTCCTATTGCTGGCGTGTGCTGCGGCGTTGTGTGCCGCGGATACTGTTCTGCAACTGGACCCGGCGCGAACGCAGATCGCTTTTACGCTTTCCGATCCGCTACACACAGTGCATGGGACATTCAAACTGAAGCGCGGGAATATTCGATTCGATCCAGAAACGGGTAAGGCGTCAGGCGAGATTGTGATCGATGTCGCAAGCGGAGAGAGCGGAAGCGGCATGCGGGATCGGCGCATGCATAAAGATGTTTTAGAGAGCAAGAAATATCCGGAGGCGGTGTTTACGCCCAATCGCGTGGACGGGCATTTGGGGCAGACCGAGATGACCGTGTACGGCATGTTTCGGATCCACGGCGCGGAGCATGAGATGACCATGAATTTTAAGGTGACTGCAGAGGGCGGTGGATACGCGGCTACTGCGCACTTTGCGATTCCTTATGTGCAGTGGGGGATGAAGGATCCGAGCAATTTTTTGCTGAAGGTTTCGGATAAGGTCGAGATGGATGTGAAAACCTTTTTAGCCACGGATGGACACGGATAAAAACAAAGGCGAAACAAAAAGGGCCGCGAATGAACGCGGATGAACGCGAATAAAAACAACTAAGCTTTCGCGGGCATCGACCAATCGGCTGGGACCTGGCCGGGGGGCAAGAGCTCGCCTTTTTCCAAGTGTCTTGCGATGCTTGCGAAGTGGGCGGCGTGAGGATCGTGAGTGACCATCACGATGGTTTTGCCGAACTCTTTGTTCAGGCGCGAGAGAAGGGTCAGGACATCTTGCGCGGAGGCGGCATCCAGGTTACCTGTTGGTTCGTCGGCGAGGATCAGATCGGGATCGGTAACGATGGCGCGCGCGATGGCCACGCGCTGTTCCTGGCCGCCTGAGAGTTGGCGCGGCAGGTGGTGCATGCGTTCGCCTAATCCGACCAGGTTCAGCGCGGTTTCGGCATGCTCCATGCGCTCTTTCTTTTTCAGGTTGGTGAGTTTGAGCGGGAGCTCGACGTTTTCCACGGCGCTCAGCACCGGGATCAAGTTGAAGGATTGGAATACGAATCCGATGTGGGCGTTGCGCCAATGCGCGATGGCGCGGTCGCTCAACGTGCGCAGATTTTCGCCGAGCACCAGGATTTCGCCGCCGCTCGGCCGATCCATGGCCGCGATGAGGTGGAGCAGCGTGGATTTACCGGAGCCCGAGGGTCCCATGAGCGCGACGAATTCGCCGCGCGAAATGGTAATGTCCACATCCTTGAGCGCGATCACATGAAATTCGTCGCGGATGAATTCCTTCTTCAATTTGTTGGTTTGAATTACGGTCTCAGACATTGTTTTTAGCTTTTCGGGCGAACGCGCTGCCCGTCCTTTAAATCCGCAGGCGGATTGGCGATGATGTCTTCGCCGCCGATCAAGCCGCCGGCGATTTGAAGTCCCTGCGCGGTGGTTCCACCAACCTTAACAGGTTTTCGGACCGCGCGGCCGTTGACCACCATGAATACGGCATTATCGCGCACGGTGGAAGCGGGGACGGTGACGATCTGCTTGGCCTCCACCTGCGTTCCCTCTTTCTCCGTCGAATAAAACGCGACGCTCGCGTTCATTTCAGGGCGCAGAAAATCGTCGGGATTGACGACTTTCACCTTGACCTGCACGGTGGCTTTCTGGCGATTCGCTTCGGGTGAAATCTCGCGGATGACACCTTCGTATTTACGATCCGGATAAGCGTCGGTGGTGACGATGCCGGGTTGGGCTGGGCCGAGCTTTCCAAAATCGTTCTGGTTAATATCCAACTCGACGTCCAGTTCTCGCAGGTTCGCCATGGAGACGACGTAACCCTTGGCGCCTTTGTCCCCGACGAATCCAGTGGTGACGAATTCGCCCTTTTCGACGTTGCGTTCCAGGATGGTGCCGTCGATTGGCGCGCGGATGATGGTGTTTTCGAGCTGCACTTGCGAATAGTCGAGTGTTCCTTGGGCTTGCGCTACTTGGGCGCGGAGTGCATCGATCTGTTCGTGACGAGGTCCAAGGCGGACGAGTTCATAAGCGCGGTCGAAGGATCCGACTTTTGCGACAGCGCCATCGTAGCGGGCTTGCGCGTCGTCTAAAGCCTGCTTGGAAAGAACGCGCTGCTGAACCAGATCGCGCGTGCGGTCGAGCGTGACCTTGGCGTTCTCCTGATCGGCCTTGGCTTGTTCCAGATCGGCTTTGGCTTTGGCGATTTCTTCCGGACGCGAGCCGTGTTCGGCTTCGGCGAGTTTGGCCTTGAGCATATCGAGGTTGCCCTTGGATTCGAGGACGTGGGCGCGATACTCGTCGTCTTCCAGGCGCACCAAAATGTCGCCGGCTTTCACTTTGTAACCTTTGTCGACGCCGATCCAATTCACTTTGCCGACTACTTTCGCAGCGAGCTCAATTTTGTGCGCCGCGACGATGTAGCCGGTGGCATTCAGGATGATGTTGCCGCCGCCGCGCGTGAGCGGAGCGGAGGTATGCACCCGCACCACTTCCACTTCGGTGGCCTCGGTCAACTTGGCGTAAATGAAACGGGCGGCGCCGAGCAGGATAAAAATGGCGACGCCGGCGACAATCCAGCGCACGGCCCAAGGGGAGGGTTCGTGCGACCGGCGTTGTCCGCGGTCGATTTGAAGATTTTTGAGTTCCGTGGTTGGCATGCTTATTAGATCTCTCGCAGCGCTACAAGAATTTCTTTGCGTGCGGCCATTCGAGCGGGAAAGAGTCCGCCGACGGCTCCCATAATCAGGGCGAATGCGACTCCGGCCAGCATGATGGGCGGGCTGACGCGGAAGTTGAAGGCAATTTCGCTAAATGTTACGAAGCTTCCGATTCCGGTGGTGATGTTGTTGAGCGGCAGAACGAGCAAGCAACCGATCAGGCCGCCCAGTCCGGCGAGCAAAAGCGATTCGAACAAAAAGCTCAGCATGATGCTGCCCTTGGAGAAGCCGAGCACGCGCAGCGTTCCGATTTCGGTGGATCGACGCGCGACTGCCGCATACATCGTATTCATGGCGGCGAAACTGCTGCCGACGGCCATGATGATGGCGATGAAGATTCCCAGAAACTGCAGCAGCGCGCCGGAATTGGTTTGCGATTCGTAGTAGGATTTTTCCGTTTGCGCGAGAACGGCCAGACGGCGGTCGTCGTTGAGCGAGTTCACCAGTGCGGGAACGGTGGCGGCGTCCGTAGCGCGCAGCAGGATGGAGCTGAGGCCGTCGGCGCGATTGAAATCGGAACTGACTTGATTCAAGTCGCCGAAAATTTCGCTGTTGACGGATGATTGGCCGCCATCCATCACGCCGACGACTTCCCATTCGCCGCGGCCGAAACGCAGCTTCTTGCCCATCTGGGCGCCGGGATAGCGCTTGGCGATGGATTTTCCGACGACGACTTCCCGCCGTCCGGCTTGGAACCAGCGGCCGTCTTGCAGTTTCAAGCCGTCGCGCATTTTGACGCCGACCGGCAAGATCCCGCGTACCGTGACGTTCATGCCCGATGGGCTGTCGACGCTCGGTAAGTTGATCACAGTGACCATTTCGAGCGATGCCATGGGCTCGTCGCCATCGCGCGCGATGCCGGCCATGGATTTCAAATCCTGGAACTGCTGGCGCGTCACGCCGCTAGATAATTCCGCGGTGGCGCCTTTGCGCATCACGAGGATCTGCAGCGGATTGCCCGACGATTGGAAGGCCGTTTTCAACCCATTCACCAGCGCGAGAACGGCGAGCAGAACAGCGACAGTCAACGCGATGCCGAGCGCGGTGATCACCGTGGTGGTCTTTCGAACCACCAGATTGCGGAAATTGTAAGAAACCGGGATGGCCATAGAGATCGAGTTATCCGCTGGACTTCAAAGCTTCGAGGATACTGGTACGGGAAGCGCTCCAGGCCGGGACGAAAGAACTGAAGAGTCCGATGAAGAGTGCGGCTGCGACGCTTAACAATCCTACGAGCGGGGTTACGCCGAGAGTTTTTAGCGCCGGGATAAACATACTGCCGGGGCTGTGAGCCACCATGTAACACATGACTGCCGCCAGCAGGCAGCCGATCGCGCCTCCGATAGCGGAGATGACGGCGGATTCGCCGAGAACGATTCCGAGGATCGCGCCGGGGGTGAATCCGAGCGTTTTCAAAATGCCGACTTCGCGGATACGCTCGCGCACCGACATGGAAATGGTGTTCCCGGAGACCAGCAAAATGGTGAACGTCACGGCGCCGAAGATCGCCATGATGAAGAGCTTCAGGTTTCCGACAAAGGCGAGGAAGCTGAGCGTGAAAGCCTGTTCCGATTCGCTCTTGGTTTGGAAAGGCGTGGTCTCAAACGTACGGTCGACCGCTTCGGCCACACGCGGGACGTCGGCCGGGCTGTCGGCCTGAATCAGGAATGCGCCAACGGTGTCGCGCTGCGGGCTCGAAACAGGCAGGGCCTCGCGCAGGTACTCCCGGTTGAAATACAGGATGGCGTTGTTGCCGGGTTCGTTGAATATCCCCACCACTTTCAGCTCCAGCGTAACGGGGAAAATGTCCCCCACTAAAGTGATGCGATCGCCCAGGTTAAAGTGCAACTTGTCGGCCAGGGCGCGGGAAATCACGGCTCCGGTGCGCTCGTGTTGGAAAGCGGCACGCTGGTCGTCAGAAATCTGGAATTCGCTGTTCACGTTGAACAGGTGGTCGGGCTCGACGCCGAAGCGGGGGAAGATGTTGTTCGGATCGCGGCTGTCCTTATAAACGCCGCCGAACCATTGCCAGGGCATTACGTCGTGGACGCCGGGAATCTGCCGGATCTTGTCGCGAAAATAGATGGGCAGCGGCTGGGTTAGGGAAACGCGATTGCGGCAGACCAGGCGCAGGGCTTGCGCGGCGGTCGGTTCGCCGAAGAACATCGCGCGATACATCGCGATCAGCACTCCCAGGATGCAGAGCGACACGGCGATGCTGCCGATGGTCAGAATGCTGCGCCGGCGATTGCGCAGACTGTTCTTCACAATCAGGGACAGATAGCGGAACATAGGGCTTCCTACTATTCTACAGTTACGATGTCTAGCGAGGAATTGTTCATGGCCGAGGCGCTGGAGTGGGCCCGGAAAGCGGAGGCGAACGGGGAGGTTCCGGTTGGCGCGCTGGTGGTGGTGGGCGGCGAGGTGCGGGGGAGGGGTTTCAACTCACCGATCCGGTTGCATGATCCGACGGCGCATGCGGAAATGCTGGCTTTGCGCGAGGCGGCGGCAAGTATCGGGAATTACCGGTTAGAGGGGGCGACGCTTTATTCGACGCTGGAACCCTGCGTGATGTGCGCGGGAGCGCTGGTGGCGGCGCGAGTGGACAAGCTGGTGTTTGGGGCGCGGGATTTGCGATTTGGCGGAGTTCGCAGCAAGTTTCGGATCGCGGATTCGGACATTTTGAATCATCGCGTCGAAATTGTGGAGGGCGTGATGGGGGGCGAGTGTTTGGCGATAGTGAAAGGATTCTTTGACCGGAAACGATGATCCAAGTTATTCGGTTGTTCGGTTTTCGGTTCTTCGGTTCTGAGAAAGGGGCACTCCCTAAAGCAGAACCGAAGAACTGAAGAACCTGATTTTATCGCGTTGGTTTGCCGACTTTGATGGCGCTCTTGGGGCCTTCGGTGATTTGGACCGTATAGCCCGCGACCACCAAGTTGCCGGAACGGACCGTCGATTTCGGGTTATTGGCGACGAAGAAGTTCGCCGTTCCCGAACCGGTGACTGAGCTTCCCGAAGTTACGGTGATCCAGGCGACATTGCTCGAGGCATTCCAGGAGCAAGCCGCGCCGGTGGTAACTTTGGCGGATCCGGAGAATCCACCGGAAGTCGCCAGCATGTTGCCCAGCGTGACGCTGTAGCTGCAGGTTGTCGCGGATTGGCTGATCGGGAATAATAGACCGCCGATGGTGAGGGATCCCGAGCGCGCCACGCCTGTGTTCGCGGCCACGGAATATTTAACGGTGTTGTTTCCGCCGTTGCTCGAGGAACCGCCGGTAATCGTAATCCAATTGCTGTTGCTCGAAGCAGTCCAGGTTCCGTTCGACGGAAGAGTGACTGTGATGGTGCCTTGTCCGCCGGCCGCCGGATAAGTAGCGGAAGCCGGGCTCAACGGTGGCACAGTGCCGGATTGTGTGACTGTGAGAGACTGTCCGGCGATCGAAAGAACGCCCGACCGGAGGGAAGCCGAACTATTCGACTGAACCGAGTACGCTACGGTTCCGCTCCCGTTGCCCGAGGCTCCATTGACGACGGCGATCCAACTCACCGTGCTGGAGGCGCTCCAGGTGCAACCAGGGGTTGTCGTAACGGTGGCGGAGAAATTCCCTCCGGCGGCGGTAGGTGTCGCGCTGGTTGGGTTGATCGAATAAGAGCAAGAAGATTGGACGGTGACGCTCACGGGAATCGAATGGCTGACGCCGCCGCCACTCGCAAGAAGAGCGACGGTAAATGTCCCGGTGGGAGCGTTGACGGCAGCGGCGAATGTCAGATTGCTGGAGCCCGATCCAGGCGCCGCGAAAGAAGCTGGGGTGAATTGCGCGGTGACGCCGGTAGGCAGCGTACCGGTGGAAAGCGAGACCGTGGAACTGAATCCGTTGGTGACGGCGACGCTCACCTGAAAGCCCGCGCTCGAACCCGGCGCGACCGTAGCAGAAGAAGCGCCTGCGTTGAACTGGAACCCCGGAGCAGTTGGATTCGTGGAATCCGACCAATGATTGACGAGTTGCAGTGCGTCCACCGATCCGAGTCCGGTGGCAAGATCGTAACCTGCGCCGGCGCTAAATCCGGCGACACCGGGAACCGAATTATTTCCACCGGTGACATCGTGGAACACGGCGGCCCCGCCGTTGGCTTGATTTGCGGCCAAGCCGTAGAACGTGGGATTCGCATTTCCGAGCGGCGCGCCTTTGCGTTGCACGGCCATGGATAAGATGCCCGCCATGGTGGGGGCGGCGGCGGATGTTCCGCCTACCAGGTAAAGCTGTCCGCCTTGTACAAAGAGATAAGCATCGTGAATTGCGGCGTTGAGAGAAACGTCCGGCACATCGCGCCGGCCATCAGCGGGAACTCCGGCTCCGGTCTGCCAAACTGGTTTCGTGTACACGGTGCTCGCGCCGCCACCGCTGGCCCACAATCCGGAACCGCCCGCGGAAGCGCTCTCATTCCAAACCAATTCGGGAATGTAGCCCAGCGCTGAGCCATAGTTGCTGGAATTTGTCGACGCCCAATACGAGGTGGGGGAAGCGGTGTCGTTGAACCGAGTGCCTCCCACGCAGGTGCT
>DATGIH010000093.1:0-3575 GCA_035295865.1 Bryobacteraceae bacterium
TTTTTAGCTCCCGTCGAGCCAGGCAATTTGCTTTTGCTGGGGTATAAAGATGATATCCCTGTTGTTTCCGCGCCGGGATGCTTCCGGTCGGCCAAGCCGAATGTAGTGGATTTGGTCTTGCCGCCGATGCTGGCGCGTTACCGAGTTTCCGGTTGGGAGATCGCCTGCTTGGGTCACGGCGGACTTCTAGCCCCTTAAGCTCCTCCACTACCACAAGCGGTATCCTCCGAGCCGCTTGTGGGTGCTCCTCAGCCGGGCGCCCGACCAGCGCCCGGCTCTTTTTGTCTAATACGCCAGGCACGACCTGAGCGAATTCCCCCCTGTACCTGTTAGGCTGTATTTCAGCCAGGCAAATGAAGATCGCCAGCGTACAATCCCATTTGCTGTCTTATGTTCTGCCCGAACCGCTCCGCCTGACCTACTATGGCGGGGAACGCATAATCCTGAAGCGCGATGCAATGCTAATCCGCATCGAATCCGATAGCGGTCTGGTGGGCTATGCGCCCGGACCGGGAAGTGAACGGGCCAAACATTTAATCGACTCACGGATCAGTCCTTTTCTCTGCGGCCGGACGCTGGCTGACCCGGATGCACTCCGCGTTCAATTCATCGACACAGCGCGCCCCGATCTGGAAACGCTGAATCACTATTGCGCAGTAGAGATCGGACTTTATGACCTGTTAGGAAAGGCAAAGGGCCTGCCTGTGTCCGAGTTGCTGGGCGGTCGCGTGCGGGAGCACATCCGCTTATATGGAAGCGCTGGCATGTACATGACTCCCGACAAATACGCTAAAGAGGCGCGCGCGATCGCCGATCTGGGCTTTCGGGCGTACAAGATGCGAGCCGGGGGAGGCCCGGACCAGGATATAGAAACCGTGCGCTTGATGCGCGAGGCGGTTGGGCCGGATTTTGATCTGATCGTCGATGGCCATACGTGGTGGCGAATGGGAGATCGCAACTACCTTTCGAGCACGATTGACCAGATTGCCGAAAAGCTTGCCGACTTCAATATTGCCTGGCTGGAAGAGCCGCTTCCGCCGGATGAGCACGAGGCGTATCGCAGGCTGAAAGATCTGGAACTAGTACCTTTGGCTAGCGGCGCCCATGAGCTGGACGAACCCGGCTACATGGACCTGATTTTGACTGCCAGCGTCGACTACGTCCAGATGAACGTGATCTTCCAGGGAGGCTACCCGACAGCGCGGCGCTTAGTCAGAGAGATTGGAAGCGCCGGCCTGCGATTCGCACTCAATAGCTGGGGAACGGCACTGGAGGTTATCGCCGCGGCACATCTCGCAATCTGCTGGCCCGAGCAACTGATCGAGTGGCTCGAGTATCCGTGCTACTCCACTCCGTCGCGCGCCGGAATGTATCCGTTTCCACTGGCGGCCGAAGTCTTAAGTGCGCCGCTCCAGATCGATCATGGGGACTTGATTGTACCGAATCGGCCAGGCTTGGGCGTCGAAGTGGATGAGAGCGTGATCCAGCGTTATCCCTTTGCTCCGGGTCCGTGGTCGTTTTTCGATGTTGCCTCACCGCGCGAGACTCATCCGGTGACCGGAGGCCACAGCGAAACCTGGTATGGAGACGTTCCGCGCCAAACCGGCCAGGATGCATGAGTGAAGTTTCCAGATATGCAGCCGCCGCGGCGGTTCTGGGGGGCGCAGCGGGTGTGATGGCATATGCAGTCCGCGGCCGTTCCTCCAGCTTACTCGCACCTTCTGTTTATCACGGCGCCAGAGATCGGCGTTCCATTGCGCTCACATTCGATGATGGTCCGAGCGAATCAACTCCAGACCTCCTGAACCTTCTGGAAAAGTTCGGGGTGCGCGCCACTTTCTTTCAATGCGGCGCGAACGTACGCAGGCTGCCGTCGATCTCGCGAGAAGTGCTGGCAGCCGGACACGAGGTCGGAAACCATTCCGACTCCCATCCGAGGCTGTATTTCAAAAACGGAAGCTTCATCGCGCGGGAGCTTTCGTCGGCGCAGGAAACAATCGCTGCCATCACTGGTTCCGCACCAAGATTTTTTCGCGCTCCTTACGGTGTGCGCTGGTTTGGGTTGCGCGAAGCGCAGCGCCGGCTGGATCTGCTCGGAGTGATGTGGACCACGATTGGCGTAGACTGGAAATTGCCTGTCAATCCGGTTGTTACACGCCTGTTACAGGGCGCCGGGAACGGCGCGATTCTATGTTTGCACGATGGGAGGATTCTCGAGAAGCGTCCTAACATCCGGGTGACGCTGGAAGCTGTAAACCAGATCGTGCCGAAATTGATCGACCGCGGCTTCCACTTCGAAACCATCAGCGAAATTCTATGTCCTACAAAGAACTCACAGACCGAGTGATCAAAGTCATAGCGGATACCCAGCATATCGCGGCCGAAAAAATCCAGCCGGATAGCACGTTCGCTGAGTTGGGCATCGATTCGCTGGACGGAATCAACATTCTTTTTGCGGTCGAAAACGAGTTCAACATCAATATTCCGGATGACGCCGCGCAGACGATTCGCTCCGTGCGTGAAATGGTGGATGGCATCTCCAAGCTGCTGGAAGGTGGAGCGGAGAGCGAGCTGGCAGTGCGAGCGTAGGATGCGGCGAAGAGTTGCGATTACGGGAATTGGATTGATTTCGCCAATCGGCGCGAATCGCAATGAATTTTGGACGTCGCTTGTAGAGGGGCGTCCGGGTATCCGGCCTCTCGAAGGCGTCGATCGCGCCCAATTCCGGTTTCAAAATGCCGCCCAGGTGCCGGGCTTTGACCCGAGCCTGCACTTCGATGAAAGGGACGCCGGACTTCTCGACCGCTTTGCGCAATTCAGCGTGGTTGCCGCGAGGCAAGCGATTCAAGATGCAGCGATCGAGTGGACCCAGCATTTACGTGAAAATACCGCGATTATTACGGGAACCTGCGTAGGCGGCCAGTCTACGGAAGATGAGGGCTTCACGGCGCTCTATAAGAACAATCTTCCTCGCGTAAGTCCCATGACCATTCCGCGCATTATGGCCAACGCCGGCGCCAGCCGCATTTCGCTGGAGTACGGAATTGTCGGACCCACTTACACCATTTCGACTGCGTGCTCCTCTTCTAATCACGCCATTGGACAGGCGTTCTGGATGGTGCGCAATGGCGGAGCCGCGATGGCCGTAACGGGCGGGAGCGAGGCCATTTTCAGCTACGGATTTCTGAAAGCGTGGGAGGCGATGCGCGTGGTCTCTCCAGACACTTGCCGGCCGTTTTCGAAAGACCGGCGGGGCTTGATCCTGGGCGAGGGTGGCGCCATGCTTGTGCTCGAGCCACTGGAAGCGGCGCGTGCGCGCGGCGCGCACATCTACGGTGAAATTACCGGCTTCGGAATGTCGTCGGACGCGCATCACATTACTCAGCCGAGCGCTGAGGGAGCCGCGCGCGCCATGCGAGCAGCGGTATGCGACGGATCACTCCAACCCGAGCAGATCGGATACATCAACGCTCACGGCACCGCGACCGCGGCCAATGATCCGACCGAGACAACAGCGATTCGGATGGTGTTCGGAGAGCATGCCGGCCGGCTAGCAGTCAGTTCTACAAAATCGA
>DATGIH010000094.1:0-17523 GCA_035295865.1 Bryobacteraceae bacterium
CTATCCAGGAATTTATCGACGGCGTCGCGCGCTTCCTCGGCGCGCTGCCCGATCACGTTGATCTCGCGATACGAAACATCCCAGGTGGGGCCCGGCTCGTACGATACATTCTTGGGCAGTCGCGCCGCGCTGGGCGATGACGCAGGCAGCACCTCTTCCACATCGTCGGTGGAAACTTGCATCTTCATCAGACCTACGTCCACTTCGAGCAAGCCCCCCGCCATCTTTCGGCGCACGCGTGCGGGTTCTCGGACACCTTTGAGCCGGACACGATCGCCCACTTCCATCGCCATGACTTTGTTCGCGGCGGATGTTTCGCCGAACACTTCCACGCGCGCCTGTTGCTCCAACTCGCGGCGGGTTTTGGCGAGCTTCCGCTCAGCGTGTTCCACCGCTTTGCGCTGCTCCGAACTCGCCATAACTTTCTGGATGGCCTCCTGCGCTTGCGCTTCGAATCCGGCAACCGCGGCCTCCAGACGCTGATCCACTTCCTTGAGCTTCGCCGTTTCGCGGCGCTCCCACTCCTTGGCCAGCGACTGCTCGCGCGCCTCCGATGCCTGTTGCTGAGCGCGGAAATCCCGCTCTGCTTGCGCCGCACCATCCAGCCGCTCATGCAATTCCGCCAGGAATCGCGCGATGTCGCGCTCGCTCGACGACATGCGCTGCCGCGCGCTTTCGATCAATTCCGGCGCTAGTCCGAGCCGGCTCGCTATATCCAAGCCGGCCGATTTTCCGGGCGCGCCCAGTCGCAGCACATAGGTCGGATGCAAGGTCTGCTCGTCAAACCCCATCGATGCGTTGACCACGCCCGCCGTGGTCGCGCCATAGATTTTCAACGCAACCAAATGCGTCGACGCGAGCGTGAAGGCCCCGTTCAATCGGAATCGTTCGAGAATCGAAATTCCCAGCGCTCCACCCTCTTCCGGATCCGTCGCGCGGCCCAGCTCATCCAAAAGCACCAGAGTCGCAGGCGTGACAGCTTGCAGGATTTCGCTCACGTGCGCGATATGCGCCGAGAAGCTGCTCAAGCTCTCCTGAATCGACTGCTGGTCCCCGATATCCGCGAGCACTTGTTCGAACACCGGAAACTCCGCGTCTTCCGCCGGAACCGGCAATCCCGCGTGAGCCATCACGGCCAGCAATCCGAGCGTCTTCATCGAAACGGTTTTGCCGCCCGTGTTTGGACCGCTGATCAGTAAAGTCCGGTTGGCGTCGTCCAACTCCAGCGAAATCGGAACTACGGTCTTGCGTTGCCGCTTCAATACGTCTTCGAGTAGCGGATGCCGCGCTTTCCGCAAAATCAACCGGCGGCCGGTGTCCGGACTCAATCTTGGAATGGTGCAGCTAAAATCGAACGCGAATTCCGCTTTCGCAAACAGTAGTTCGAGCGAGCCAATTGCATCCACCGCGGCCTGAATTTGCGGAGCATTCGCGCGTAGCAACTCGGTCAGCTCGCGCAGGATGCGGAGCGTCTCGCGCTGTTCCTCTTCGCGCAGACGCACCAATTCGTTGTTCAGATCGATGGTTTCAAGCGGTTCGACAAACAGCGTGTGTCCGCTTCCGCTGGTCCCATGGATCACGCCATTGACTTTGCGCTCTTGTCCGGCAACGACGGGAACCACGAAACGATCGTTGCGCAACGTGATGAATTCCTCTTGCAACGTGCCGTCGTCATGATGCGCGCGCAGGAATCGTTCGAGCGAAATCTGGATCTGCTTCTGCTGGCGCTCCATGTCGCGGCGCAAGCGGTGCAGTGCCACGCTGGCGTCGTCCGCCAATTTTCCGTCGGGCAGAATCTTACCGGCCAAATCGCGCAGCATCGATCGGGGATCGAAGATATTCGCAGCGCGCGAGCCCAGTCTCGGAAATTTGGCGACAGCGACATTCAAAGCGCCACGGATTTCCCCGGCTTGTTCCAGCAGGCGCGTCAGATCGAGAATCTGTGTCGCCTCCAGCCCCGCGCCTTCAATTTTCAGGATGGGCAGCGTACTCCCGAGATCGGGAATCGAATCGAACCGGATCCGGATAGCCGCGCCCCGGCTGACCGGCTGCGAACCGGCAGCGGCGCGGAGATATTCGATGGCTTCAGCGACATCCGCGAAGGTGTTTTCCAGCACGCCGCGCTCGGAATGCGGCGCCACTTTTTCCAGCTCATGGCGGCCGAGTTCGCTGTGCACAAACCGGCCGAGCAACTGGCGCAGCGATTCGAATTCAAGAAGATCCTCGCTAAAGCTTTGCAAACGCCCTCTCCACCACCGCCAACGTTCCCTCGGTAAGACGATAACCGCCGAGCTCCTGTTCCGTCGCCCACGCGGCCCGGCTCACGTCGCTCGCGGCGGATAATTGCCCGCCAGTCACACGACACAAATAATCCATCAAGACGTAATGATATTCAGGACGCCCCTCCGCATCCGGCATGATTCGCTCAAAGATCTCGAACAGCGCAACTGGCTCAATGTCGAGACCGGTTTCCTCCAGAACCTCGCGCCGGATCGCCGTCTCCAGCTTTTCACCCGCTTCCACGATCCCGCCTGGCAGCGACCAATATCCTTTCAACGGTTCTTTGGCGCGCTCCACCAGCAGAATTTTACGCCCTTCGAATATCAGCGCTCCCACTCCAAGAAATGGACGTGTGGGATAGCGCCGGCTTTCTGAATTAATACTGGACACTGCCCTTCAGATTCAGGCGTACGCGGTAGACCGAAGTCCGCGCCGTTACGTAAAGCCCTTGGAAATCACCGTCGCCGAAGGTGCAGTTCGATGGTGTCTCCGGCAACAGAATACTCCCCACCAGCTTGCCTTCGGCGGTGAACACTTCGATCTTCGCCGCGGTTACATAAAGAGACCCTGCTTCGTCGACCTTCAAGCCGTCGGGAATTCCCGCGATGTTCGGAATCAAAACCCGCTCGTTAGAAGCTTCTCCATTCTTGTCTAAATCGTAAGCACGAACGTTCCGTTCATCCGAATTGGTGACATATAAAGTGCGACCGTTCGGCGCGAGCGCGATTCCATTGGGACGGCTTTTCGATTTTGCGATTAGCGCTAACTCGCCGCGGTGCGAAAGGTGAAACACGCCGTAAAAATCCAGCTCGCGAGTGTCCTGCTGATTTCCGAACGCGGGATCAGTGAAGTAAATCTGACCATCTTTGCGGACCACGATGTCGTTCGGAGCGTTGAATCGCTTGCCTTGCCAGCGCTCGGCTAAAACTTCGATCTTCCCCTTTTTGTCCGTTCGCGTTATGCGCCGCGCATGGCTTTCGCACGTGTAAAGGCGCCCTTGCGCGTCAAACGCGTTGCCCGTGGCGCCGTTGGAATTGTCCCGAAAAACAGAAGTCTTCTCACCGGGCTTAAACAGGTGCAGCTTGTTCGCGGGGATGTCGCTGAAAATCAAATATCCGTCGCGCGACCACGCAGGACCTTCAGCAAAGATGTACCCAGTGGCGACCTTTTCGACGTGCAGATCGTCGAAATTCTGAGCTCCTGCAGCAGCGCTGAGCAGAAGGAAAAATGCAATCGGGAACGCGAGCCTCACTTACCGACAAGGGTAGCAAGCATACAGCGCCGCCGTGGGAGTAATCTAAGAGCATGACGCGCCGAGAACTGCTCGCTTTGATGGCGGCTGCCCCATTGGCCCGTGCCAAGGAAGCGCCCACCGCTCCGGTTTCCATCGCCCGTTGCCGAACGTATGATGGCGATCTCACCGAAACGCTGTCCACGATGTTCGATCAGATCGGTGGACTGGGCCGCATCGTCAAGAACAAAACCGTTACCATCAAAGTCAATCTCACCGGCAGCCCCGGCACGCGCTTTCAAGGCAAACCGCTAGGCCTCACGCATTACACGCATCCCCGGATGGCGGCGGCGACCGCACATCTCATGGATCGCGCCGGCGCGCGCCGGATCCGTTTCGTCGAAAGCTGCTGGGCTACTGCGGGACCGCTCGAAGAATACCTTGCCGCCGCGGATTGGAACGTCGGCCTGCTGTTTGGCGCATCCGATAAGGTGGAGTTCGTGAACACAAATGCGCTCGGGAAAGCGAAGCAATACAAACGGCTCACGATTCCGGGCGGAGGGTCGATTTTCCCGGCTTACGATTTGAATCCTGTATATGAAGACACCGATGTGTTCGTGTCGATGGCGAAGCTGAAGAACCACGCCACATGCGGCGTCACGTTGTCCATGAAGAACTGCTTCGGCATCACACCCGCGTCAATTTACGGCGACGATGCGGGCGTCGACGAACCCAACGAGAAGCCGAAGCGCGGACGCGGAAGCGTTTGCCATGCCGGAAGGCGTCAGCCCGCGAAATGCTCACCGCAGGAAAACGACCCGGCGTCGAGCCGCGAACCGGGGTATCGGATGCCGCGCATCGTGGCGGATCTCGCCGTGGCGCGTCCCATCGACCTTGCACTGATCGATGGAATCGAAACCGTCGCCGGCGGCGAAGGCCCCTGGATCCGGGGATTGCGCCACATCAGTCCAGGCGTGATCCTGGCGGGTACAAACGCCGTTACCACCGACACGGTAGCCACCGCTGTGATGGGCTACGATCCTCGCGCCATCAAAGGAACCGCACCGTTCGTCGATTGCGACAATACGCTGCTGTTGGCGGAAGCGCGCGGCGTGGGTACAACCAATTTAGGTAATATTGAAGTGACCGGGGCAACTATCCGGGAAGTGCTCTTCCCATTTTCTGCCTGACCCGCGGGCCTAACCGCGCGGAGACCGGCTCCCATTGCACAACTGGTTGTGATAGATTCCCCCGTTAGGAGAATTCCATGAACCGGTGTATTCTCATTTCGTCGCTGTTATTGCTCCCCCTGGCTGCTCAAGATCAGAAGCAGCATTTCACCATCAACGTCGGCACTCCCGAAGGAGTTATGCTGCAATCCATCGGGTCGGAACCCGACGACGAGAAGAAGCTTCCGCTCGCGCTGGATTTTCTTGCGAAGTATCCGAAGCATGAAGGCGCCGTTTGGGTGGCCAACCAGGCGGAAACGATTTATATAAAACAGAAAGAGTATGACAAAGCTCTCGAAGTTGGCGAAAAGACTTTCGCCGACAACCCTACCGATTTGGAACTCGACTACAACACCATCAAAGCGGCCGAGGGCAAGGAAGATCCGGGCCAGTTAAAGACCTGGTGCGCCCGGGCCTCCGATCTCGCACGCAAGACTCTCGCCGATGCGAAAGCCCCCGCCGATGAGGACGAGAAGCAGCACGTGGAGTATGTGAAGGGCGTTCAAAGCTATTCCGAGTATGCCCTCTACGCGCTCGCTCTGAAACTCAAAGATCCTAAGCAGGTGGCCGAACTCGGGTCAGCACTCGAAGAGCAGAACGTGAAGAGCCCCTACATGGCGCAGTTGTCCGGTGTCTATTTGAACGCTTTGACGCAGTCGGGACAAGCGGCCAAAGCCTGCACCGCGGCGGAAAAACTCGCGACAGCGAACACGAAAGACGTGGATGCGGGCGTGAACGCCGCAAACTGCAGCCTTCAGAAAAAGCAGTACGATCGCGCGGTAGCTTACTCCTCGCACGTGCTGGAAGCTCTGGGATCGCGCTCGAAGCCGGAGGGCATGAGCGACGCGGACTGGGCCAGCAAGAAATCGATGCTGGCAGGTCGCGCCAACTGGATTGCCGGAATGTCCTATGCCAGCGAAAACAAACTGGGACCGGCCGATAAATCGCTGCGCGCCGCTTTACCAAGCGTCAAAGGCGAGCCGCTCATGCTGGCGCCCGCCTTATTTCAACTGGCTCTGGCTAACTATCAGCTCGGGAAGGCATTGGGGGACAAAGCGAAAATAAAAGACGGCTTGCAGTTCTTCCAGCAATGCGCCGATATTTCCGGCCCGTATCAGGACCAGGCTTCGAAAAACGTGACCACCATCAAGCGCGAGTTGGGCGTCCGCTAGTGCTGGTTAGCTTTAGCGAGCCGCACTGGCACGCGCCGGGAAGATATCTTTCACCGGCATGTTCGCGGGGAACACCAGATTGAAGAACCCGACCATCATCTCGTCCCAGCTCTGATCGCCCCATGTGACTTCTTTGGTGGGATCGGCATTATCCGGATTGTTGGGCGAGTTGTCGAAATGCGCGGTGCATTCGATCTTGGTGCCCTTGGGTAAAACAATCGGCTGGGCCAGGTTGTACCAAAGCTGCCATTGCCAGTTGTAATGCGGGACTTGGAGCAGCGTTTGCTTCTCTCCCGTCGGATAAATCACGCGATATTCGAAATCCTTGCCGCGGCCATGCATGTGCGGATGCAAGCTCGCGAGCTTCACCGTAGCGCCGAGTTGGAACTCAGCGTCCACTTTGTAGTTCGGATCTCCCGGTGGAATCTTGAAGGTTCCATTGGTGGCCGACAACGTGAGCACACGTTCCTTGGGAGGCTCCTTAGCGAAGACTAATCCGAATTTGCTGCCATTGTCGATTGCAGCTTTGCCGTTGGTCGTGTAGTGAATCTCCAACACAAGATCGGAACCGGCTTTGATCAGCTTGGCTTGCCCGGCCTGCAGCATTTCCGCCGGTTGACCCGGCGCGTAACCGACCAGAAAATCGCTAGGCAACGCGCTGGTATCCACGGCCTCCTCGCCGGTTGGCTTCGGCGCGACGAAAAATTCGCCGCGCTTGGCGCCGCTCAGCCAGTGCGAACCCGGCTCGCGGATGAAAAGAATCATGTGGTGGATGTGGGCTCGATCTCCCGGCCGCGCTTCGGCGAATTGCACCCACTTGTCTTCGGTGAATCCGGAAGGCACGATGATCTTCTGATACTCAATGGTTCCAGTGGCGGGAATCGCGAAGGGAATCGGCGATTGGAAGACAACATCCGGCTTCGGAATGGACCATCCTTCTACAAAACTGCGCGCGGGAGGCAAATCCTTGCGGTCGCCTTCGGGCGCGCCGTCATCCGCCCACGCGGCGATGGTGTCCGCTTCTTTCGGGGTCAAAGATTGATCATTCGAGAACTTGCCATAATGCGGATCGGCAAACCACGGCGGCATCTTCTTGAGCCGGACAGCGGCCTTCATTGCCTTCGCCCAGGGACGCGCCTGCTCATACGTCAGCAAGGAGAACGGCGCCGCTTCTCCGGGCCGATGGCATTGCTGGCAATTCTTTTCGAGAATCGGCGCGACGTCTTTTGAGAACGTCACGGGAGCCGCGGACACGCTATAGGCAAACAGGCAGCCCATCGCGGCTAGAAGTTCGAGGCGCATAGCCTGATTATCGCTTAGTCCTTGGACCCGACAAAATTCCGCTTGACTCTGACGTAACGTCAGAGCTTAGCATTGAATTCGAGATGCATCAGGCGCGGCTGTACCAAGCGCGGGAATTCGCCGAACTGGCCGGTGTGACGGTGCGGACACTGCATCATTACGACCGGTTGGGGTTGCTCGCGCCGAGCGGGCGCACCGAGGCGGGTTACCGTCTCTATGGCGATCGCGATCTGGTGCGGCTGGAGCAGATCCTCGCTCTCAAGTTCATCGGATTTCCGCTGCAGGAAATCCGGCGGCTTTTGAAACGGGACGCGAAGGATCTCGCCGCGGCGTTGCGGCGGCAGCGCAGCATGATCCTGGAAAAGCGGCGGCTGCTGGATCTGGCGGTGGAAGCCATTCAGCGTGCGGAAAAGGCGGTCGCCAGTGGTGAGCTGGAAGATTGGGGAGCAATTCAAAAAATCATTGAGGTGATTCATATGCAAAGCAACATGGAGTGGATCAATAAGTACTACAGCGAACAGGCTCTGGAGGCGATCGCGGCAAGGCAAGTTCCCACCGAAACGATCGAGCAGGGCCAGCGCGACTGGGCCGATCTTATTAAAGAAGTGGAAGCCGCGGTTGGCGAAGATCCGGCGAGTCCGGGAGTGCAGGCTCTGGCGGCGCGCTGGCGCAAACTGATCGAGGCGTTCACGGGAGGCAACCCGGAAGTCCAGGCCGGCCTGAACAAGCTTTACGCGGATCGATCCAACTGGCCGGCCACGATGAAAAAGCCCTGCAGCGACGCGGCGAGCGCGTTGATGTGTCAGGCGATGGCGCTGTCAAAGCAGAAGTAGCTTTGTGTTAAAGTTACGACGTATGCGGATCTACGCAGCGATACTTCTCGCCCTTACCTTGTTTCTAAGCGCAGCCTGCGGCGCACGGATGCAATCGGCCGTGCAAGGCGAATGGTCGAACGTGCATAACGACAAGGATAAGATCAGCGAGAACGCGCGTCCCGCACCGGCCGAAAAGCATTAGCCGCGGATGAACGCCGATAAACGCAGATAAAAAATCCGCGTTCATCCGCGTTCATCTGCGGCCAGTAATTTTTCTTCCAACTCCAGCAAGCGCCGGTGCCGCTGTCCCACAACGCGACACGGGATTCCCGCCGCCACCGCGAACTCCGGCACATCCCGATTCACAAAGCTTAGCGCGCCCACGGATGCGCCCACCTCGATCGTCACGCCCGGCATGATCACGCTGCCGCACCCGATCAGCGCGTGCTTCTTGAACATTACATCGCCCGTTTCTTCTTTTCGAAATTCGGCCGGTACCGTTGGATTGCTCATAAATCCGTCGACATAATCGTCGCTCGCGGTGAAAGCCGTAACTCGCGAAGAGAGCGCGCAGAAGGATTCCACGGTGATTCTTCCGGACGCGCCGAACAGCCCAACATACGCCGAGATGTGCACATGATCGCCGATGACGATCCCGCCGGCCGAAGCCGACAGGATGCTGAAGCAATCGATGCGCGAGTTCGACCCGATGTGAATATTCTTCGGCGAGTAGAAAACTACCGATCGGTTCACCGCAACGTTGTCGCCCACCGAGCCGAGCATCTGACGCAGTTCCCCTTCGCTGTACACGGAGCCCAGCATCATTGGATCGCCCTTGCCAGCTGCACGAAGAGCGCCCCGCCCGCGATAAACTGCGCTGTCAGATTCGATCGATACATGCCGCAAAATTCGTCGGCCGCGAGCCGCGGACCAGGCCCAAACGGCCAGCAATAGTCGTCAAAGACAATCCATCCGCCGGCTCGAACAAAGCGATGCCACAGGGAAATGTCTTGCCAGACGGCGTCGATGGAATGGTTACCGTCGATGTGCAGCAGCGCGATCTCGCCCGTATACGGCGTTCGGCCGAAATCCTCGGTGGTGAAGTAATGCTCGTGCGCGAAGCGAAAGGCGGCTTCCTCCGAGGTTGCCCGAGCGTAGTTGACCAGCCCCGAGAACGGCGCCATGTTCATCCGAAAAGCCTCGAAGATTTCGTCCACTGGCGCTTCATCGAACACCTCGTCCACAGCCGTGATTCCTTGATGCAGCTCTTCTGTCCGCCAAGGATCGATGCACAACAAGTTTCCGATTCGATAGTGGCGCGCGAGAAACGCGAGTACGACGGCAGAGCGGCCCCACAACGAACCGATTTCCACGAGGTCTCCCGCCGGCATCCAACGGAAAATCGCCAGCAGCGCTTCGAGCTTTGGATGATCGCACTGTCCAGGCACCAGCTGAAACTGTCGAACCAAGGCCGCAAGTTGCGGCAAGTGCATCATCGGCTCCGGATCCCCTGCCGCCGCCAGCTCCATCGGTGCGCGAAGGAAGCTGCGGGCGATATCGCGAAACGTACGATAATCCGAAAGTTCGGCGGCCCAGGGCTTGGCTTCCAACCGGACTTTGCGCGGCATCTTGGGTAGCAGTTCGCGCAGTGTGCGCCAAACCACAGGGTGTTCGGTAAAAACAACGTCGATGTTCTGTTCGTGCACGCAGCAACTGAGCGCCGACGCGAAATTTGTATCGCCGATCCAGGGAAGCGAGATCCACTCGGAGTAGTTGGTACGCGCTGGATCGTGTGCGAGCGATGAAGCTCCTACCACCCGAAGGCCGGATTCCGTCGCGTGCTTTGCCCACAGGACCGATGACGGCATGCCGGCTGGAAATATCAGAACCGATTGCGAATCCAATCGCACCTCTAGTTGTTTGGTGAGCGTAACGTGCAAATGCTCTCTCGAAACCGCCGGTATCCCCTGTTCTCCTTGGATGTATCACTCTCGATTTGCAATGGCCAACTGTTTGGCAGTCTGCCACTGGACGATGAGGGATCAGAGGTTGGACGATCTGAATGGCAACCCAGCGTTTCCAATTCCCGCTGCCAGACGAATTGCGCGCATCGCGATCAGCGCCTGCGCTGTTGCCGGTCTTAAAGCCGCAGCTACCGCTGGCCGCGAATCTGCTGCCTTATCTGGAACAGATCGATCAGCGGCGCTGGTACACAAACGCAGGCCCGTTGGTGACGCGGCTGGAAGAACGGCTGAGCCGACGGATCGGCTTTGAAAATGCCGGGGCAGTGACGGCGGCAAATGCCACGGTCGCCATGACGGTAGCGCTCCTGGCGCGGCGCATACCCGCCGGATCGCTTTGCATCGTGCCTTCCTGGACATTTGTCGCGACTCCGCACGCAGTCCGCGCGGCAGGTTTAATTCCCTGGTTTCATGATGTGGATCGCCGCACCTGGGCTTTGAATCCAGACGAGGTGGAAGAAACGCTCAGGCACGCGAATCAACCGGTCGCGGCGCTGGTAGTGGTTTCACCCTTCGGCGCGCCGTTGAATTTGGAATCCTGGCAAAAGTTTGAAGATCGCACCGGCATTCGAGTCGTCGTGGATGCTGCCGCAGGTTTCGATACCGTTCGGCCGAGTGGCATCCCGCTAGTGGTGAGCTTGCATGCCACCAAGATTCTAGGCGCGGGCGAAGGCGGCTTCGTTTGTTCAACCGACACACGATTCCTGGAACGATTTCGTGCGGGTTGCAACTTTGGATTCCAAGGGGAACGCATCGCGATGCTTCCCGCCTTAAACGCGAAGATGAGCGAATATCACGCCGCCGTCGGACTGGCGAGCCTGGAACAGTGGCGCGAAACCCGGCAGCAGCACGCGAGAATCATGGCCTGGTATCGCGAGATCCTGCCTCACGTGGATCGAGTATCGCTGCAGCCTGGATACGGAAACGGGTGGGTTTCCGCTACGACAAGCGTAATCCTGCCTGCGAAATCATTGTCCAGAATCGCGGCCCAGTTGCGCGCCGCCGGCGTCGAAAGCAAGACCTGGTGGGGTGAGGGATGTCATTGCCAGCCCGCATTTATCGATTGTCCGCGCACTGGACTGCCGGTAACTGAAGAATTAGGATCGCGCGTCCTCGGCCTGCCGCACTTCCCCGAGATGCAAAGACAAGATGTGGAGCGCGTCAGCGCAACCTTGGCGGATGCCGTCACTGCTGAACATCATGCCGCTGCCCGCGAACACCGTCGTTCCGCTTAGTCACAGGTTGGCGCACCATTTGCGCCACATCTGACGGAAAGCGTCTTCCACACTGCGCACCAGTCCCATCTCATCCATCAAGGGCGACGCCCGCATCGCATTCCGTAAATTGATCCTCGCATCGGGGATTTTCGGCAATGTCTGAGCCAGGAACATCGCCGTCGTGACGTACTGCTCGGGCGAACGCGTCACTAAATCGGGTAAGCCCGCCGCGGTAAGAAAGCAGGCCCCGTGCCGCTGGACTGCCGTGCGGCCGGTCAGGGTTACCACCGGAACACCCATCCAGAGCGCGTCCAACGTTGTGCTGCCGCCGTTATAAGGGAACGGGTCGAGCGCAATATCGATCAGGCCGTAATCTTCAAAATATTGTGTGGAAAGGCTGGCGCCGGCAAAAGCCAGCCGATCGCTCGGAATCCCGTCTTCGGCAAACCAGTCGAGTAACGGGGCCTGGCGGGCTTCCTCTTCCAAGCCACCATACTTGAGCAGCAGCCGGCTGCCGGCAACCAAATGCAAAATGGCGGACCAGAGCTTCACCACTTCTCGAGTAATTTTGCGCGGACTGTTGAAGCAGCCGAAAGTGATGCAACCATTCGTCAAAAAGGGGGCCGGCGCAACTGAAGCAGCCGTTCCGGGCAAATAGCAACAGAACGCGCGAGGCAACCGGTACACCGTCTCGCTAAACAAATGGTCGGTACCGGGGCAAGGCATTTCGGCGTCTCCCAGGAAATAGTCCAGCGTGGCCAAGCCCGTGGTACTGAGCACGCCGAGCCAGGAAACCTGAATCGGCGCGGGCTTCCGGGCGAAGGCGAGGTAAGCGTCGCCCGTTGTATGGCCGGCTAAGTCCACCAAGATATCGATGCCATCGGCGCGGACGCGCGCCGCCAGCTTTTGTTCATCCGGCGGCATCGGCACGAAGCGATCCACGCGGCTCCGAAAATTTTCTGTGATGTGATCGGAGTTTGTTCCCACAGCGTACGCGAACACCTCAAAATTCGAGCGATCGTGGTGCTCAAATACCGGCAGCACAAAACGCGTGATCGGATGTCCGTGAAAGTCCGGCGACACGTAACCCAACTTCAGGCGGCGCTCCGGATCCCTGCGATTGGTGTGGCGCTGAATGGTACTGGCGAGCGGCGCGGCGTAGAGAGTATTCCAACGGCGGGCTTCGTCCAATAATGTTTCCGGAGTGGTCGCCGAAAGGTAGTTCATGTTGAACAGCAGGCTGCTGTGTATGGTCGGGCCCGGCACGATTTCTAAAGATCTCCGGAGGCACCGATCCACTTCCTCCATTTGGCCTAGCGCACTCGACGCCCAGCCGCGAACTACGAGCGCGAGGTAATAACTTGGATTCGCGTTCAGCGAGCGGTCCGTTCCAGCAATCGCTTCTCTGTATTTTTTCTCGCTCCAGTACATGCGCGCATTGAGGGCCTCCGCGGCGGCTTCCAGCGACGGATCGAGCCGCATCGCGTTCGCGAGATGGTGCCGGGCGAGGTCATGCCGCGCCAGTTGCTCGTAGGCACAGCCCAGGCTGTACTGTCCGCGCGCCCAATCGGGCCGCGCCGAAGCAATTTCGGCCAGCAAGCCAGCCGTTTCTTCGGCGTCATTACCGTAGGTGCAGCCCTTGCCCGTTACATGGCGCAAGCAAGCAACTGCTTCCGAAAATCGCAGGCTGTCGGCCAGCAGGAATCCCAACTCTGTCCAGGCGTTCCAGTTTTCGGCGTCGATTGTGGTGGCTCGCGAGTAGCTCTTCTCCGCGCCGATCCAATCGCCCAGCTCGCGTAGGCGATTTCCTGCTTCCAGCAGCTTGGCGGAAGACGGACCGTTTCTTTTCTTCACGTGCGACACCACGCCCTCCACATGTCGCGAAACGCGTCTTCCGTGGCGCGCACCAGTCCGCGCTCATCCATCAACGGCGATGCTTGCAGCGCCTTGCGCAAGTTCTGGCGGGAATCCGGTATTTTCGGAACAGTCTGAGCAACGAACACGGCGGTGGTGACATATTGCTCAGGCGAGTATGTCACCAGATCCGGCAATCCGGCGGCCGTGAGCAAGCAGGCTCCCGTTCGCTGCAAAGGTGACCGGCCAGCCAAAGTTACTACCGGTACACCCATCCAGAGTGCGTCCAGCGTGGTGCTTCCGCCGTTGTAAGGAAACGGATCGAGAGCAATGTCGATCCTGCGGTACTCTTCGAAGTAATCCGTGGACTTGCTGCCGCCGGCAAAGAGAATCCGTTGAGCCGGAATTCCCTCCTCCGCAAACCACGCAAGAAGCGGAGCCTGGCGCGCTTCTTCTTCCATGAGGTGGTATTTGATCAACAGCCGGCTGCCGCTCACCAGATGCAGAATCGCCGACCACAGCCTCACCACTTCGCGCGTGATCTTGCGCGGGCTGTTGTAGCATCCAAACGTGATGTCCCCGCGTTCCTGATAGGGACCTGGCGACACCAGCGCATCCGTCCCGGGCCTGTAGCAGCAGAAAGTGCGCGGCATGCGATACACCTGTTCCGTAAAAAGATGTTCGGTTCCCGGACAAGGCATCTGGGCGTCTCCCAGAAAATAGTCCATCGTCGACATGCCGGTAGTGCTGAGAACGCCCAGCCAGGAAACCTGAATGGGCGCCGGTTTCCGCGCGAACGCGAGATAGGCTTCACCCGTAGTGTGACCAGCCAAATCCACGAGAATATCGATCTCATCGGCGCGAATCCGCTCGGCCAGCTTTTGCGGATCGGCCGGAAAACTCACGAAGTGCTCCACCTGACTTTGAATCCACTGGGTGATTTCGTCGGATTTGGTTCCTACCGAATAGGTGAACACCTCGAAGCGCGATCGGTCCTGGTGCTCGAAAACCGGCAGCATGAACTTGGCGATGGGATGCGCGTACAAATCGGGCGACACGTAGCCTAACTTCAGGCGCCGTTCCGGATCTCGAGAGTTGTTATGCGGCCGGATTTCGGATGCCAAGGGTGCGGCGTAGAGCGCGTTCCAGCGGCGAGCCTCTTCGTATAAGACTTCGGGCGTTGTATCCGTGAGGCATGTGATGTCGAACAGCAGGCTGCTATGAATGGTCGCCTCGGGGACAATCGCCAAAGACCGCCGGAGGCAGTCCACTACATCCTGCATTCGACCTTGCGCGGCGCAAGCTCTCCCACGAACTACAAGAGCCAGATAATAGTTCGGATTGGCCACTAGCGCGCGATCGGCCGCGGCGATCGCTTCGGTATACTTTTCCTCCGTCCAGAGCATGCGCGCATAGAGCGCTTCGACGGCGGCCAATCGAGATGGATCCAACCGCAGCGCGTTGGCCAAGTGCTTGCGCGCCAGCTCGTGTTCGGCGAGTTGTTCATAGGCGCAGCCCAGACTGTATTGCCCACGAGCCCACTTGGGCCGGTCAGAGGCAATTTGCGCAAGCAATCGCACCGATTCCTTTGCGACGTCCGCGCTTGAGGCGCAACCGCCATTCCCGGTGACCTTGTGCAAACAGTCGATGGCTTCCTGAAAACGCCGGCTATCCGCCAGCAGGAATCCGAGCTCGATCCAGGCGTTCTTGTAATCGGGATAAAGTTGGGTGGCGCGAAGGTAGGCTTCTTCGGCTTCGATCCACTCGCCGCTTTCGCGCAAGCGGTCTCCTTCGGCAACGAGTTTCGCGGCCGCGGATTTGTGAATCGGCTTGCCCACTCAAAGAAGTTGGCGCGCCAGAGGAAAATCTCGGAAAAAAGAGAGCGATGACGCTGGTTGCGTCACCGCTCTGTTAGGACAATGGACTCTCCCGGTCTAACTGAGGCCTTAGCCCTTCAGCAACGAGAGCACGTTTTGCGGCGCCGAATTGGCTTGGGCGAGCGCGGCCACGCCGGCTTGCAGCAGGATCTGAGCTTTGGTCAGGTTAGCTGCTTCCGCGGCGAGATCGGCGTCGCGGATACTCGATTCGGCGGACGCGAGGTTGGTAAGTTGGGATTGCGCCAGGTTGACGGCATAGTTGAACTGGTTTTCACCGCGTCCTACTACCGCTTGCGCCTGACCCAGGAGGCTGACTGAATTCGCGAGAGCCGAAACCGCCGACTCAGCGCCGCTTTGCGTGCTGATATCGGATGTTGCGCCTTTACCAGTCGCAGCCGACTGGATGATGGTGTTGTATCCGGTAATACCGGTTACTCCGGCCACGCCGCCACCGGTTGCTTCTTGCCCGATGGTGACACTGAATGGAGTGGTAGAGTTGCTGGTGAACTCGATCTTGCCGGCGCCGCTTGCTCCTCCATCGGCGGTAGCGATGATGCTGGTGAGCGCCGGATTGTCGGTGGCTTGCAGAGCGGCATTGATTTGTCCGACTGCCAGCGCCGCCGTTAAGGTGGTGCCGGCTGTAAGAGCACTCAAGGTTACCTTCACGGTTTGAGGCGTTCCCGCGCTGTTGTTGGCGACAAAAGTCAACGTCTGCAGAGTGGCGACAGTGGACGAACTGCTGTACGCCATGTTGGTATAGACGGCGCCGGTGGTCTGCTGCGTTCCGCCAGCGATGAATGCGGAGTTTGCGCTGATCGCTTGCAGGCCAGCCGTGGACAAGGGCAGCGTGATGCCAAGAGCTTGGCCAGTTCCAGCGTTGGTCTGACCGACGAAGTTGCCCATTAAAGCATTGGCGGTTGCGTCTCCGGCGGTAACCTGGAACGCGGTGCTTGCGGACACGAATTCCAGTTGCTGCGCTCCGTCAGAGCCCGTGTGAATTTCAGCCGTGATGTTTGCATTTGCGAATGCCTTGGACTGAGCGCTGCCCGATGTGGCTGCCGCTTGGATGCCGGCGTTGATAGCGGTAGCGAGCGAAGCGGTGTCCGCAACGTTGGTGGTGTTGACGGAGACCGTGATGGCGCCGCCGGCGCCGGCCGAGAATCCCGGGCCCGAAATAACAAACGAAGTGCTGCCGGCGGTGGTGGCCTGCGCCAGGATGTTCGCTACGCTGGTTCCCGACGCGCTTCCCAAATCATACAGACCGCTGTCCTGCGCGCCCGCCGCTACTTGATAGCCGGCGGTGAATCCCTTCAGCCCAAGACCCTGGGTGTCCACGGTTGAACTGCTGAGATCAACCGAAACCGATCCGTTATCGATCACGGCCTGGCTGGTTTTACCTTTGCCGCCGCCGATGAACACGGAAAGGCTCTTCGCGAATGTTCCGCCCTGATTCAATCCGATGGATTGCGCCTGTCGGTCAATTTCCGCGAGCACGCTCTGATATTCGCCGTTCAGCACGCTGCGATCACCGGTGAATGTTCCCGACGCCGATTGCGTCGCCAGTGTTCGGGCTCGATCCAGAAGTTGCGATATGTTGCTGATACCGCCATCCATAATCTGCAACTGGCTCAAACCGCTATTGGCGTTCTGAACGCCCTGCGTCAGCACGGCTTGATCGGACCGATAGCCGTTTGCAATCGCCAAACCCGCGGCGTCATCACCGCTCTGTACAATGCGCAGACCGGAGGTGACTTCGTTGATGGTCTTGCCTTGGAAGTTACTGTTGATTCGCAGGTAGTTTTGCGCCTGCAACGACGCAACGTTGGTATTGATACTAAAAGACACAGTAGTTTCTCCTTAGAATGAGAACTCGATCCCACGAACCTTCACGGTTTCGGAGTGCCACTTTGGCGCCCTTGAGAGATTGTCGACTCGCTCAGAAGAATCAACCGGACGTCCCCGCATTGCGGCGGACAGCTTGGCTCACCGATGCGTCGATCGATGAGCTTCTCTTGCAGTTCTCACTTGTGCTTATCGGGGAGAAGAACGGGTTCTTGAGCCGAGACGCGGAATTTTTCTAAGGCGCGGTCAAAATCTTTTTTGGCGATGCTTTGTGCGGCCGCTTCATTCTGTTCTTGCGTCAGCCGCAACTCCTTGCGCAGAATCATCGTCTCGCGGGGCGCGCGAATTCCAATCTTCGCGCCCTGCGCCGTGATGCCCAAAATTTCAATTTCGATGTCATCGCCGATGAAGAAGGACTCACCAGCCCGCCGCCGCAGTACTAGCATGCCTTTTCTCCCACGCCCGTAATGGGGTGCTGGTGCGAATATACGGAGTCCTGCCGGATCGCTTGCAGCGCGCAACGCGTCTTCAGGTTGATCACGATCGGCGCCATTAAATTGGCAGTTGTCGAAAGCCCGTCACGCAGCGAGAGCAGCACGAGCACGGCGACTTCGCTTTCGAGAATCGGCTGGCGATCCGGAGGAAGCTGGAGTTGAGCCAGATCCTCCGGCGACACCGCCAGA
>DATGIH010000095.1:0-43177 GCA_035295865.1 Bryobacteraceae bacterium
TCGGATTCTTGCCTATGCCGGTGACGCGCTGGCTATCTTAGCCGTGTTGCTGCTCACACCGACGCTGGCGCAATGGGTGGCGCGCGCGCTGCGGCCGATCCTCAGATGGCTGCGGCCGGTGGAAGGAACACTTGCGGCCGACAGTTTGTTGCAAGCGCCGCGCAGGACATCCGGCGCGGTGGCGGCGCTGATGCTCTCGCTTGCGCTGGTTGTCGCGCTCGGTGGACTCACGCGCGCGAGTTACGATTCGATTTTCCAATGGCTCGGCGTGGCACTGAATCCCGACCTCTTTATATCGCCTTCGCAAAGCTTGACCGCGCGCAGTTTTCGTTTTCCCGGATCAATGGCGGATCAGATTCGGGCGATCCAGGGCGTCGGGGAAGTGCAAAGCGTGCGCGCGGCTCGCATCCAGATCAACGGCGCGCCGGTGATTTTTGTCGCCGCCGATGTGAGGGCGCTGGTGAATCGCGCGACACTTCCGCCGACGGCGGGCGATCCGAAGACGATGTACAAAATTACGGGCCAAGGGAAAGGGATTCTGGCGTCCGATAATTTCGCGCTGTTGCATGGATACAAGCTCGGCGATGTGCTGGATCTTCCGAGTCCGCGCGGCGTGCTGCATTTGCCCATTGTTGGAATTGTGGTCGACTATTCCGATCAGCAGGGCAGCGTGCTGATGGACCGTAGCGTTTACCAGCGCTACTGGAACGACGATACGGTGAACGTTTTCCGAATTTATCTCGCACCGGGCGCGACGGAGGCGGAAGTGAAGCGGCGAATCTTAGAGAAGTTCGGCAGCCAGCGGCGGTTGTTTGTGCTGACGAATCGGGATGTCCGGCAGTACGTGATCCGGCTGACCGATCAATGGTTCGGGATTACGTATGTGCAGATCGCGGTGGCGGTACTCGTGGCTGTTCTGGGAATCGTGAACACGCTAATCGTTTCGATTACGGATCGCCGGCGGGAGCTGGGCGTGCTGCAAGCGGTGGGTGGATTGCGCAATCAGATCCGAGGGACGATTTGGTTGGAGGCGCTGACGATTGGAGCCGTGGGGCTCATTCTCGGGTTGGCGTTCGGGGCACTGCAGCTTTATTACAGCCTGCGGATCACGGGTGAAGATTTGGCGGGCATGCGGTTAAGCTACGAGTATCCGTATCAGATTTGCGTTGCGCTTGTGCCTGTGATCTTGGGGGTCGCGTTTGTTTCCGCGATCGGACCGGCGGAGTCGGCGGTGCGGGGGTCGCTGGTTGAGGCGTTGGAATATGAGTAAAACGTTTCTCGTTTCTGGTTTCTCGTTTCTGGTTGTCAGCACGCTTTTGGCTCAAGACGCTCGGCAGATTGTGTCGGAATCGCAGAAGCGGGGGCAATCGAAGTCGCAGCAGTATGAGGGGACCATCGAAGTCATAGGAGCATCCAACAAGATCAGTTTGAAGCGGTGGATTTTTCAGCGCACCGGGTCTTTTGGAGCTAGCAAGGCGATTCTGCGATTTACTGCGCCGGCGGAGGTGAAAGGCGTGGCGCTGCTGATCGTCAATCATCCGGATCGGGCTTCCGATCAATGGATGTGGACTCCGGCGCTGGAGCGCGACCGGCGCATTGCGCTGCAAGACCGGTCCACGCGGTTTTTCGGGACGGATTTTAGCTTTGAAGATTTGGAAGAGCGGGATGTAAATCAGTTCGATTACAAGTTGATGGGCGAAGACAATTTCGACGGGCAGGCGTGTTGGAAGATCGAATCGAAGCCCAAAGAAAGCAAATCTTCGCAGTATACGTCTTCGGTGTTGCTGATCCGAAAAGACAACTACGTGGTGATTCAGATTGACAACTTCTCGAAGGAGAAGCTTGTCCGGCGGATTCATTACACCGATGTTCAACAGCAGGACGGCATTTGGGCCGGACGCACCATGGAAGTGCAGGATACGAACCGGAACAGCCGCACTGTGATGAAGCTCGAGAAACTGCAGTATAACGTCCCGATGAAGGATGAGAGCTTCACGCTGGAAGCGCTGCGTCGTGGGTAGGGTTCTTGCGGCGCTCATGTTGGGCGGCGCGCTCCTCGGGCAGACTTTCACACAACGCGGATTCATTGAGACCGGGTTGACGCTGTATCCGGAGACTGCGCCGAACGATAGCAGCCACGCGGTGGACGATTCGCTGTTTCGCTACGAGGCGTCTTATAAGGCTCGGCCGTGGTTGCGGATATCCGGCAGTTTCGACGCGGAGTTCGATACGCATGAACAGGTGGAGCGGGCGGCGCATCTCGATTGGCAGGACCGTTCGTTGCGCCGTCCGCTGCTTTCGCTGCGCGAGCTGAAGGCGACGTTGTCGAGAGGCAGACTGACGGCGGAGTTCGGGAAGCAGTTCATCCGCTGGGGCAAGGCGGATCTTCTGAATCCGACGGATCGTTTCGCGCCCAAGGATTTTCTAAGCGTTACCGACACGCGATTTCTGGCGGTGACCGCAGCGCGTGCGATCTATGACACCGGCGCCAATTCCATCGACCTGGTTTGGCAGCCGCGCTTCACGCCCAGCCGCACGCCCCTGATCGATCAACGCTGGACCGTGCTTCCCGAGGGCCTCGCTGGCGTTGCTCTGAACGATCTGGGGTCACGATTCCCCGGACGGTCTTCGTTTGGCGCACGCTGGAATCATATCGGCGCGGGTTACGAGGTTTCGCTCAGCTTCTACGATGGCTTCAATTCGCTGCCCCTGTTTCAGGCGGTCGCGGGGGACAGTTTTCAACGTGCATTTCCGGCGCTCCGTTTGTATGGCGGCGACGCGGCGGTTCCGCTGACGTGGTTCACGGTGAAGGCCGAGGCCGCTTACTATACGTCGCCGGACAAGCAGCAGGATGAGTACGTAATATATGTGATCCAGTTCGAGCGGCAGATCAAAGAGTTCGCCATCGTTGCCGGATACGCGGGCGACGCCGTAACCAGCTATACGCCTGGCTTGCAGTTTTCGCCCGAACTAGGATTCGCGCGCGCGGTGCTGGCGCACACGCAATACACGATTGACTCCACTCGCACGGTTGCGGGCGATGCTGTGGTGAGGCAGAACGGGCAGGGGAGTTTGCTGCGGACGACGTACTCGCAGACTATCGGGCAGCATTGGCGCGTGACAACGGGGTTTGTGTGGATTCGGGGGAATACGAACGATTTCTTGGGCCAATACCATCGCAACTCGTACGGCCTGTTGACACTGCGCTACAGCTTCTAGTAGGCGTGGCGCACGCACGTTGCGTGCCGTGTTCGCACCATCGAAAACACATGTAGGGCGGACCCCCAGGTCCGCAGCCGACGCCCTCGTCGGCTTGTTCGAGGAGCGGGTCCTGGGGGACCCGCGCGGACCAGGGGGTCCGCCCTACAAAGCGTTTTCATCCCTCTGGATGGATCGCCGATTCATCGGAAATAGTCATGCGAACACAAATAAGGAAGAGCTACTTCCAAAGCGTTCCCATGAGTGGGAACGCGGCACGCACGAGTGCGTGCGCCACATCCAAAATTATTTGCCGGCTGTGTCGATTTGGCGCCATGTCAATCGACATACCAGTGAGGCTGACATGCTAACGACATTCGAACCGATGGAAGATTTGCGGAGCGCACAATCCATCCAGCAACATCTGCTGGCGCGGCGGTCCGAGCGGGTCGCTGAAGCCGATTGCAGCGCGTCTTGCAGGCAAATGCACGCGGTCGGCGGTGATTTCTACGAATTGTTGAGCTTGCGCGATGGCGCTCTGGGAATCGCGGTCGGTGATGTAGCGGGCAAGGGCATCGCGGCGGCTTTGCTGGCGGCGAATCTGGAAGCGACGCTGCGCGCCGAAGCCCGCCGCGCGCCATCCGATCTTGCCGAAGTGATCGCGACCGTGAATCAGCAGTTCTATGAAGCCTGTTTTGAAGAAAGCTATGCGACGCTTTTCTACGCTGCATACCAGAACTGCATTCTGCGGTACGTCAATGCCGGACACAATCCGCCGCTGGTGCGGCGCGTCAATGGAACCATCGAGTGGCTGGACACGGGTGGCGCTCCGGTCGGCATGTTTAACGAGTGGATTTACCAGGAAGGCGCAGTGCGGTTGAATCCGGGTGATGTGCTGATCGCTTACACGGACGGAATCGTGGAAGCGCAGAATGAATTCGGCGAGGATTTCGGACTCAGCCGATTACAGCAGGTTGCCGAAGAGTTCAGCCACGAATCCGCCTCCGAAATCAAAGAGCGAATCTGGAATGCTGTCGACGACTTTGTGGGACGAAGCGCACAGCGCGACGACATGACGTTACTGGTCCTGTGCGCCCAATAGTCCGGCCAGCCGGCGCTCCAAAAAATCCCGCTCCACGTGGTTCGTAACCAAGGTCAACGCGCGGCGGTACGCGGCGGCGGCATCTTCCCAGCGATTCATCCTGCGCAGAACATCGGCCCGCGCGGCGTGGAACAGGTAATATTCATTCAAGTCGCCGGACGCGCCGATGGCATCCATACGCCGCAGACCTTCCTCTAATCCCACGCTCATCGCAACAGCAACCGAATGATTGAGCGCGACGATTCTCGAAGGGTTGAACTCCAACAGTTTCGAGTAGAGCGCGGCGATCTGCGCCCAGTCGGTTTCAGCGGGAGTCGCTGCCTGCGCGTGCAGCGCGCCGATGGCGGCCTGCAACTGATACGGACCCAAAGGCCCGCGCCGCAGCGCGCGCTCGATCAGCTCCAAACCTTCGGCGATTTCGGCCCGGTCCCAAAGCGACCGGTCCTGCTCTTCGAGCGTGATGAGTTGCGCGTCGTGTACACGAGCGAAGCGGCGGGAATCGTGCAGCAGCATGAGCGCCAGCAGTCCTAGATTTTCGGATTCATCCGGCATCAAATCGTTCAACGTCCGGCCTAGCCGGATGGCTTCCGCGCAAAGGTCCAGACGCACTAATTGTTGGCCGGATGCAGCGGCGTAGCCTTCGTTGAAAATGAGATAGATCACTGCCTGCACGGATGCGAGGCGCTCGCGCAATCGAGCCGGCGGTGGGACCTCGTACGCGATGCCCGCTTCCTGGATTTTCCGCTTGGCGCGAACCAGCCGCTGCGCTAGCGTGGTTTCGGCGACCAGAAACGCTTTGGCAATTTCGATGGTGGTGAGCCCTCCGAGCGTCCGCAGCGTCAGTGCTACCTGAGCTTCCGGATTCAGCGCCGGATGGCAGCAGGTGAAAATCAATCGCAGGCGATCGTCGGGAAAATGCATGTCCGGTTCATCGGTATAGAACGCTTCCGGCTCGGTGAAAGCATCGGTTTCATAGCGCAGCGATTCCTGTTTGTCGCGTTTCGTCTTCTCGCGCCGGATCTGATCGATCAGTTTGCGATGCGCGGCGGCCGTGATCCACGCGGCTGGATTTAACGGGATGCCGCTTTCCGGCCACGCCGCCACGGCGGAGGCGAAAGCTTCCTGCATGGCTTCCTCGGCGCGGTCGAAGGATCCGGAAATGCGAATGAGCGTGGCGACGATTCGCCCGGACTCCTGGCGGAATACCGATTCCACCGCCGCCCGGGCGTCCAGGCTCAAGGTTTGCGCGTCAATTCGTGAATCGGACGGATTTCGATGCATCCCTTGGCGCCTTTGCAACCCGTCGGGATTCGCTGGGCCCAGTCGATCGCTTCATCCAGGTCTTTGCATTCGAGCATGTAGTAGCCGGCCAGTTGCTCCTTGGTTTCAGCGAATGGACCATCGGTGGTGAGCGCCTGGCCATCGGTCACCCGCACGGTGGTTGCGGTGCTGGTGGGCTTCAGCGCGTCTACGCCGAGCAACACCCCTTTTTCCTTGGCGTCGGACATTACATTCCAGTGCGTGTTCATCAGAGTCTGAGCCTCTTCCGGAGAGAGAGGCTCAGAGCGTTCTTGCGAGTAGATCAGAAACATGTATTTCATAATCGGTTTCGACTACTTCGGGAAATTTGGATCTGCCTTCACTTCGAGGATCTGCTGAGTGTGACGGTCGCTGTGTCCGGCTGCCGCGAGGATCCATTCGTACCCATCTAATGGTCCTAAGACAGGATGGTCCACGACGTGGCCACGCAGATCGTGATCGGTTTTCAGCCAGTCCACCGTTTGTTCGCGGCTGGCGAGAAAGCGTTCCAGATATTCGGCGGGAGTCAAGCTGCGGGTGGGCTCGAGCGGCGGCGGCGCTTTCACTTTGGTGGAACGATCCGGTACGGTTTTAAGAATCAGGAGATCCACCTGCTGGTAGTCGCGGCCGGCCGCGGGCGCGGGAGCTTTTTCAAGCGCGGCGCGGATGCGTGTGGCTACGCTGCCTTCCACGATTGAGATGTGTTCCAGGCATTCGGCTACCGACCACCGGTCAGGCGCTGGTTTGAAGTTGAATTGCGCCTCCGAGAGCCCTTTCACCGCTTCGATCACGCCCGATCGAGTTTCGGCCAGACGCTTTAATCCTTGTTCCCGTTCCATGTTGGTGATGTCCTGGCCAAAGGCCCCGCCCGCGAGGCTGATGGCACCAAAGAGTATCGCTGATTTTGCAGTCAAAGTGTTGTTCATCGGAGTTCTCCTCGAAATGATTTGCTTCCGGAATGTCGACGAATGAGAATTCGCAGATCGACAGGCGCGAGCAACTTTTTTTGGATTTTCTTGTGGCGCACGAGAGTGCGTGCGCCACGGGCGCTACGCGGATTGGAGCGCCTGACAAACTTCGCCCGGATGGGTGGCGGGCTTCACTTTGCGGAAGATGTTCTTGATTTTTCCATCCTTGCCGATCAGGAACGTGCTGCGCTCCACGCCCATGTAGGTGCGGCCGTACATGCTTTTTTCGACCCATGTGCCATAGGCGTTGGCAACGCTGTGGTCCACGTCGGAAAGCAAGGTGAACGGCAGCTTGTACTTCTCTTTGAACTTGGCGAGCGCGGAAGGCTTGTCGGGAGAGATGCCAAGGATTACGACGCCGGCCTTGTCGAACTTCTTGGCGTGCTCACTGAAGCCCTTGGCTTCCGTGGTGCATCCTGGGGTATCGGCCTTGGGATAAAAATAAAGGACGACGTGCTTGCCTTTTAACTTGGCCAAGTCGAAGGGCTGGCCTTGGTCGTCCTCCACATGAATCTCAGGCGCGGTGTCGCCTTCTTTTAGGGGTTTGGGCATATGCGCTAGTTTATCGCGCGCTCGGCGACAACTATCGTGCTTGTCAATAACAGAATTCCTGCGCTCCCTTCGGGGCCGCGAATGCTAATCACAGGCCGCCCGAAATTCTTTCAGCTCCGCGGCGCGCAAGTGATCGGAAACATGCGAGCTGGCCTTCAATGCGCGAAGGCGGACGGCGCTCCGCTCGGTTTCGGAATCCACGACGCTTTCGAGTGTCACCCATTCGTTTTTCACGATGATGTGAAGGCGGAACGGGCGCGGCGCCAAATTTGCCGAGCGGCTGCTTCTCATAAATCTCGCGATAGACGTTCGTTCGCAGGGCGTCGTCGCTCTTGGAAGCCGGCAGCACTTCGATCTGGTTGTCGACGCGTTCAGTGCTGGCCATCCGGCTCACCGTTCGTTCCGCATTACGCTTCAGGCTGTCCTTTACCACGTGGCCGGAAAGTGTCACGGTTCTGCCGGCCACTTCAAACCGGATGGAATCGAAAACTCCATAAGACGGAACCGCCGCGAGTTGCTCGTGGATCGACCACTCGAAGTTGTCGAGCGTCCGTCCTGCCCACTTATCATCCTGCGCGAAGGTGGAAGCCGCGACTAAAAGTGCCTCGCACGCCAACCTGGATATTCGTTTCGTCATTGTTTGTAAACCTTCTGGCTCTGTGAGGGCATGAGCCGTGCCAAACGCAACTCGATCGGCTGAAGCTGAATTCTCACCAGGTTACAACCGGATTGGGTTCATTTTTAAAATGACGAACCGGGATCGCTGACGAACGCTTTCGACACTTTGTGACCTGAAACCACCAGTACTAATAGGTGGATTTGAGCGTTGAAAAGGCGTGAGCCCTGTGCGAACATCGCTATGGACTTTCGGAGGTGCGATGAAACTGGCTGTGTTGCTGGTTGCTTTAGCGAGCCTATCAATGCGGGTCTACGCGAACCCATGCGTGGCTGGCTCGTTGGCTTCTTACGAGGCTCTCGGGGCGGCGGGCTGTACCATTGGTACCAACCTGGTGTCCGCATTTACCTCGTTGCCGGGCACAACGGGCGGAACCGAAATCGACCCGGCGGATATTTCGATCATGCCATCCGGGGGAACGTCCAGCCCGCAGCTCCTGTTTACCCTGTCACAGTCGGCCTCGACATCGTTACTTGAAGCGCTTTTTACTTATCAAATCTCCGGCAATTCCTTTACGCAAAGTGAAATCGATTTGGCGAATGCATCGGAGACAGGCGATGGCGCTGTCACTGATGTTCAGAATCTGTGCGTGGATGGTACATTTTCCGCGGATGGCGTAACCGGTTGTAACGGATCGGCGGCGCTCTCTCAACTCACGCTGGACGGCGCGCTGAATTCCAGTCAAACTGCACTTGCGGCACTTTCGTTTCTGAGCGTAACGGACGATTTCACCATCGACCCGGGAACATTTGGATCGGCCTCCGCTGGAACGTTCACGGATACTTTTACCGCCGGCACAACCACCAGCACGGTGCCCGAGCCGAAATCGACGATTCTCATTGCAGCACTGGCGCTTGGTCTGGCGATTGCCGCCAAACGCCGCTAACTCTTTTTTTGTTCCATTCCAGGTTAGGAGGAAACTACCCATGACTCGTGGGAAAACGGTTTTGAGTACGATTCTCGCCGCATTGATGGCGGTTCCGGTGGTTCCGGCACAAGCCGGCCATCGCGATGCTCCCGGCGTGGCGCTCGATCAGAAAGCGAACGTCACCGATTTTTTCGCATTCGTCAGCTATGACGACCCGACGAAGGTCACATTCATCATGAACGTCGATCCATTCTTAGAGCCCGGGAACGGGCCGAACTATTTTCCATTCGACGATGGCATCCAGTACTCGATTAAGATCGACAACAATAACGACGCAGTGGAAGACATCGTCTTCCAGTTCCAGTTCACTACCGAGATTCGAACGCCGGCTTCGGCATTTGCATTTCTGGGCGCGGGTACCGGGGTTAACGCTCCGGCCAACTCGCCGGCGCCGGTAGCTCCGGGGACGCAGATTATTCCTCCAGCGATCACGGCGCTCGATGGAGCTGGATCGCAGGGCCTCAGCTTGCGGCAGCACTACACCGTCACGATGGTGAAAGGCGGCGTGACTACGCAGCTCATGAACCAAGCGGGCGGCTCTCTGTTTGCGGTCCCGAGCAATATCGGGCCTCGCACCATGCCGAACTATCCGGCGCTCGCAGCGCAGGGAATCTATAGCCTCGGAAATGGCATTCGAGTTTTTGCGGGAACCACGGACGATCCGTCGTTCGGCGATCTTGGGGCGTTTTTCGATACTTTGAATGCCAGAGTGGGAGCGGGCGGTGGCGTTCTCACGGCCGCAGCCGACGCGGACGATCATACGAACACCGCTCCCGATATGTTTTCGGGTTACAACGTTAACACGATCGCCATCGAAGTCCCAATCACGCTGCTGACAAAAACTGGGACGTTGCAGCCGGCCACCAGCACGGCGGCGACGATTGGAGCTTGGGCGACCACTGGCCGGCAACGAACGCTGGTCCGGCGCGCCCCGTTACCCAGCGTAGCCAGCGGAACTTACTCGCAGATTCATCGCATGGGAAATCCTTTCGTCGACGAATTGATGATTCCCACCGGATCGAAGGATCTATGGAGCATGAGCGAGCCGAAAAACGACTCGCAATTCGCTTCGTCGTATTCCGATCCGCAGTTTGCGCGCATCCTGAATTCTATTTATGGAATTGGGATTCCAGTTCCGCCCCGCACCGATCTGTCATTGCTGACCACCTACACTCCACCGATCGCGGCGCCGGGGACAACGGCCGGTCCGGCCGCCGATATGCTGCGGCTCAACACCGGAATCGCGCCGACTCCCATGCCGAGCCGCAGACGGCTGGGCCTGTTGGCAGGTGACTCAGCCGGATTCCCGAATGGCCGGCGCGTTTCCGACGATGTGTCCGACGTTGTGATGAGAACGCTGGATGGGATCTTTGCAGGCCCGACCTTCAATTTTCGGCTGGGCGATGGCGTGAACACCAACGACATCCCGTTCCAGGAGACGTTCCCGTATGTGGCTTGGGCGCAAAGCGGAAGGCAGCGCCGTCACATCGATCCGGGTGAAGCCGGTTGTACGCAAAGCGCCGGCGCTCCGTGTCCGGTGAATTAACGCATCAGATCTCTCCACCGGCCGCATGGACTTGCGGCCGGTACCTGCCGATGGATAGTGGGAAGGCGCTCCCGCGCCGACTGAAGAGAAATTAATGCCCCATAATCCACTGAGTTTGCGTACCGTAGGCCACGCCGCCGTCCAACTGTGTAGAGCCGAGCAACGCTTGGTGATATATTTGAGAAGCACCATCTAGTCCATGCCCTTTCAGATTCAACCGGTTAAGGAGTTTCTGGTCCGGCCCGCCCTTCCGCCCTCTATCTCGCGGATGAGTGAGCTTGCTTACAATCTCCAGTGGAGCTGGAACCACAGTATCCGTTCGATTTTCCGGCGGCTCGATCCGATCCTTTGGAAGCACTCCGGTCACAACCCAGTATTAATGCTGGGCCGGGTGCCGCAAGCGACGTTGGATCGCGCAGCGGCAGATCCGAGATTTTTGGCCGCGTATAAGGGCGCTTGCGAGCGATACGACAGCTACCTTGAACACACCGAGCCGGTGAGCGACCAATTGATCGCGTACTTCTCGATGGAATATGGCTTGGTGGAGTGCATGCCGATCTACTCCGGCGGCTTGGGGGTGCTTTCGGGCGATCATTTGAAAGCTTCGAGCGATGCCGGCATTCCTCTTACAGGCGTAGGATTGCTTTATCAAAAGGGCTATCTGCAGCAGGCGCTCAATCCGGACGGTTGGCAGCAGGAGCGGAATCCGGTCAACGATTTCTACACGCTTCCCGTGCGCCCGGTCCAGAATGCTCAGGGGCAGGACCTGATGGTGCACGTCAACTTGCCCACCGGAAAGACCCACATTAAAGTCTGGTGCATGGATGTCGGACGCGTAAAGCTGTACCTGCTCGATACCAATATTCCGGAAAACGAACAGCAGGAACATCGCGAGATCACCGACCAGTTGTATGGCGGCGACATCTTAACGCGCATCCGGCAGGAGATTGTTTTAGGTATCGGCGGATTGCGCGCGCTGCACGCGTTGAACTTGAAGCCGACCGTGTGGCACATGAATGAAGGCCACTCGGCGTTTCTGGCGCTGGAGCGAATGCGGCTGCTGATCGAAGAGCAAAAGCTGAGCTTCGACGAGGCGTTTGAAGCCTGCCGATCGAATAACGTTTTCACCACGCATACATCGGTCCCCGCTGGGATCGATCTTTTCGATTCCGGCTTGGTTTACGAATATTTCGGAGAGTACTGCCGCGAAAGCGGGATGCCGTTCGATAAGTTCCTCGCGCTGGGCCGATTCCGTCCCGAGAATCATCAGGAACCGTTTTCCATGGCGATTCTGGCCATCAAGTCGGCGGCGTTTCGCAACGCGGTGAGCGGCCTGCACCGCCAGGTTTCCCAGGAAATGTGGCAGGAGTTGTGGCCGAAGCTGCCGGTTTGGGAAGTACCAGTAACCTCCGTCACCAACGGCGTGCATCTTCCCACGTGGCTGAATGGCGACCTGGCGCAACTCTACGATCAGTACTTACAGCCGGATTGGCGGGATCGCTATTCCGATTCGAAGATTTGGGATCTCGTTGAGGATATTCCGATCCCGGAACTTTGGGAAGCGCATCGGCGGCGGAAACGAATTCTCGCGACATTTGTGCGGGAGCGTGTCGTCGCTTCGGCACTGGCTCGGAAAGCGTCGGCTGCCGAGCAGCGCCGCTTGGCGGATGTTCTGGATCCGGACGCGTTCACGATCGGCTTTGCGCGACGATTCGCAACCTACAAGAGAGCCACGCTCCTGTTCCGCGACGCGGAGCGCTTGAAGCGGCTGCTGATGAATCGCGAGCGGCCCGTGCAAATCGTGATCGCCGGTAAAGCGCATCCCAAGGATTTGCCGGGCAAGACGCTGATTCGAGAGATCGTGCAGCTTTCGCGTAACCCGGAAGTCGCCAAGCACATTGTTTTTGTCGAGGATTACAGCATCGAAGTGGCCCGCGAGATGGTGCAAGGTGTAGACCTGTGGATCAACACTCCGCGGCGCGGCGAGGAAGCTTGCGGGACCAGCGGTATGAAAGCCGGCATCAACGGCGTGCTGAATTTCAGCATTCTGGACGGCTGGTTCGATGAAGCATTCGAAATTTCCGGAGGTTGGGCGATCGGCGACCGCGAGCCCTACTCGGATGACCAGGATGAAGTCCACGCCCGGGCCATCTATTCCATGCTGGAAAACGAAATTGTGCCGATGTATTACCAGGATCGTGAAGAAGGCGTCCCAGCCGATTGGGTACGCCGGATGAAACAATCTCTCATCCATCTCAGTCCTCAGTTCAACTGCCAGCGAATGGTGGGGGAATACATGGCGCAGTTGTACGAGCCTGCCCACCAGGCGTATCTGGAAGTCTCAAAGGATCGATTTGACCCAGCCAGAGACCGGGCGCGATGGAACGAGCAGGTGGTGAAGGTGTGGGATAATGTCAATTTCCTGGAGGTCGGTCCCGGTCCGGATGTCTCGGTATTGACGGGCCGCCCAATTCCCATGCGTGCCGTCGTGAACCTTGCCGGGCTCACTCCGCAGGATGTGCGGGTGGAGGCGGTGATCGGCCGTGTGGGAGCGAACGGAAATCTGGAAGAAACACAAGTGATGAGTCTGCCGTCTGTGGAGCAGCAGGGGAATGCGTATGTCTTCCTACGGGAGTTCGTACCCCATCAGACGGGAAGGCTGGGATATTCGCTGAGAATCAGCCCCAACCATTACGATGATCCCCTGACACGGCCTTGCAATGCTTTACTGAAGTGGAGCGCGGATTAGGTTCCGCCTAGGAGAATCACCCGGTTCACCGGGCTGTAACCGGATAGCGACCAAGTTTTCTGTAGCGTCCGGAAGTTTTTCGTGGTAAATAGGTTATGTAGACGCACGCGGGATTCGTCTCACCAAGTGGCCTGCCGGTTCCCGCCGCATTCCCTCGATTGATCCTACGAACGAAACAGCTATGAACCTCGGGCGGCCATCGCAACATGGCGATGGTGCGACAGCACGAATTCCAGGAGTCGATTAGACCACATGGACGACGACCGCAAATACAAACAGCGCGGATATATGGAGAACGGCCGGGAGTCCAGAGACCGCCCGCTCGGAGGCGACCGGCCGAAACCGAACGGCCCGCGTCCGCCGATCGACGTTACCGGGCCGCGCCTTCCGCGGCTATTACAGAACGTCGTTGCAGCGCGCTGCTTCAACTGTTCCACGGCGTTGCCGCCGGGGGTCGATTGGAAAGGCAAGTGTCCCAAGTGCAATGCCGATCTGCATTGCTGTAAACAGTGCGCGAATTTTGAGCCGTCCACGCGGTTCCAGTGCGTGAAGCCGATTCAGGTCCGAATCCCGATCAAGGATAAGGCAAACGACTGCACGCTGTTTGAGCCGCGCGTGACCGTCGCACGCGATTCGGCGCCCATGAACAATAACCACCATCCGGCTGCGGTTCAGCCGGTGCCCCGAAATCCCAACGACGCGCGCGCGGCTTTCGACAATCTATTTAAGAAGCCGGAATAAACTCGCGACATGCTCGTCGCCGAATTGACCAGGCCGCGCCGCTTCGATCTAAGAGACGGCCCGTCGCTGCCAGACCCCTCACCAGGTGAAATTCAAGTTGCAGTGAAAGCGGTCGGCATTTGCGGATCCGATCTGCACTATTTTTCAGAAGGCGGCATTGGCGATGCCCGCTGCCTTTATCCAATGGTGCTCGGCCACGAACCGGCGGGTGTTGTGGTGAAAACCGGCGCGGGCGTTTCGGGTTGGTCCGCCGGAGATCGCGCGATTTTGGAACCGGCGATCTATTGTTACCACTGCGAACTGTGCATGACCGGGCATCACAACGTGTGCGCGAACATCCGGTTCATGAGCATGCCGGCCGATCCGGGGTTTTTTCGCGAGCGCGTAAATTTGCCCGCGAGCAATTTGCTGGCGCTTCCGAATTCTTTGAGCGAGGCGCAGGGCGCACTGGTGGAACCGCTTGCGGTGATCGTGCATTCCCTGCAATTGGCAGCCCCGCGGCCAGGCGAGACGGCGGTCGTGTTCGGCGCCGGTCCCATTGGATTGCTGACCATCGGGATGCTGCGGTTGTCGGGAGTGGGCCGGATTTGGTCCGTGGAACCGGTCGCGGCACGGCGCGAGTTAGCGCGCGCGATGGGTGCCGATGCGACGATTGACCCCTCGGCGTCGGATCCGGTGCACGAAATTTTACAGGATACCGCGAAGCGTGGCGTGGATATCGCGATTGATTGCGCGGCGCAAGGCGACACCATCAATCAATGCGTGTATGCCGCGCGCAACGCGGGGCGAGTGATCGTGACAGGAATCCCGGCGCAGGATCACATCAACCTGGCATTCCACGTCGTGCGGCGCAAAGAGCTGGCGTTCTTGAGCGTGCGCCGGTCCAACCACGATTCAGAAACGGCGCTAAGGCTGCTGGAAAGCGATCCGAAGCGCTTCAGCGAACTATTGACGCACGATCGGCCGGTGTCGGACATCCAATCCGCTTTTGAATTGTGCGAATCCCGCGCCGATGGCGTCGGGAAGATGACCATTCACTTCTAGTTTTTCGTTTCCATGAAATGATACGCGATCATATGGCAAACGATCATATGCGCATCTTCGATCCGGCCCATATGGGGCGAGCCCACGTGAATATTGAGCTGGGCTAGCGTACCAAGTCTTCCACCATCCCGGCCGGTGAGCGCGAGCGTTTTGCAGCCGATGGAATTGGCGTATTCCATGGCGCGCACCACGTTCGGAGAATTGCCCGATCCACTGATGCACATCACCAGGTCGCCCGGCTTCGCGAAATTCTTAAGTTGCTCAACGAAGACGGTATCGTAGCCGGCGTCGTTTCCGTAGGCGGTCAGCGTGGGCAGGGAATCGGTGAGCGAGAGAATCCGAAAGCGCGATTCGCGATTGTGGCTTGCGCCCTTTACCATGTCGCAAGTGAAGTGCGACGCCGTGGAGGCGCTGCCGCCGTTGCCGCAGACAAATATGTGACGCGAGGAGTCACGCGCCTCGCGGAACCAATCGATGGCCTGATGAACGCGTGCCAGGTCGATTTGCGCAATGGCGTCCAGCAGCGCGGTTTTGTAATGCTCGGGAGAACTCATACCAAAAAGAAATCCAGGGCGCGGCCCATGTACTCCTTCAATTCGGCGCGTTTCACAACGCCATCCAGGAATCCGTGCTGCAGCAGGAACTCGCTGGTTTGGAAGCCATCGGGCAGCTTTTGGCGGATCGTTTGTTCGATTACGCGCGGACCCGCGAAACCGATCAGTGCGCCCGGCTCGGCGATGTTCAGATCGCCCAGCATCGCGAAACTAGCGGTGACGCCGCCCGTGGTCGGATCGGTGAGCACGCTGATGTACGGGATTTTGGCTTCATCCAGCCGCATCAACGCGGCCGAGATCTTTCCGAGCTGCATCAGACTTACGGCGCCTTCCTGCATGCGCGCACCACCTGAAGCGGATACGATAATCAACGGAATGCGATGTTCGAGCGACCGCTCGATGGCGCGCGTAATTACTTCGCCCACTACCGTGCCCATGCTGCCGCCGATAAACTTCAACTCAAGCGCGCAAATGTGGGTGCGGCGCCCATTCAGATTTCCGCCTGCCGAGATAATCGCGTCCCGCAGATGCGTGGTCTTTTGCACTCCGGCGAGGCGTGCTTTATAGGTCTTGGAATCGACAAAATGCAGCGGATCGGTGGACGCAAGCTGTGCGTCGAATTCTTCGAAGTGGCCGCCGTCGAACAGGAGCGCCAAACGCGTCCGGGCGTCGATGCGATAATGATGATCGCACTTCGGGCAGACCTGCAGGTTGTCCTCGAGCGCTTTTCGCCAGATGATCTGACCGCAATGTTCGCACTTAAGCCAAAGTCCTTCGGTGCGCACGCGCCGGCCTCCTTCCTCTGGATTCAGGGAGGGTTTGTTACGGGTGAACCAAGCCATGGAAATTCCAGTTTGACACAGGCCAAGCCCAAATCACATCCGCGCGGGCGGGCAAAGAATCGGAATGGCCTCGCGCTTGTTGCGCCGATATACCCGAAAATCTATCTGATCCGTGGTTATAACGACATGCTTCGGATGGAGCTCGCTCATGCGGATAATGCAGAGATCGGCCAGGTCAGGTTGCCGGTGCCGGTACCGCCGGCCAAGTTCTGTAAGTTCTGCCAAGTTTTCAGTGATATCAAACTCTACCCGAAGGAGATCCTCGGTTATCAGAGCGATATGCGCATGACTTCAAGTGGAACGCCGCTTCCGCCAAAACGGCCTCGCATGTTAGGAGGGGTTCGGTAAGTTTGCTTGCAACTTCGAGTGCTGAGTCGTGATGGCTGTCGTCTCGATTTCCGAAAGCGACAATAAAGCCTGTATCGGCGATGGCTTTCACTCGGCGGAGAAGCCCTTACGCTGCGAAAGATCCTTCGGACCGCGAATCTTACCCGCAAGACGCAGGAAACGTTGCTTACCGTCTTCCGCCCTGGCGCGCTCAAGCTGTTGCCGGACGATACGCCCCGCCGGCAATCCCGTTCGTTCCGACGCCTCTGCCAGCCAATCCGCCAACTCTGTTGTAAGACGAATTGTCAGTGTGCGACTCATTTGTCACGAGTGTAACGCAGCATAGTATACGTTGGTCTTGTATAGGAACGCGACGGATCCGCTCCGCTGATGCTTATGAAACAGCCCATCCAGTTCCGACATCATCGGCTCAAAAGCCGCGTCGCCCGGGTGCGGGGCGTAGGAGGAAGAACGAAGGCGGCCGCGGACTCCCTCCAGATCGAACTCCTGCACGTTGGGGAACGTCGCGAGCTTCCAGTTCCCTTCTCCAAAAAAATCGTCCATCTGAGCGCCGCCGATCTGTCGATGGTCCACGCGATGGTAGTCGGGCGCGTAGCGACGCAGCAACTGCTCGTAGCCCGTTAGAAAGCCGCCGGTTACTTCGCGCTCATTCCAAATGAGAGCCACCCATTTCGGATCTCGCAGGATTCGCGCGAATTCCCTGCGTGCTGCGGCTGCATCGAACCAATGGAATGCTTGTCCGGCGGTGACCAGATTCACACTCGCGTCAGCGAGGCCGGATTGCTCGGCGCGGCCATTGATGCTGGTGAATTTCGGATGGCGCGCCAGGAACTGCTCGCCCGCCTCGCGCATTTCTTTGTTCGGCTCTACCCCGATTACACGGCAACCGAACTCGAGGAACAACTTTGCCAGCAAGCCTGTGCCGGCTCCAATGTCCGCTATCGTGGACTCCGCGGTCAGTCCGCATTCATGTTCGAGAAGCGGGACAATTTCAGGCGGATACGAAGGCCGATAGCGCGAATAATCGTCGACCCGCGAAGAGAAACGACCCGTTGGATTAAGATCCGCCACCCGTTACGACGCTAGCGCTTTTACCGCTTCGGCTGCGCGTTCGATTTCGTGACGCGAGTTGTAGATGTGCGGCGAAAATCGCAGGCCTTGCGCGTCGCCCGATGGCGTCATGGCGATCGAAATCCGGTGCTTCTCCCACAGGGTGTCGTAAGCCTGCTTGGTGGGAACTTTCGCGATATCGGCCTTTACCACGCCGCCCGAAAGCTCCGGCTCCAGATTCGTTTTCAACCTCACTCCGCCGATCTGCGACAGTTGTTCCTTCAAAGACGTCGCGAGGAAGCGCATGCGCGACTCCACGGCGTTCATCCCGATCAACTGGACAAAATCGACAGCGGATTCGAGCGCAACAATCCTCGGATCGTCTCGCTGTCCGTAAACTTCGAGCTTGCGCGCGCCTTTCAGATGATCCGTCCATCCGGCGGTGACGATCGAAGGCCAGACACTAGGAATCCTTTCCGCGCGGACGAATAGAACGCCGGCTTCGAGTGGTCCCATCATCCATTTGTGCGCGCTCGCCGAGTACGAATCGCAGCCGATCTCTTTCAGATTGACGTCCAGCGCTCCGAAGGTTTGCGCGCCGTCGAGATGCATCCAGATGCCGCGCTTCCGCGCGATCTCCGCAATGGCGTGCGCGGGATACATGATACCGGTGGTGCTGGTGACATGCGTCACGGCGATCACTGTGGTGCGGGGCGTCACCGCTTTTTCGAATTGCGAAATCAGTTCTTCGCGGCTCGCCGCGGGGACACGAACGGGCAGGCTGGTCACCGTGAATCCTTCGCGCTGCGCCCGCACTTTCCAGGAATCGCTGTTCGAGGGATGATTATGGTCGGTGATCAGGACTTCGTCGCCCGGCTTGAGGTCCACGCCCTTCACGATGATGTTGGTGCCTTCGCTGGTGTTGCGCGTAATGGCGATTTCATCCGCGTTCGCGCGCAGCAGGGCGGCGATTTTCTCGCGCAGCCGCTCGCGCATGGCTTCGTACTTGGCGCGATTTTGGAACGACGGGTTCGATTGGAAATCGCGCATGTATTCAGCGTGCCTATCCAGCACAGGGCGCGACGCCGGACAAACGTTCGCTGCATTCAAATAGAGCAGGTCGTCGGCTAAAGGGAACTGGCGTTTTACGAGTCCCCAATATGCCTCGTTGTCTGGAGAACTGGGCGCGGCTCGGAGCGCGCCGGCGAAAGCCGTCCAGGAGGCAGGCAGCGCAGCGATCGCGGGCAAGGAAAGAAAGAAGCTCCGTCGAGAACTCTCCATCCCCAGATTGTACTTCGCCGGCGGTGATAGCAGCCTGTGGCGGACGTGTGCGTGGCTGGAAAAATGGTGACAGACACGAAATTCCGCAATTGGCGCGCTCGCGTTTCCGTACTTTGATCATGCGGAAATTCGAGTCTGTCACCACATTTCCGAATCGACCAATACGGGTTTATGTACGACGGAACTCGACGGGCGGCGGGGCTAGTTGAGCCGCTCGGTCAGCGTGACTGGATTCTCGATTCGAAAACTGACGCGTGTTTCCACAGGAATCTCGGCGGTTTTCCCACGAGTTGCGGCGGCGCCGATACCACCGGCCGCGGCGCCCGCTCCTGCGCCGATGGCTGCTCCCCTGCCGCCTCCGGCCGCCGCTCCAATTACGGCGCCCAACGCCGCGCCAGCACCGACTTTTGCGGCATCGCCTCCAGCCGAGCTCGCCGCATCTTTGCGATAGTGCTGCGTTCGAATCTGGACACGCTGGCCATCGGAGGTGTAGAGCTTCACAAGTTCGATGGAGACGAAAGATGCCGTGCTTCCGCGTCCTGCATTTTGCGCTTCCGACACGCGGCCTTCCAGGCGCGATCCCTTCTCTGCGATGATGAATCCGTCAATCACGAGAGGACGATCAAGCGTCGCGAGAAAGACATCGCCTGATTGATGGCGGGCTGCTGAAATGGTTTCGCCGATCCGAACTTGCAGCAGCGTCCCCGGGCGAATCGTTACTGTGTTCGGAACGCGCGCTTCGGGCTGCGGCTGCGGTTGAGGAGGCGGGGCTTCTTCCGGTTGCGGAGGGGAAGCTTGAGCCGGTTGCGGCGGTGGAGCTTGTTCCTGAACCACCGGCGCGGGCTCTGGCTCCTTTGGAATTTGCGCTTCGATCGGGGGTTTTGCCTCTGGTACCTGAGGCGTCTGCGCACGCGCCACGGTCGCCGGTTTTTCACGGTGAACGGGCGGAGGCATCGGCGACGGTTTCACGCGAACCGGCGGCGCAACTGGGACCGCGGCAACGGGGGGAGGCGGCGCCGGAACGCTTGCCACGACCGGGCGCGGCGGTTCCGTGGAAACAGGGGGCGCCGCCGACACCGGCGTATCTTTCACCGCAACGTAAACGATCCCCGACGCGATCAGAGCCCCGGCCGTAAAAGCCGCCGGGATTTTCCAATTCATACTTCCCTCAATATTTAAACGCGGCGCTCGCGATTTACGTTTCTACAGGCAAGCCGTTAAAATAGTTCAAGCATGCAATTCCCCAGCGAATTCCGGATCGGGAACATCCGCGTCGCGCCGGCCACCGTGCTGGCTCCGATGGCGGGCGTCACCGACACCGTTTTCCGCCGGCTGATTCGCAACCAGGGCGGCTGCGGACTCATCATGACTGAGTTCACCAGCTCGCACGGCGTCATCGCAACGCTGAAGGCAACTAGCAAAAAGCCGACGCGGACGTTTCGCTATCTCTATTTCGAGCCGGAAGAGCATCCCATCTCGGCGCAGCTTTTCGGATCGGATCCGCAAGTAATGGCGGACGCCGCGCGAGCGTGCCAGGATTTCGGGTTCGACATTGTGGATATCAACTTCGGCTGCCCCGTCAATAAGGTAGTGAAGTGCAACGGCGGTTCCGGACTGCTGCGCGATCTTCCGCTGGTGGAAGACATTTTGCGGAAAGTTCGCGCCGCGATTTCCATTCCACTGACCATGAAGTTCCGCGCCGGCTGGAACGATCAGCAACTGGTCGCGGTCCGGATGGCCCATCTAGCGAAGGAGTGCGGCTTGCAAGCCGTCGCGCTGCATCCCCGCACACGCGAGCAAGGATACAGCGGCAAAGCGGATTGGTCGCGTATCGCGGAAGTGAAGGCCGCCGTCAGCGGAATTCCCGTGATCGGTAACGGCGATATTCTTACGCCGGAGGATGCGGTTCGAATGGTGGCCGAAACCAAATGCGACGCCGTCATGATTGGCCGCGCCGCTTCTTCGAATCCGTGGATTTTCCGGCAGATTCAACAGTATGTCGAGACGGGCGTTTACGATCACCCCGCTGAACGACAGCGCTACGACATCATGCGCACTTACTACGGCATGCTATGCGATCGCGGATTGCCGGACGCGGTGGGCAAAATGAAACAATTCGCGACTTACTTCACGCACGGCGTCCGCAACGGCGCGAAGCTGCGCGTGGATATCTATCGAGCCACGGAAACCGCGCAAATTCTAGACCATGTCGACACTTTTTTCGAGCGAGAGCTCCAGGCCGTCTCTGTCTAACATTGCAATGAAGACCGTTCAGGTAATCACCGATGGGTCGTGTATCGGAAATCCCGGTCCCGGCGGCTGGGCATGCATTCTGCGCTTCGGCGACAAAAAGCGCGAGCTGTACGGATCGGAGCCGAAGACCACCAACAACCGGATGGAGCTGCAAGCCGCCGTCGAAGGACTGCGCGCGCTGAAAGAATCCTGCACGGTGGAGATCATCACCGATTCCAACTACGTGAAAAATGGAATTACGGAATGGATCCACAAGTGGAAACGGAACGGCTGGCAAACGGGCGCGAAGAAACCGGTCGTGAACCAGGATCTTTGGCACGATTTGGATGAACAAGTGTCGCGCCATAAAATCCGCTGGGAGTGGACCAAGGGCCACGCGTCGCACGTGGACAACAATCGCTGCGATGAGCTGGCGCAGGCCGCCGCGCGCGGGCAGTTGAAGAGCGAAGCATGAAATTCCTCGCGCTGGTTCCACTGGTCTCCCTGGTGGCGTTCGCGCAAGACGCGCCCGACGCTCGAGCGCTGCTCAAGGAAACCGCCGACGTCCTGCTTCACCACAAGTCGTACCAGCTCGATCAACAGGCGGTTATCGAAATGGGCGGCTCTGTTCCCACGCGGCTTGAAATGTTGGTGAAGATCGCGGTGTCCTCTCCGGGAAAGCTGCGCATTGAATCCAGCGGCAAGATGGGCGAATCGCTGATCGTCTCCGACGGCGAGAACACGTGGATGTATGTCGGGATGATCAAGCAGTACACAAAAAAAGAGGCGGCGAGCACGCCCGAGAGCCTGGTGAAATCGCTGGTGCCGGGGATGAGCAGCGTGATGGATCAAATGAAGGCCAAGGATCCGTACCTTTCGGCTAAGATCGTCGGCGAAGAGACCATGGAAGTGGAGGGGAAGAAAATCGATTGCTACGTGGTGGAAGGTAGGCTGGACAAAATTTCTCTTCCCGGCATGATCGACATGACGGATGGCGTGCAGAAAGTCTGGGTGGATAAAGTCAGCAAACTTTCGCTGAAACAAACCATGACGGCGACTGTGCAAGGCGGAGCAGTGCGCGAACCGGCGCAGATGACGCAAACATCGACGGTGGTTTCGCAAAAGCTGGATGTACCCGTGCCGGATTCAACCTTCACTTTCACGCCCCCAGAGGGATCGAAGCAGGTGGCGGAGTTTCAAGCGGCTATCAAGGGTGCCGGCGATCTGACCGGCAAATCCGCGCCCGATTTCAAGCTGCCATCGTTGGCCGGAAAAGATGTAGGCTTGCAGGATCTCAAAGGCAAATTTGTGCTGCTCGATTTTTGGGCGACTTGGTGCACGCCTTGCCGGCGCGATCTGCCGGTGATCGAAAAGGTTCACCAGGAGTTTCATCGCAAAGGCCTGGCTGTGATTGGAATCAACGCGGGCGAGGACTCGGAAACCATCAATCAATTCCTTGCCACGTCGAAGTTGAGCTATCCAATCCTGCTGACGGCGGACAGCGGCGTGCTGCCCAGCTACAACGTGACCGCGTTTCCCACCGTGGTGCTGCTGGACGCCGAGGGTAAAGTGGTTTTTTATCACGTCGGCGCGGGCGTGGAAAAAGCTTTGCGGGAGAATCTTGGGAAACTTGGTCTAGAGACCGAACCGGCGCGCTAATGCGGAAGACGTCCGGAATGGATCGCAGACAAGCTATCCAACTCGGCGCCGCGTTTTCTACTTTGTTGACAGATCCCACGGCATTCGCCGGACAAAACAGCAAAGAACCCAGGAGAGAACCCATGACGATTACTTGTTTCATTCGCTATCAAATCGATCCGTTCCAGCGCGACGCGTTCAAACAGTACGCTGAGACGTGGGGCCGCATTATTCCACGCTGCGGCGGACACCTGCTTGGGTATTTTCTTCCCTACGAAGGGACGAATGACGTGGGTTGGGGGTTGATCGCATTTCCCAGCCTGGCTGCTTATGAAACTTACAAGGCGCGCCTGCGGTCGGATCCGGAAGCGCTCGAAAATTTCAAGTTCGCGCAAACCAAGCGATTTATTTTGCGTGAAGAGCGAAATTTTGTCGAAGTGGTGGATGGGACTTTTGAAATCCCCGCGAAGTTGAAGGAGCAGGCGTGAGGACGCAAGCCGAGAAGGGCCGGGCTTTTCGCGCGCTGCATGAGCGCGATCGCGCGTTCATTATTCCAAATCCGTGGGATATCGGGTCCGCCAAGATTCTTGCGCATGAAGGCTTCGAAGCGCTGGCGAGCACCAGCATGGGCTACGCGTTTTCGATCGGAAAGTGCGATGGAGCGGTCGGCCGCAACGACATGATCGCGCATGTCGCGCAAATCGCATCTGCGACGGATCTACCGGTGAGCGCCGATCTGGAAAACGGCTTCGGCGACGCGCCAGAGTTCGCCGCTGAGACGATTCGTTTGGCCGCCGCCGCGGGCGTTGTCGGCGGATCGATTGAAGATTCCAGCGGGCGCGCAGAGGATCCGATTTACGACAAATCTTTCGCGGTGGATCGAGTGCGCGCCGCCGTTGCCGCGGCGCGGTCGCTTCCATTCCCATTCACGTTGACCGCGCGCGCGGAAAATTATTTGCATGGGCGCCCTGATTTGAAAGACACCATCGCGCGATTGCAGGCCTATCAGGACGCCGGCGCGGATGTTCTTTACGCGCCAGGGCTTCAAACTAAAGACGACATTCGCGCCGTGGTCAGTTCGGTGGACCGGCCGGTAAATGTTCTGATGGGCCTGCAGGGCGTGATCCTGACGCTGGATGAACTTTCGGCGCTCGGGGTCAGGCGAATCAGTTTAGGCAGCACGCTCGCGCGCACCGCACTCGGAGCCTTTGTAAGAGCGGCGCGCGAGATGCGCGATCAGGGCACCTTCACTTTTGCCAAGGACGCCGCGCCGTCGCGCGAAATCACGGCCATCTTCCGCGAAAAATCGGGCGCTCACTCGTAGCGCAGGGCTTCGAGCGGATCCACTTTCGCCGCTCGCCGAGTGGGTGCCCAGCAGGCCAGCAACGCCACACCGGCAAACAACAGTCCCACGGCGATCAACGTCACCGGATCGGTGGTTTCCACACCGAATAGGAACGAGCGCAGCACGCGCGATAACACCACGGCCGCGACGATTCCGGAAACCACGCCGCCCGCGATCAAGCGGATTCCTTCGCCCAGGATCAGGTTTCGAATATCGCCTTGCCGTGCGCCCACGGCTGTGCGAATGGCGATCTCGCGGCGCCGCGCGGCCACCGATAGCGACAGCACGCCGTAAATTCCGATCAAGGTCAGCACGCTTCCGACGATGGAAAATCCTACCAGCAATTGCATCGCAAAGGTGCGCGACGCGAGAGAATCGCCGCGGATCTGTTCGAGCGTCTGCACGTTTTCGACAGCGACCGTCGGATCGATCAAACGCAACTCGCGCTGCACCGAGGCCGTGACCGATCGCGGATCGCCCGTGGTTCGGACCACCAGATGTTTCGAGAAAGCGCTCGCCTGCCAGAGCGAAAGGTAGATCTCGGGAGTGGCGGCTAGGGTTAAATCGGAGTTACGGGCGTTGCTCACCACGCCAACCACCTCCATGTTGGGCTGGCTCCGATCGAACCAGATCTTCTTGCCAATGGGATTCGTATTCCGAAAATACTTGTTTACGAAAGCTTGATTGACGATGGCATTCATCACGCCTTTGCCGGAATCCGATGTCCGGAAATCGCGGCCTTCGGTGATGTTCTGTCCCAGCATATGGAAATAGCCGGTGGTTGCGGCGCGCAACTGCAGTGCAGTCCGGTCGCTTTCCTTTGTAGGCGCGGGTTGGCCTTCGATTTCCACCGACGCCGGCCAGCTATTTCCGGTCAGCGGGACGCCCCAGGCGAACGCCGCGTCACGCACTCCGGGCAGACGTGCCACGCGATCCAATGCCTGATGATGAAAGTCCTCCCATTTACCACGCTGCACCGAAGTCACGCTCATGGTGAGAATGTGTCCGGCGTCGAAGCCAGACTGCACATTTGCGAGATTCACCATAGTGCGAATTAGCAATCCAGCGCCGACCAGCAGCGCGAGCGTAAGCGCGGTTTGGACCATCGTCACGCCGCCCAGCAAGCGCCGCTCGCCGCGTCCGGCGCTGCTCTTAGGACCCGCGCTCTTTAACACGCGGATCGGATCCAAACTGGAGGCGCGCAGCGCGGGCATCACGCCGGCCAGCAGCGACGCGACGATCGCGGATAGCAGGCCGCAGACGAGGACTGGCCATCCGGTGGTGACCGAATCCAGACGCGGAATCGCATGTCCGGCGATCACTTTGAAAATTTTCACCACGCCGAATGCGAGTCCAACTCCGAACGCGCCGCCGAGCAGCGCCAGCAACAGGCTTTCGGTGGCCACCTGCCGGAATAACGCCGACCGTGCAATCCCGAGCGCGCTTCGTACCGCATACTCCTGCTGGCGCTGCAAGCCGCGCACCAACAAAAGCGCCGCTACGTTTCCACAGGCGATAAACAACACCAACGCCGCCGCACCTAAGAGCGGCAGCAGGATTCGTTTACCATCGTGATTCAATTCGTCTGTCAGGAGATGCACATGCGGCACCATTCCGGCGAAATCCCGCTCATTCTGGATTTCCTGGTGGTTCAGGACATTCAGCTCGGTTTGCGCCTGCGCCAGCGTAGCGCCATCTCGTAGCCGCGCCACGACATTCCAATCGCGATTCTTCAACCTTTTGGGATCGACGATGGCGGGAATCCAAAAATCCACCGTCGCGTTGACGTTGTAGTTCGGCTCTTTGGCGGTATCCGGCGCGGGAAGAAAACGAACACCCGGCGGCATCACGCCGACCACGGTGGAAGGCGCGTCCTGCCGGCTGATCCGCACTGTTTTTCCGACGATGTTCGGATCCGCGCCGAGCTTGCGCTGCCAGAAATCGTAGCCGAGCATGATCGTCGGCTGCGCGTTTGGTTGGGTTTCTGATTCCACGAAGGAACGTCCCAGCATCGGCTGCACACCGATCACGTCAAAATAATCGCGCGTGACCCACATCCCCTCAATGGACGCACTGCCTTCCTGCAGCACCAGGAAGTTGAACGTCCAACCGTAGCCCGCGATGCTTGCCAAAGTCTTCGATTGCTTCTGCCAGTCCAACCACTGCTGCGCCGGCCATCCTTCGGCATTCGTCATCGGCTGGCCGTCCCCACGAGCGGCCGTAATCAGCGCCAAGCGTCCCGGATCGCGATACGGCGGAGGCGTCAGCAAAACGCCTTGAATCAGGCTGAACACCGCGGCGGTCGCGCCAATGCCTAACGCCAGCGTCAACACAGTGATCACGCTGAACGCGGGCTGTTTCAGGAGCATTCGAGCGCCGAAACGCAGGTCTTGAATCATGGGTTCTCCTTGGCATTGGACGGCCGCGATTTCATCCGGTTAGCCTGCCGGCCCAGCGTCTATATAAGATAGTTTGCATGAAGCCACCCCGAGCCATGCTGCTTCACGCCCTGCTACTCGTGGCTTCCGTTGCTTCCGCGCAAAGCCACTATGTAGAAATCGAAATTTCTCCCGGAATTGTTCCCGAAAAAGTTTTCATCCGCTACCGTTTGGATGACGACGGCCTGGGCGGATGGGTGAAGCCCCGCGCCGGCGTTTCTTCTTATCGCATCAGTACGCTGCGGGAGGGCCGCCCCTCCGCACGCATCCGGGCGCTTCTCTATCCATCCGGATGCGGGATCCAAACTCTGGAACTTGCGCTGTCCGGCTCAAAGAACGAGAAATACACTCTGACATGCAAGCCGCTTCCGGTGGTTACGATCTCAGGCGTCCTGACGCATCAGGAACTGCTGCAAGGACGCGAATTCATCCTGCAAGCGAAGTATGTCGCACGCTGGGCGCAGCCGTTTTTCGGATTCGATCCGCAATTGATCACCGCAATCCCGGTGGGTGAGGCCGCCGAAACCGCAGCCGATGGCAGCTTCCGGTTGGACATACCGGATTTCACGCAGGATTCGCCCGGCGAGATTCAGATTTGGGCGCGCGACAAGCGCACTGCGAAGATTCTCGCTCAGTTGCTTCCGACGGCGTCCTCAGTGATGAAGTCGCGCATGGGCGGTCTGAAAATCGGGAGCGATCTTCCCGCGGAGATTGTTTTTGTGCCCTGCACCGAACATCTTGATCGGGTGCAAGATGAGTTCGGATTCACGCTCCGCCCGAGCGGGGTAAGCGCCTGCAATCGATAAAGCAAGCGGTTCACTCATACCGCAACGCCCGCAACGGATCCACGCGCAGGGCGCGCCGGGCGGGCAGCAGCGCCGCGATGGCAACCATTGCGAGAAACAACGCGATCGAACTTAAATAGGCGACGGGGTCGAGATTGCTGATGCCGTAGAGTTCGCGCCGCAGCAATTGCGACAAAGCGGCCGAGCCTGCCACTCCGGCGAGCGATCCGAGCAGAATCGGCAACCGAAGTTGACGAATTACGATCGTCAAAACATGCGCTGGATTGGCACCCAATGCGATGCGAATCCCGATCTCCTTGGTCCGATTCGAAACCGAATAGGCCACCAATCCGACGATGCCGAGCGAAGCCAGCAGCAGCGCGACGAACCCGAGCAGGCTGACCGATATCGCGGCATCTTCCGCGCCTTGCATCTTGCGGCGGAACGAACTTTTGACCAAATCGACTTCCGGAAAGATTTTAGGATCGATCGATTTGCCGACCGAGGCCACAAACGGCAACAGACCCTCTGGCGGGCCTGCCGTTCGCAGCACCAAGGTGATGGACGGCAGGTCGGCATCCGACGCCAGATAATAGGCCTCCACCGCATCCGGATCCTGGATCGCCACCAGCCGCGCGCTGCCGGCGATTCCGATCACGGTGTAGCTTGCATCTCCCATTTGAAATGGACGGCCGAGTGGATTTCCGCCTGGCCATTGCGATGCAAACGACTTGCTGATAATAACGGCATGCTGATCGCCGGGCGCGAGACCTCGTCCCTCCAGAAGAGGAATCTTCATGGTGTTGAAAAACTCGGGATCGATCGCATACATATGCACATCGAGCGGCCGTCCCTGCACATCCGCACCCGTAACGGCTTTTCGGTTTCCCAACGGAGCGCTGGATGTGATGGACACCGCTTCCACTCCCGGAACATTGCGGAGCTGGGTTTCGAGGGTATTCAGATACGCGCGCGCTGCGGCCGGCGAATAACCGTGCGCCGCCAGCTGCGGATCCATGGATACCACATGCTCATACTCGAAGCCTGGATTCGTGGATACCGCGTGATCGAGCGCCCGCACCAGGAGCGCTGACACGATCACCAGCACGAAACTTGCTGCGATTTGCACCCCGATCAGGGCCTGCCGCATCCGAGCGCCGCGCTGCCGTTGCTTTGCAATTTGAAGCGCCGGCGCCAAACCGAACAGCAGGGCGGCAGCGAAGCCAATGCCAATCGCAAACAGGGCGACGCGCCAATCCGGAATTGCGTGCAGCCAGGCGGGGGCCTTTGCAATCGTCATGAGCGCGCGAAGCGCAACGTAGCCGAAAGCCAGCCCTGCCAACACTCCCAGCGCCGCGAGCAGCAGACTCTCGGTAAACAACTGCCGGATCAACCGGCTGCTTCCCGCTCCGATGGCTTTGCGGATGGCAATCTCACGTTCTCGTGCAACGCCGCGCGCCAACAGCAGGCTGCCCAGATTGCCACAAGCCACTGCGAGAATCAAAAGCGTCAACGATCCAACGAGCGCCAGCATCGGATAAGTTTCATCCGGCCGATCCGTCCCCGTTCCATGACGGCCGCCGCCCAGATTTTTCGCGACGCCGCCCGCGGAACTCGGAAGGCTCTCGTTTTCCCAAATGTCCTCGGGATGCTGCCGTCGCAAAACGGCCGCGAGCGATTGCAGCTCTTGCTCCGCCGCGGCGGCGCTGAAACCCGGCGACAGCCTGCCGAACATAGTGACGCCCTGAGCATCCACTGAAAAATCGGTGAATAAATGACTGCCGGTCACGAAGTATGGCTGCTGATTGAGAGGCAGCCACAAATCCGGATTACTCATGCTCAACCCGCTAAACTCCTGCTGCGCGACGCCGATTATGCTCGCGGGTTTGTCATTCAAGCGAATCGTCGCCCCGATGATGGCTGGATTGCCCCCGAAGTGCCGCTGCCAAAAACCGTGGCTGAGCACCACCACTGGCGCGGAATTCGCCGCCCCATCCCCGGTTTGTTCGAACATGCGGCCTAGCATGGCCGTGGCGCCGAGATCCTGGAAAAAATTCGGGGTGACAAATTCTCCCATGAGCGGTTTCGGTTCGCCTTCAATGGCGAGCTTCGCATCACAAACGGCCAGCACCGCGGAAAGCGTCCTGGCATACTCGCGGAAGAACGCCATTTCGGGATAGGGCAGTTGGTACGCATAGTTTTTCGGCGCACGCCGTTTGAAGCGAAGCAGGGTCGCCGGATCCCGCACAGGCAGCGGACGCAAAACCATGGCGTTGAAAAACCCAAATGCCGCCACATTCACCCCAATGCCGATCGCAAGCATCAGGATCGCCGCCAGGGAGAACCCTGGTGAGCGGCGCAACTGCCGGGCCGCATAGCGAATATCCTGCGACAGCCGTTCGATCCACGTCCAGCCCCACGTGTCGCGCGACTGTTCGCGGATCAGCAGCGCGTTTCCCAGCGCCATGCCGCCGGAGCGGGCGGCCATCTCGCGATGAAACTCCAGATCGTTCTGTAGCTCCTCATCCAAGCGCCGTCGGCTCGCCAGGTAGCGCAGGCGCCGCAACCAGCCGGTCATTATGCGGTCCTCAAGACCGACCGAATCGCGGCGTGCGCCCGCTCGTATTCGGCCAATTCATTATCGAGTTGCTTTCGCCCCGCCGCAGTGATGCGGTAAAAGCGAACCTTGCGATTCGTCTCGGAGACTCCCCACTCCGATGTCACCCATCCCTTCAACAGGATTTTCTGCAAGGCGGGATAAAGAGCGCCTTCCTCGACTTGTAAAACTTCCGAAGAAAGCGCGTGGATCCGCTGCGCGATGGCGTATCCGTGCAAGCTGCCCGAGCGCAGCACGCGTAGAATGAGCAGGACCAAGGCTCCTGGAGGCATATCGAACTTAGGCATAAGCTACTTACTGGTAGTGTACCGGTCCAGCCCGCCGGAGTCAAGGCAGCGATCTACCCATGCACGTGAATTGCCAACTGAAAAAATGAAGCAATTCTCAGAATTCCCTGTAACAGGTTACGATCCTCAGGTGTCGAACTAACGAGATGTATGAAACCTCAGCCAGAACTCTAATTGAAGAACCTGCTACAACTCTAAATGGCATCGCTGCACCAGAAGTTCGTGCGGCTCTGGATCAAATTCTTCGCAGTCGCGTCTTTATACAATCGCATCGAATCCGCCGTTTCCTGCAGTTCATCGTCGAAGAGAGCTTGCTCGGGCAACCCCATCGGCTCAAGGAATACCCTATCGGACTCGAAGTATTTGACCGGCGCGAAGCCTTCGATCCTCGAGTTGATTCTATTGTTCGCGTGGAAGCACGCCGTCTGCGCAACAAGCTTGAAGAATACTATCGCACCGAAGGCCGGGATGACCATGTTCGCATCCTGCTTCGCAAGGGCAGCTACATGCCCGTCTTCGAGCACCGCAATTCGAACGGAACCAGCGGCCCCGCGCCGCGCCGTTCCATCGAAATTGCGCCACTCTCATTCATCAACCCGGCGCCCAACGCCGGCCAGTTAGCCGACGAAATCCAGCGCCGCTTGGCGCATGTTTTGATTAAAGAAGGATGCCTGCAAGTGATCGCGCAGCCTCACTCGGTTCCGTCGCCGGCATCCAGCGAACTGAACGGACTTTCGCGGCATGTCAACGCCGACTATGTGATCGAGGGCAGCCTGGAATTTCGCGACAACGGCTCGCATCTGATCGTTCAGCTCTTTAACTCGGCGGACGGTTCTTATACATGGTCGGAAGCTACCGACTTCGAGTATCCCGATTTGCGCGGCGTGGTTCAGCTGGCGCAATCTCTACTGCGGGAACTGGTGGCGCCTCCCGATCATGCCGTCATCGCCCGCCGGCATTCCGATCACAAAGAAATCCGCGACTTCTACCTGCAAGGCCGATACAACTGGAAGCTCGCCACGCCGGAGAGTATCCGCAATAGTGTCGCGTGTTTCTCGAGCGCCGTGGAGGTGGACGAGAATTACGCCGCCGGTTGGGCCGCGCTGGGCCAAGCCTTGCTTGTCAGTTCCATGTTCGGCTTTGTGGCTCCGCAAGAAACCGGAGACCGGATGCGCGAAGCCGCGCTCAAGGCCATCTCCCTGAATCCCTTGCTGCCCGAGGCACATGTCGCCCTTGGCTCCGTGATGTCGCTGCTCGATTGGAACTGGACGGCAGGCGAACAGGAGCTCGAAAAAGCGATCCAATTGGACAACCACGATCCGGTCTGCCACGTCGCCTACGGGATTCAACTGGCTTGCCGCGAGAAATTCGAGCCGGCGTTGGAGGAAATCGAACGCGCGCTCGAACTGGATCCGGCTTCGCTGTTTTCGAACTTCGTTCTAGGCTGGCTCTACGGAGTTTCCCGGCGCTACGACGAAGCCATCTCGCAGCACAGTCTGGTTTCTCAGCTCGCGCCGGATTACCGGCTGCCTCACTTCGGCTTAGGCTTGGCTTATGCAGGAAAAGGCATGTACGACGACGCGATAGCCCATTTTACGAATGCGAATCCGCTCAAGTGCCGTTCGTTGTTGCGTGGCCAGCTTGGCTATTGCTATGCCAAGGCTGGACGGCGCGACGAAGCTCTGCACGAAATCGGCGCGCTGCATGAACAATCGCACAACTATGTTTCGCCGGTGAGTATCGCGGCGATCTATGCGGGATTGAACGATCCCGAGCAAGCGCTCCATCATTTGGAGCGAGCGCTGGAAGCGCGCGACACTTCGTTGCCCGTGAATCTGCTCAACTCCGAGTTCGATACAGTGCGCCACGAATCGAGGTTCCAGGCGATCCGCCAACGGCTGGGGTTGGTCTGACCGAACCGCGACCGCGAGGAAGCGCTACCACGAACCGAACCGCGACCGCGAGGGAGCGCTAAAGCGATCGGTCGTGGAAGCGCTCCTTTGCAATCGCGGTTCGGTAAATCCGCCAAGGCGTAACTCTAGCCATCAACCGTCACCAGCCTTCATCTGCCAAAATAGGCATGGCGGTAGAAACTGTGCTGTCGGAGGCTCGCACAATGCAATTGCGCGTACTTGCGTTTGTTCTGGCGGGAGGCAAAGGAACGCGCCTCTACCCTCTCACCAAGGAGCGCGCGAAACCCGCGGTCCCGTTCGGGGGACGCTATCGCATCGTCGATTTCGTGCTGAGCAATTTGGTCAATTCCGGTATCTATTCCGTTTACGTTCTGGTTCAGTTTAAGAGCCAATCGCTGCTGCAGCATTTGCGCGAGGGATGGGAAGCATCCAGCCTGCTGCGCAATCACTTCATCATTCCCGTACCCGCGCAGATGCGATCGCAAGGCGAGGATTGGTATCGCGGAACCGCCGACGCCATTTATCAAAACATCAATCTCATCGAACAGGCCGAACCACACGTCGTGGCGATCTTCGGCGCGGATCACATCTATCGCATGAACATCCGCGAGATGGTGGAATTTCATGTCGAGCGCGGCGCGCAGGTTACGGTCTCGGCAATCCCGGTGGAAAAGGAACAAGCCTCCGAATTCGGCGTCATCGAAACGAAAGAGGACGGCTTGATCGTCGGCTTCCACGAAAAGAAGCCGGACGCACCCACCATGCCGGGAGATCCGAATCGCGTCTACGCGTCCATGGGGAATTACTTGTTCAGCACTAAGCTATTGCTCGAAGAGCTGCGTGTCGACGGCGAGAACGAGCATAGCTCGCACGATTTTGGGCGCGATATCCTCCCCGGGTTGATCGGACGCGCCGACATGTTCGCCTACGATTTTCAAACCAACCGGATTCCGGGCGACCCGGCCGGCGCTCCCATTTACTGGCGCGATGTCGGAACCATCGATGCCTATTTCGACGCCAACATGGATCTCCGCTCCGTTTCGCCGGAGCTCAATCTTTATAACCGGCAGTGGCCCTTGCGTACCGCCGGTTATTCCGACGCGCCCGCCAAATTCATCTTCGACGCCGAGGGACGGCGCGGCCACGCCATCGATTCCATCGTCGCCGGCGGAACGATTCTATCCGGCGGCCTGGTGCGGACTTCGGTTATTGGCCGCGGCGTCCGCATCCATTCGCATGCCTACGTGGAAGATTCCATTATTTTTGACAACTGCGATATCGGACGCCGCGCTCGCGTGCGCCGGGCGATTCTCGACAAGAACGTTCGCGTTCCACCCGACGCTGTGATCGGTTACGATTTGGATCGCGACCGCGAACTGTACCACGTCACCGATACGGGAATCGTGGTGGTGGAAGGGCATCGTTCGCCCGTGGACATCGCGAGCATGAACTTATAACAGCGCTCTACCGGCTGCTGTCACTTTCAAAGACAAGATGCTTTCCGAAGAAGGGCAGTACCTCATTGTGCATTCGGCCATCGTCGCCCCACACGCCGTGTCCCCAAAGTCCGTTGTACTCTTCTGCTTCGTGAGGAATTCCAAATTCGTCCAGCTTGTGCGTTAAAGCCTGGTTCGCATAGATGTGGTCGTAGTTCCCGTCGTTGCGAGCCCAGTCGAACTTCAATCCTCGCAGCGATTTCAGATTGTCGGCGTATTGCGGGATCATCGATTCGATAAAGAAGTTGTTGCGCAGCCGTTCCGTGATTTTCGAGTCGATGTCGAGCCTGTCCCCGTTCTTATGTGCCTGAAAATCGATGAACAATGGCGGCTTCGCGGGATTCGGAACATGCGCCTGAAAAATGCTCATGAAGATGTTGGAGAAGACGTCTTTCCGGATGTCATCCAGAGATTTGGCGCTGGCGAGCAGATCCCAGTTGGGACGAGAGTACATCACTTGCACGCCGGAACCTGTCCCGACGGGATGCAACGCGTAAACCGACCCGAAAACATCCGGGTGCCGCATCCCGAAACGAATGGCGCCATATCCACCCATGAAATCGCCCGCGATTCCGCGCGAATCGCGATTCGGCATACTGCGGAAATTCGCATCCATGTAGGGGACCAGCTCTTGGATCACGAAGTCTTCCCAATTTCCAGTCACGGAGGAATTCACATACCAGGAACAGCCGAGCGGCGTATTCATATCCACCGCGACAAGGATGAAAGGATGGATGGATCCGGATTCGATCGCGTGATCGAACAGCGCTTGCGCGTCATGCTGGCTGAAGGGCGCGCGATAGTTCTCGAACGTTGACGGTAGGAAATAGATGACCGGATAGCGCTTGGAAGTTTGCTCGTAGCCGGAGGGCAGAAAGACCGCCAGTTTGCGGATCGGGCTGACGCCGATTTTGTTGTCAGCGAAATTCTTGGACGCGATTTCGCGATCCTCGACACGGCTTTGCGCGAGAGCCAACGAGGCGAGCGTCAGCGCAACGAAAATGGGGCTGGTCTTCATAGAGGCTTTGGTTTCCGAATCCCTTGCCAAGCTCCCCAAATCGCCGGCAGCAAGAACACAAGCAGGCAAACTCGCGGCAGAGAGTGCTGGCGAAATCGCGCCAAGCAGAACAGGCAGGGCGAAAAAGTGGCCAGGATGCTCATCCAGAGCGTCCGGCGCGAGAGCCACGCTACCAGAAAGCCCCCAGTCCCCGCCAAAGTGCTCAGTAGGAACGCGTTCTCGATCAGTGGCAAAGCGCGGCCTCCGGCGATCCAGCTTTGGAATGACCAGCTCACTGTGAGTGAGAATCCCATGAGGCAAAAACTGGCCGGCATCGACAATCCGAAAGCCGCGACCCAGGGACGCCAGTCCTTCAAAAGGATTGCCTCGCGGCGAATCACTAAACCAAGCACGCCCGACAAAGCACGCCAACGGCTTTCACGGGCTTCACAGAGATCTCCTAGCACCGCTTCCCTTTCGCGGGGCGGCAGCAGTTGCGAGGCCACGGTCAACAAGTCAATCATGACGTCACCCACGATGCTCCTCGACTAATCCGCGCAACGGCGTCATAGAACTCTTTCGCTGCTTTGATCCCGCTCGGCGTCACGCGGACCATGCGCTTGGCACGGCCGCCCCGCTGCGGCGTCGTTTCGCCCATCCAAGTCTTCAATAATCCTTTATTTTCGAGGCGATCAATGGTGGTGTACAAAGCGCCAATCGAGCATTTCCTTCCCGTCATCGTCTCGATCTCTTCGCGGATCGCCGCGCCATAGGCTTTGTCTCCCAGACCGGCGGCGGCGGTGATTAGCGCATATTCGAATTCGCCGAGCATGATTACAACTACATTGTGATAGTATTCGTGCGTTCTGTCAATACCGGGCCTTTTACGTGGTATTATCGGTCCGGCATATGGCAAATGGGTCCACGTTAGACCTGGAACAACATCTGGCTTTCGAGTTGACGCGCGTGGTGGAAGAAGGCGCCGTGGCAGCCGCGCGAACCATGGGGCAAGGCGATCGCAAAGGCTCCGATCAAGCGGCCGTGCAAGCCATGCGGCGCGCTTTCGAGAGCGTTCCCATCGCAGGAAACATCGTCATCGGCGAGGGCGAGCGTGATGAAGCGCCCATGCTCTACATCGGTGAAGCTGTGGGCGCTCCGCCAACCAAAGGCATCGAATATCCGGCTGTCGACATCGCCGTGGATCCGCTGGAAGGAACCAATCTTTGCGCCACTGGCGCGGCAAACTCCATCGCGGTCCTCGCGGCGTCCGAAGCCGGCGGATTGCTACACGCGCCGGATTGCTACATGGAGAAGATCATCGCAGGACCGGCGGCGCAGGGTGCCCTCGATATCGATGCGCCCGTGATCGATAATCTGCGCGCGATCGCGCGCCGGCTGGAGCGGCATGTGATGGATCTCGTGATCATCGTGCTGGATCGCCCTCGCCACGAGAAGCTAATCGCCGACATCCGCGAGGCAGGCGCGCGCATACGGCTGATCGGCGATGGCGACCTATCGGCGGGTATTGCAGCAGCGGTGCGGGGCACGGGTGTCCACGCGGTAATGGGGATCGGCGGCGCGCCCGAAGGCGTGATCACGGCAGCGGCGCTCCGTTGTCTGCACGGCGAAATGGTGGGCCGGCTGGTGGCAGCCAATCCGGAGCAGGAAGAGCGGATGGCACGCATGGGCATCACCGATCCGCGCAAAGTCTATCGCGCCGAAGATCTGGCTCCGGGCAAGCAAATTATTTTTGTGGCATGTGGCGTCACCCCGGGCAGCTTGCTGCAAGGCGTCCGCTTTTTCGGCGATGGATACCGGACGCATTCCGTGGTGATGACGTCGAGTCCGAACAAAGTGCGGTTTCTGGACACCGTCCACGCAATGAAAAAGCCGGGCCCGAGAGGCGTTCGCCTTTACTAGTTCAGCCGCCCCAGCCAGCGATGAATCGCCTCAAGCTGCCGGGTGATTTCGGCTCTGTCTTCCGCTTTCGGCGAAAGCTGTAAATATCGTTCCAAGTCGCGTTTGGCCGCCACAAATTCTCGTAGGTGCAGGCGGGCGACACCCCGGACTTTGGAGTAATCGGCATTGTCCGGAAACTCCTCGACCAGAAGATCCATCACCACCGCCGCTTTTCGATATTCCTTCACCCGAAAATAGGCTGAGCGCAAATTGTTCAGCATCCGGACCAGAATGTAGCGCGTCCCAACCGGCGCGAGCGCGGAAGGCTCGGCCGCCAGATCCACTCCGGTAGTCTCTCGAGCCAGCTTGGCGCAATCATCTTGCGTGAGAAGCTTGCCGCCGTGGAAGGGGTCGAGGTAGGTCGAGTATTCAAGATCCGAATACTGGACCACAAAATGTCCCGGCAAGCCGATGCCCCAAACGGGTTTCTCTAACCGCCGGGCCACTTCGATGTAAACCACCGAAAGCGAGATTGGAATCCCAACCCGCCGATCGAGAACGACGTCCAGACAACTATTGGCGGGATCATAGTAATCCGTTTCATTGCCGCGAAATCCAAGCTCCTCAAAGAGATACCGATTTGCGATGCGGACGAACTGGGGGCCATTGGCATCACCGAGACGGGTATCAAGTTCTGAGGCGATGCGGTCTAGCGTGTCGAGATAAGGCGCCGGGTCCAGCCCCGGCCGGGCGATCGCAGCCATTTCGAGCGCAGCGGCATCCAGAGTGGCGCCCGGTTCCCCGTGGAGCGCCGCACGTAAGACCTGCATTTCCATTCCTGTAAAAGCTCCACTATACCGCCCCGCTCCAACTGCCGATAGAAGAACGGATGAAGTGCATCTTCGCTGGTATTGTGTTTTGTGGGCTGGTGCCAGGTCAAACTGTTTCCCCGAGTCGGCCGACGCCTTCGAACTCCATTGAGCAGCAGCGCGCCTCGGTGCTAAAACAAGTGACCGCGATCACCGGAAAAACCGCCGCTCCCGGTAGCTTTTTTACGGTTCCGTGGGTGGACAGCATCGCTTCGCGCCCTCTGCCCCCTCCTTGCGATCCGATGGCGACTGCGGAGCTGGAACAACTGATTGAACAAAACTCCAAACAGCACGGCGTAAAGAGCGATCTCATCCGGGCCGTAATCAATCAGGAATCCGGCAACCGGCCTTGCGCGGTTTCCTCCAAAGGCGCGCAGGGCTTGATGCAACTCATGCCGGCGACCGCGGACGAACTGGGCGTGGCCGATCCTTTTAACGCGAAGGAAAACGTGGAAGCCGGTACCAGGCTGCTGAAGCAACTGCTAGCCAAATACAACGGGGACGTTTCGCTCACTTTAGCCGCGTATAACGCCGGCGCGGGACGGGTGGACCGAGATGGCGGAGTTCCGGCAATTCCCGAGACCCTCAGCTACGTCACTCAGATCCTGGCGAAGTTGCCAAAACGCTAAAAACAAAATACGCCACGGATGGATACAGATAAGAGACCTGCTTATCGGTGTGAATCCGTGGCTAAATCTCTTGTTTTCAATATTAAACCTTTCCCTCAAATCTGACGATGGACCGTCTTGAGGACTACACTCACTCCGGCCGTCACTTTCTTCGAATCCGGAGAACAGACCGGACCACCACCCACCATCCTGGTCGTTGATAGCGAAGAGATCAATCGCAGGTTGCTGAAGGGGATTTTCAAAACTGCGCCCTATCGCATTTTGGAGTCACGCCGGGCATCGGAGGCGATGGCGTTGCTGGAGTCGGAGAAAATCGACTTGGTCATAGTCGATTTGATGTTGCCGGAGATGAGCGGCCCGGAACTATGCCGCTGGATGAAAGCGGATCGCCGCACGCAGTTAATTCCAGTGCTGATGCTCACCAACGTGCAGGGCGTGGAAAACGAAATCGCGGGTATTTCTTCCGGAGCCGACGAATTTCTCATCAAGCCGTTGCATCCGGCTGTGGTGCGCACGCGCATCCGCGCCATGCTGCGCAACAAAGCGTTAGTGGATTCGCTCGAAGAAGCCGAAACCATCCTGTTCGCGCTGGCGCAAACAGTGGAACAGCGCGATGTCTACACGGGGCAGCATTGCCAGCGGCTGGCAGTTGCATCCGTGATGCTAGGAGAAGCGTTGGGCCTATCGCCCGCCGACCTTACGGCGCTGCATCGCGGCGGATACTTGCACGACATCGGAAAGATCAGCATCCCCGATGCCATTCTGTTCAAACAAGGATTGCTCAGCGAACAAGAGTGGGAAGTAATGCGTAGCCATCCGATTCGCGGCGAAGAGATTTGCCGGCCGATGAAAAGTCTGTGGCCCGTGTTGCCGATCATCCGCAATCACCACGAGCGCTGGGACGGTACCGGCTATCCGGACGGCTTGGCCGGCGAAGACATCCCGCTGCTAGCGCGCATTTTGCAAGTGGCGGATATCTATGACGCGCTTATCACCGAGCGTCCTTATAAACCGGCGCTTTCTTCCGATCAAGCGTTTGCGCTGATGGAAGAAGAAGTCCGCCGGGGCTGGCGCGATCCGGAGCTGGTTCCCTTGTTTGTGAGCGTCATGCAGTCGAAGAACGCCGCGGAGTTGCCCGCGATCGATCCCTCGCTCGAAAACATGCGCATCGAAGTCTCTCGCTGAACCGGTTAGGATAAACCCAGGCGCTTCATGCGGGCTCTGGAAATCCTCAATCGGAAAATTATCGCGTGCCAGAAATGTCCACGCCTGGTGGAGTATCGCGCCCACATCGCGGTGGTGAAACGCCGCGCTTACATGGATTGGAAATATTGGGCGAAGCCGGTTCCTGGATTTGGCGATCCGAACGCGCGCGTGCTGCTTGTCGGACTTGCGCCCGGCGCGCACGGAGCGAATCGCACGGGCCGAGTCTTCACCGGCGACAGCTCCGGCGTTTTCCTGTACAAAGCGATGTACGACACCGGATTTGCGTCGCAACCTACCAGCATTTCACGCGACGACGGCCTGACGTTGATCGATGCTTATATCGGTGCATCGGTTCGTTGCGCGCCTCCGGATAATAAGCCGGCGCCGGATGAAATACGCAACTGCCGCCCATATTTGGAGCGCGAGTTAGAACTCCTGGGGAGTGTGAAAGTGGTCATCGCGCTCGGCAAGCTCGCGTTCGATAACTATCTCACGATCCTGCGCGATCAAGGAAAGATCACGAGACGCGCAGGCTTTCTATTCGCCCACGATCGCGAACATGCTACCGGACCAGGCCAACCAACGCTGATCAGCTCTTATCATCCGAGCCAGCAAAACACTTCGACGGGAAAATTGACGCCGGAAATGTTCCGCGCCGTGTTCGAGCACGCGAAGCGGCTTCTGGATTAATGTTTCACCAGCCCAGCCGACGTGTTCGGCAGCGGCTGATAATCGCGAAACGTCTCGTCATCAATCGAGCTCTCGTCAAAAAATCCGAATGCCGACGCGCTCACGTGGATGCTTAAGCGCTTCGGCAGCCAGAGATCGGCGCTCACCGGTTCCTGCTCCAACAGGATGGTGGTTCCGGGGCCGACTTTCGCGATAAATCCGTAAAAGCTCACCGGACGGACGACTTCCGCCTTCACGCGTACCCACTGATATTGGCTTTTGTCGATCCACAATCGTCCGCGCATTCCGGCCAGCACTTTCGTCTCGCGACTCGTCGGCTGGTAGCCTGACTTGGGACGGGCGTCGAGAATCCAGCAACCGTGGCCGTTCACGGATTCTTCACCAGCCATCTGAAAGTCGAAGGCGTCCACCATCGCCATCAACATAGCCTGATCCTGGCGTCGTTCTTTTTGATACTTCGCGATTCGCCGTGCATGCTCGCGCTTGGACTCGTGCTCCCTTTTCTGGATCTCGGCCTGGAGCTTGCGTTCTTCTTCAGCCTGTTCGTCAGCGGAAAGCGGGCGATCATTGAGCGCGATGAGCCGATGGTAAGGCGAGCCATCGACCATCAACACTTGATAGGTCTTGATCGTCCGGCGTGCGTTGTGCTTGCTTTCCACATCGCGCTCTTGGAAAGAATAACCAGGCGCTTGTGCCCAATCCGATCGAATAGCCTGCACAGATCGCCGTACGATCTGGGGCGCGGAAGAACCTGCCGCCCACGACGCTAGTGGAATCGCCAGTAAGAAGCTCAGCCGCATACTTACCGGTATTCCTCCAGCAATCATCTCGCCATTGGCTTTAGTAACTTGACGTAACGCCCTATTGCGAGTTGCGCGCGGCAAACCCTAGTACGTTTTTGCCAGGCTCGCGCACCCAGATTTCGCGCATGCCGTAAAATGTGATCCGTTCCGGGACCACCACGTCGGCCCCCTTGACGCGATCCAGCGCATCGCCGAAATTCTCGACTTCAACGTAAAGATTCGACCCGGCGGCGAGCACCGCATCCGCAGCAGGTCCCGCGTCTTTCTTTACGCTCGCGCGCGTCTGGAACATCACCTCGGCTCCGTCCTTCTGCAGGATCACGAAGCCAAGCTTGTCGCCCTCAGGCACCTCCACGGTTTTCGCGAAGCCAAGCTTCGAAACCCAGAAGTCCAGCGACGGCTCAATCTCGTCCACAATCAGAATCGGTGTGATCTTCATGAGGGCTATCGTAACCGGAAGCAGTGGGGAACCGATTGGAAAAAACGGCCAGCGCGGGTCAACGGGGCAATGTCGCGAATTCACCCGGAGTATAGCCGCTGAATTCGCGAAACTCGTTGATGAAGTGGGCCTGATCATAGTAGCCGCAATCCAACGCGACTTGCGTCCAATCGCCACGGTCTGCGGCGCGCAGCTTCGGCAAGCTGTGACGGAAGCGGATGACGCGGCAGAAATGTTTCGGCGATAGGCCAAGCTGTTCGAGAAAAATCCGCCGCAACTGCCGGGCGCTCATGCCGGCATCGAACGCGAGGTCGTCCACGCGCACCTGGCCGCTGCGATCCACGATGTACGCGGAAATCTTCTGCACGGCGTTCGGTTCCGTTTCGTCGGCGAGTTGTGCTTCTAAGAGACCGATGCAGTGTTCAGCCGATTCTGCATTTGCGATCCGCTCATGGAACTGGCGGCCTTGAACGCCCCACAGGTCGTCGAGCGAGAGCAGCCGGTCAGTGGTCTGGCTGCCGGGAACGCGGACGAATCCAGGCGCCATCCCAGGCCGGAAGCGTACCCCGATTTGAAATTGTCCGGCTTCCAGCGTGAATCGGCGGACGGAGGTCATGGTCCCGACAACCTGAGGTCCGGCACTCCGCGAGTAGACGATGTCCACGCAGCCGTCCGGCAGCACGGGATATTGCGGGACCGCTTCGCCGGGCGCGAGCGACCAGAAGCATTCCACCGAGGCGCGAAGCCGTTCCGGCGGTGCATGCTCGCGGTAACGCACGCTCATGCTTTGATGATAACCCGCACGGCGCGTGGCTAGACTGGCCCGTGTTAGACTGAATTTGTCGCGGACGAATCTGCCCGCGAAACCTGTTCCTCGCAGACCCCGGAGAGATGGCCGAGTGGTTGAAGGCGCACGCTTGGAAAGCGTGTATAGGGGAAACTCTATCGAGGGTTCGAATCCCTCTCTCTCCGCCATACCATCCGATTTAAACTCATCGGCTCCACATATTCGGCACGTCGGACTACATCGTTTAAGTTGTAAGGCAACGTCGGAGTGCTTCACCCAATTGCATCATTGCGTTACCCGTCGTCCATGAATTAGACTTTCTTGCGTGCTAACAAGCTAAAACACCCCCGGGATCAGCTTCGCTGTCCCCCTCGCGTAGCTGTCGTAATCCGCCCCGAAAAGCTCCCGCATATGGACCTCTTCAATCCACACTTGGCGCAACAATAGCGCCCACCATACGACGGCCAGCGCCCACGCCACTACGCTACCAAACACCAGAGGCTCCGCAACTCTCTGGATCATGGCGCCGGCATAGGTCGGGTGCCGGATATAAGCGTAAGGACCGCTCCTCATCAATGTCGGACGGGTGACGCCGTTCGCAAACGCTGCCCGGAGATATCTCGATGTCCATCGATTGCATACCGCAACCGTGAAATGCAGCAACAACCCAAACGCTTGAAGCGGCGGCCGCACGAGGCTTGGCGTTAAATGCCAATGTCCATAATCCAAATAGACTGCAAGATCGACAATCGATAAAATCACTGAGATCCCCAACACTCCCGGACCAGACGTCAGGCCGAACCGTTCGCGTTTCCCCTCGCGCGTGAGGCGATCCCGGAACGGCGTTATGAGAGAACGAAACACAGGGAGCGCGCGCAGAAATAGATACCCGCCAGAGAAAACGTCCACTCGCGCCCACGGTGATGGGTTACCCCACTGGATGAGACAAGCCAAAGCGGCGAGTAATTGTACAAGTGCGAATAGCAGCCAGGGATTGAATTCCCTACCGGGTTGTGGATTGGAAGTATCTCTCACGTTGCGTTTTCTTATTTCGATTATTTACTGCCACAACTAGGTTGACTATTTGGCCGCCGTGTTTCAGGTAGGATATCAAAAAGCGCCTGTTACCGGACACTTTGCGGTATTTTTGTAGGAGGATCGGTGACAAACCTGCTCGTCATGAATGAAGGAGCGGGCTAAACGCTCCACGATTGTTGAGGAAGTACAAG
>DATGIH010000096.1:0-15788 GCA_035295865.1 Bryobacteraceae bacterium
CCAGCTCTTCGAGTTTGGTGAGATCGCGCAGGTATTTCAGGCTGTCGTCGGTAACCAGCGTTCCGACGAGCGTCAGACGCCGCAGGTTTTTCATGGCGGCCAGAGGAGCGAGCGACGAATCGCGCACGTAGGTGTCATTGAGATCCAGCGACTCCAGATTCACCAGCGCCTCGAAACATTTCGGATCTTTGATGGTGGTGAGCGCCACCCGCAGGTCCTTAAGCTGCGTCAATGGGGCCATCCGCTTGATGCCTTCGTCGCCAATGTCGAGCCACGCGAGCGTGGTCAAACCTGCTTGGAACTTCTGCAGCTCATGCATTCCGGTGTAGTACTGGAAAGATTCGTCGGCGAACGGAGCCTTGACGTCGCTTACGGGACTCCAAACGCGCGCTGGAACATAAAGCTCGCGTACATGGCTCAGCTTGCTCAGTGGCTCCAGTTCCTTGGGATCGGTGATGGTGCCATGCATGTCGACGACAACGATGCGGAAATCGCGATCGGGCAAATCAAACGGATCGGTGATAAAGCGATCGCTGCCATCCACCATCACGCTGCCGCCCAGCCGGATGATCCACTGCGCGATGTCGCGTTCTTCGCGAGGCGTAATCTCGGCTGCGAGCGCGCACGTGAAAAGCAAACCGAGGGCTACACCACGCCCGATTTTGCGAGTGTATGCCATCGCGAATTCTTAAGCGAGGATCTGGGTGAGACGGCGGCTGGCGGCCGGGAATCCGCCGAGTCCCACGTTCAATACGTCGTCGGCGACGGTCAGGTATAGATCTCCGATGGTTCCGGCAGTTCGGGTGTGGCGTCCGTGCGCCAGCCTTTGCTTGTTGCCGGCCATCAGCGCGATGACCCCGCTGTTCTTGTGCACGCCGGCTTCGGCATGCTCGTGAACATACAGCAGGACCGTATTATCGAGCAACGTACCCGCGCCCTCCGGAATCGATTTCAGTTTTGCGACGAGGTAAGCGAACTCCTCCACGTGCCAGCGGCAAATATCGCGGAGAATGCGCTGCCCTTGCGCCCCTTCTTCACCAGGTGCTTTGCCATCGGCGTGTGTGTAATCGTGATGTCGAGCGGCAGTGTGACCCAGCCACGGGAATCGCGCCAATCCCTGGCACTTGGTGAGCATGTAGCTGGCGACGCGCGTCTGGCGAGTGGCGAGCGCATAAGCCAAAAGATCGCTTTGGATCTTCGCAATGCGCGGCCAGTCCTTCATATCGAAATCTTCGTCCGGTTTCGCGACTTCCCGATACTCGGGCGGAAGCGATGCGATGGAGCGCTCCAGATCGCGGATTGACGACAGATGCTCGTCCAGGCGCAGCTCGTCCTCTTTCGGCAGTCCCTTGCGCAGCTCGGCGGCATCGCCTTGCACGGCGTCCAAAATACTGCGCTGCCGATTGACCCAGCCTTCGTCCTTGGCGCCGAACAGACGGTCGAACAACCGGTGCGGGATCTCTTCGGGCGGTAGCGGACGATCCGGTCCAGCCCAGCTCATATTTTTCTGGATCGATCCCCCGAACGATTCCTGCGAGACACCGATCTGCAGCGATCGAAAGCGCATGTTGTCCGCCATGCGCCGCGCGAGGATCTGATCGAACGAAGGACCGCCGGGTCCGCGCCCTGTGTAGCGCGTACACGTCATCAGCGCGCTCATGGAGCCGGAGTGGCCATCGCCCGCCGTTCCTCCGACAGCGGAATTGTCGAGCCCGCTCAGGACCAACACTTCGTCATGCAGCCGCGCGAGCGGCGCAAGGCATGGCGTTACGTCGTAATTGGCGCCGGTGCGGTTAGGAATCCAGTAGCGTTCGGGAATCCCATTGCCGTTGAACCAAAACACGAAACGCTTTTGTACTGGTGCGGTGGTGGTTTCAGCCGCGTACGCGGTGCCTGTGGAATTGAACATCGACACCAGCGGCGGAAGCCCGATCAACACCGGCGCGTGCGATAGCGACAGACCTTTGAGCAGCGTCCGGCGCGATAACCTATTGCGTTTGGTTATTACGTGCGACATGGAGATCCTTGTTGGCGGGTGGAAACTCCCGCCCCTTAGCTAGGGATACTAACAGTTCTTGAAATTGGAAGTGAGAATTCCGGAAATCTTCGAGCGCTTGATTGAGCAGCGGACGGTCCGCGGGTGTTTCGAGGCGGCCGGCCATGTAGCGGAACACCTGTTTGACGATGCACTCCTGGCATTCCGTGGTGTGCGCCAGCAGTTGGCCGATCTCCAGCGGATTGCGAAAGGCGGCATTCTGCAATCCCGTGATGGTTCCCGTGGTATCCACGTCCAGGAAGACTTCCTTCGGCTTCGCCGAGCGCGCTTTCACCGCGTCTTCCACCACCGGCATGAACAGCAATCGCGCTTTCTCGTGATATATGCCAATGGCGTCGAACTTCTCGAATCCGAAACCGATGGGATCGATCAGCGTGTGGCATCCGGCGCACATCTTATTCGTTGCGTGCATCGCCATCCGCTGGCGATTGGTGACCGGCTGTGACTCCTGCACTGGCGGCAAGTTCGTATCGACGCCCGGCGGAGGAGGCGGAACATGCTGACAGAGGAACTGCTCCCGGATAAACAAGCCGCGCGCCGTGGGCGCCGTGCCCTCCGGCTTGCTGGTCAAAGTCAAGAAGAGAGCCTGTCCAAGCAGGCCGGAGCGCTGGTCTTCTGCCGGAAACTCCACGCGATCGTAATCGCGCGCGGGCGGAGTGACTTTATAGATGGCCGCGAGATTCGAATTGACGAAGCTGTAGTTCGCGGTGAACGCGTCCATGAAATTCTTGTTGTTCCACACCAGATCCCCGAGGAATCGCTTGGATTCTTCCATCATCGAAGACACCAGCTCGCGGCTGAACAGCGGATACATCCGGCGCTCGCGCGCTGCCGTGGAGACGCGGTCAAAACGAAGCCATTCGGAGACGAACTCGTCGAATCCTTGTTTCGCTTTGGGATCCGCCAGCATCCGCCGGATCACGCGTTCCAGTCCCGCGGGCGTGCCCAGGTCGCCCGAGGCTGCGCTGGCAAGTAGTGCATCATCCGGCATGGTGTTCCAGAGAAAGTACGAAAGCCGCGAGGCCGTTGCATACGCTTTCCATTGCGGGTTCGGCGTCTCATCCAGCCAGAAAAGAAAATTCGGCGATTGCAGCATCGCCTGAACCACAACCTGGGCGCCGCTCAGAACATCTTTCTGGCTTTGGAACAGCGCATCGTAGCGCGCCGTTTCTTTTTCCGTCAGCGGACGGCGGAATGCGTGCCGTCCGAAGTTCTCAATAAATTTGATGCGGCATGCAGAATCGGCGGAATCCAAAGGGCAGGGCAGCAAGCCGCGAGAATCGCCGCGCCGGAATGCGTTCGCGGCCAGCCTTTCGGCGGCCAGCGCATAAGCCTCAGTTTGGATCGGCGACACGGACAGCGCTGCGTATTGGTCTTTGAACCCATCGACGAAATCTTCGGGCGGAAACTGGCTCGCCGGACTGCTGGCTTCGCGCAAAAGATCGTGGACCGTGTTGTTGTACTGGCCGTGCGTGAGGCGTCTCAGTACCGCGGTGGGAACCACGCCGTGGCCCGCCATTTCTTCCTGTTTATACTTGAGTGCTTTCGCGCCTTCGGCAGGGGATAACGTCGCCAAATACGCAATCCACGATTTCAGCGTCGCCTCTTCCGCGCTGTCTTTGGCGATGCGAAGTCCGCCGGCGTGCGCGACTCGATTGGTGGGCTTCAGCAGAAGCAGCGAATTGTCCGGATTCTCGCGATCCACCAGATCGACCAGCGATTTTCCGAACGCATCGACGCGCGCTTTCGCGGCATCTTCTTCCGGGAAATGAAGCCGCGTGGCGGAGGCTACGCCGTTCGGATTGTGGCATCCGTGGCAACCGGCCTTTTCAAAGATTGGATAGACGTCGCCGGAAAACGAGACGGCCCGCGCCGGTTGAGCAAGAACCGCAGCGGCGGGAAGCCACACGAAAGTCAGGAACGTGCGCCTCATATCCCGTGACTCATTGAGTATAGCCGATCAGTACTCGAAACGCAAGAAAACGTAATACAACATTCAACACACGAAAGAACAATAACGAAAACGAAGCACTTCGACTTCTGCCGGGTACAATCGCCGTATTCCCGCGTCTACAGATAATTATGCGGACCATTTTTGCGGACCTGAAGTTTGTATTGCGGAGCCTGGGGCGGAATCCATCGCTGGTTGCCGCTGCTGTGCTTTCGCTCGCGCTCGGAATCGGCGCGAACACCGCGATCTTCACTCTGACGGATCAGATTCTGCTGCGCACGCTGCCGGTGAAGGAACCGCGGCAGTTGGTGCTGTTTCAATGGGCCGGCCAGTTTATTGGTGGAACCACGCGCGGATATGAAGATGCCTTCGCGTATCCGGCCTACGCGGAGTTGCGCGACGCCAACCCGGGCGTCTTCAGTGGAATCGCAGCGCGCTATGAGGACACGGTGGACATCGCGGACAAAGGAGTGGCGCAGCGCGGCGTAGCGGAACTGGCGTCCGGCAACTATTTCGACGTGTTGGGTGTGAAAGCGGCCATCGGGCGAATCTTCACTCCCGCGGAAGATCAAGTCAAGGATAGCGAGCCGTACGCGGTGATCAGCTACGAATACTGGCAGCGGAGATTCGGCGGCGATCCGCAGGTTTTGAATCGTTCAATCGAAGTTAATGGACATCCGATGACGATCATCGGCGTCGCGGAGCGCGGGTTCACCGGTTTCGAGGCGATGAGTCCGGCGGATGTTTTCGTGCCGCTCGCGATGAAGACTGTCGTGACGCCAACCTGGGATGATCGCGCGCGGCGCAACAGCATCTGGCTGCGGATCTTCGCGCGGCTGACGCCAGGGACGGACGTACGGACGGCGCAAAGCGCGATGTCCATTCCCTATCACAGCGTGTTGCAGAACGATTTGACCGGCGTGGGCGCGCCACAGAAAAACTGGAAGCGCTATTTGGCGAACCGGTTGTACTTTACGGATGCGTCGAAGGGCTTCGGCGGCTTTCAGGAGCTTTTCGGCAAGCCGCTTTACGTGCTGCTCGCGATGGTGGGCACGCTACTACTGATCGCTTGCGTGAACGTGGCGAATCTGCTGATCACGCGCGCGGCGGCACGGCAGAAGGAGATCGCGATCCGTTTATCGCTCGGCGCCACGCGCGGGGCTTTGATCCGATTAGTGATGACCGAAAGCGCGATGGTCGCAGCGGTAGCCGGACTGCTGGGCGTACTGATTGCGATGTGGCTGACTTCGCTGCTGGTCGGGATTCTCCCGTATCCGAATATTGGCGCGGCCTTGCACACTACGCCGGACATGCGGATTCTGGCATTCACCGCTGGGGTCAGTTTGGTGGCGGCGATCCTTTTCGGGTCTGCGCCGGCGCTGCAAGGAACACATCCGGATCTTGCGGTGACGCTGAAGAGCGAATCGGGAAAACTCTCGGCCGGGGCCGGCCAAAGCCGTTTGCGAAAATTATTGGTGGCCGCACAAGTTGCCTTGTCGCTTCTCCTATTGATCGGCGCCGGACTATTTGCGCGCAGCCTGTATTCGCTCCTGAGCGCGAAAACAGGCATTGAGACCACGCAACTGCTGGCGTTCAGCATCGATCCCTCGCTCCATCGATACACGCCGGAGCGCTCTCGCCACTTGTTCACGGAACTCGAAGACAAGCTGCAACGGCTACCTGGAGTGACGGCTGCGAGCGGCGCCTCGTACCCGATTCTCGCCGATGTGAACTGGCAGAACACCGCGCACGTGGAAGGCTACCACCCGCGTGAGGGGGAAAACATGAATCCGGGATTTAACCAAGTGCTGCCCGGATTCTTCCAGGCTGTCGGGTCGCGTTTGATCGCTGGCCGCGATTTTTCGGATCGGGATCGCGCAGGATCGCCCAAAGTCGTCATCGTCAACGAGACCTTCGCGAATCGCTTTTATCCGCATGAAAGCGCGGTTGGACATCGCCTCGGCTGGGGTCCCGACGGACCACTCGAATTCGAAATCGTCGGTGTCGCGCGCGATATCAAGAGCGGCAACCTGCGCGACAAACCGCGGCCCTGGACATTCACGGCGGCTTTGCAGGACGCAACGCCATCCGAAATCACGTTCTATCTGCGCACCGGCCGCGATCCGTTGAGTCTCGCGCAAGCCGCGCGGCAAAGCGTCCGGAGTCTGGATGCATCTCTCCCGGTCTTCAATTTGAAGACCATGGAAACGCAGATCGAAGAGACGCACTTTTTGGATCGGCTCTTCGCGTGGCTCTCGGTGGCATTCGGAATATTGGCGACATTGCTGGCTTCGGTGGGCCTGTACGGCGTGACAGCTTATGCGGTTGCGCGCCGCACGCAGGAAATCGGAATCCGCATTGCATTGGGCGCTTCGCGAACGAATGTGCTGCGGATGGTATTGAGCGAGATCGTGTTCCTGGTGGGCGCCGGGGTTGCCGCCGGCGCGCTGGCTGCTCTGGCGCTGGGCCGGTTGGTCGAAAGCCAACTGTTCGGAATCAAAGCGAACGATCCGTTGGTGATCGGAATGGCCGTCGGCGTGATTGTCGCGGTCACCGCACTGGCAGCTTATGTACCAGCGCGGCGCGCCACCGGAATCGATCCGATGAGCGCGCTGCGCTATGAGTAGCGCACGCACTGTTCCGTGCAGCGTCGCCACTCCTGGCGACGCTTGGGCTTTGTTCAGGGTGTTCGCACGAGTGCGAACACGACACGTTCAGAACGTGCGCTACTGCACGTTGACGGTGATCGGCTGCAACTTGGTATCGTTGTTGCCGACCTTCACCACCACTGTCTGATTTCCGGATCCGATACCATCCGGGATCACAGCGTTGATTTGCATGACGCCCGACACCAGCGTCGGCGCTTCGCCAGCGTAAGAAACTGCCGCAGGCTGGCCGCCGATGGTCACCGTAACGTTGGCGACCGGTTTCGGCAGCGGCAATGAGGGACCAGACATGGATCCCGTTGCCACTGGCGGATTCAGGGCGCCCTCACCCGTAACAAAAATCGACACCGTGCTGCCCTTCGGCGCTGGATTGGTTTTGTTCGAGCTCAGATTCGCATCCAGAATGGCGCCTTGTCCGGTACCACTCTGATTAGCCGAGAAGATGCCCGGCGCGGTGTCGGTCACGGTCACCATAAATGCGGCCGAGATGACACCGCCGTGAGTGACCACCACGTTGATCGAACCACCGAGCGGCGCCATCGTACCGACTTCGTAGGGCACGATCGCGTTGATCTGCAGCGGTCCGACATAAATCAGCGGCGCGGCCACACCGTCGAAGGTCACGGTGGTGTCGCCCAAAGTGGTATCGACGTGGCCGTTATCCGGCGTGAAGTTGATTCCAGGCGTCGGCCCGAGATTGTTGCCGAAAATGGTCACCAGTTCTCCCGGCGAGACAGGTCCCGATAAGAAGCTCGCAGCGTTGACCACGGCTCCCACGGCTGGCCCCGTTGCTCCGGACACCGTGAGATTCACCTTAATGGTCGCGTCGCCACCCGGAATACTGGCGGAGGAAACGACGACATTTCCCGTGTAGGTTCCGGCGCCAAGCGTGGACACCACCGAACTATTGAGCGCCAGGCTCAGAGTTAGCGGTGTGGTTCCGGAAGTTGGAGTCACGGTCAAGAAGTTCCCTCCCGTAATCGGAGTGAACGTGGTCGTGACCGGAACGCTTGGTCCGGTGGTAGTCACTTGGATGGTTTGCGGATTCTGCACCGTCCCGCCGATCTGGTAATTAAAGTTGGCGGTGATCGCGGAGAGCGCAAACGAATTCGGCGTGCTCACAGTGAAACTTACCGGTACGTATAACGGGCTATTGGAAGCCCCCGGCACGATAACCGAAACCACACCTGTGTAAAGCGTGTTTGCCGATACTTTGCTTCCATCGGCGGTTACAGTAACCGTGTTGCCGGACGTCGTGGCGGTAAGCCATCCGGAGCCGTTAAAGGTCGTCACCAGAGCACCGATCGTGGTTCCAGCCGGCACTCCGCTAATCTGCACGGTTTGACTGACTGGTGTTCCACCCGGCGCCTCGGTAAGTGTCACACTCGTCGGATTTGCGTTCACTGCAGCGGCGCCGGCCGTTAGATGGACGTGGATGATTTGAGATGGCAGACCGGGCGATGTGACCGTGATGATCCCATCGTAAGTTCCGACTCCCAGATTCGCAGGATTGATCGTGATGATCAGGTTGCTTGGTGTCGTACCGTTATTGGGCGCGACCGAGAGCCACGTCAATCCCACTGGATTGGTGGTGGCTGTCGCTGTGAAATTCAGCACCGTGGAGTCTGTGCTGGTCACCGCTACGGTCTGTTGCGCAGCCGCCGCGTTTGGCAGCAGGGTGATGTTGATGGTGTTGGTGCTGACATCCAACAGAGCCTTGTCGCTGACGTTTAGCGTGACGGGAATGCTCAGCGCCGGCGTGTCGGAATTGGGCACGCTCAGTGTAATGTTTCCGGTACAAACTTTCGGAGTCGTCAGGCCGGTTGTATTCACCGAAACGATCACCTGGTTTTGATCGAGAAAAGTAACGCCGTTGGCGCCGTTGTTGGCGGCCGCTGTCAGGAATCCGGAGCAGTTGGTGGTGCTCACGGAGACGTTGAAATTGAGCGGCGAAGCAGTGCTGGTGACGGCGATAGTCTGATTCGGGGGCGCCGCCTTCCCGATTTCGTAATTGAAGGTAAGGGAATCCACGCTCGCTTTGAGCAGCGGATTGCTACTTACCGTCAGGGTTACCGCAAAAGTTTGTGGTGAGTTTCCGGCGCCGGCGGAAGTAAGTGTAACCGTGTCGCTGTAAGTGCCGGGCCCCAGCGTTTGCACGATGAGCGGGTTTACCGTGAGCGCCAGCGACTGCGGCGTGGTTCCCGAGATCGGGGCCACAGTTAAGAAGTTAGGGCCGCCTGTAGTGGTCGCGGCGGTCGCTACGGTGAAGGCCAAAGGCGTACCGGAGCTTGTGATTTGGACATTCTGCGTTGCCGGGGCGCTGGTTCCGATTTGATAGGCGAATGTTGGTCCGGTGGAAGGAACTAATAAGAGCGGATTGGTGCTCACGAGTAAGTTGACCGGAACGACGACACTTGGATTAGAAGCGCCGGGCGCTGAGATGTCGATCTCTCCAGCGCAAGGTTGAGCCGTGGTCAAACCTGACGTATTTATTTGCGCCGTGATGTTACTCGGCGTCGCGCCGCTTTGAGGCGAAATCACCAGCCAATTGCCGCACGAAGAAGTCTTGGCCGACGCCGTGAAGGTCACGTTGACGCCGGTGCTGCTGGTTATCGCGAGAGATTGCGCCGCGGGCGCGGTGGTACCGATCTCCCACGCAAAGTTCAGCTGGCTTGAGCCGACCTGAATTGCAGGCGTTCCGGCCAGAGTCACCAATACAGGAATGCTGACGCCGGTGGTTCCGGGGGAATTGATTGCGATTGCGCCCGTAAAAGGTCCTGGTGTGGCGGGCAGTGCAGTGGGATTCACCGTAACTTGAAGGCCGCCGGACAAGGCTCCGGACTGCGGATTTACCGTCAGCCAGCCCCCGCCATCGCTGGTCCGGGCCGTCGCTGTAAATGTTGTCACGCTAGAATTGCTGCTCGAAAGCGTAATCGATTGAGTGGCTGGAACGGTGCTGTTGACAGAGAAAGGAAAACTCAGTGAGTTGGGCGTCGCGGTAATCGAACCCTCGCCCGGCAAGGTGTTCAGCTCGACGCGCACGGAAAGCGATGCGCCCGTGGCATTAATGTTGATGAATCCGTCATCCGTCGACAGACTCGACAGCGCCGGATTTACCGATACCGTGAGTTGCAGGGGCGTGGTTCCGCTCGTTGGCGTCACGCTAAGCCAGTTGTTGGTCGATACCGTCGATACTGCTACGTTGACGGACCCGCTGGAGGACGTCACGATGATGGTCTGCGGTGAAATGGTTCCGTTCTGCGCGCTGAAGCTCAGTTGCGGCGGATTGGCCGTGAGCGTCCCAGTTTGGGCAAGCGCCGTATCCGAAATACACACTAGGGCAAGCAGCAAGCTGCCGAGACAGACCAAAGACTTTTGATGGTATTGCACGAGTTCCTCCACGGTAAACGGGGTTCAGTAGGTCAAAATCCGGACGCGGCGACGCAGGTAGATGCAATCTGCCTGCCACGAACCGTTAGACCACGGGGCGAGGTGAGCCGTTTCATCAACCTTTAACTAACGTTCGAATTATCTTGTTAAACAACCGAAATTTGTGTCGTCCGGTATAAAATAGCCCTAGTACTTGCCTCTGCTTCTATGATTTCCACACTTCGCAAGCTGCCGGCTTGGGCGTTTGTACTAACTGTTCCACTTGGCGCACAAGTGAACGTGCTCACTTACCAGTACGACAATAGCCGTGCCGGCGCCAACCTGAAGGAGACGGTTCTTACTCCCGCCAACGTGAACCAGAGTCAGTTCGGGAAGTTGTTCTCGTACGCGGTGGACGGATTTATTTATGGACAGCCGCTCTACATTGGGAACATCGCTGTCGCCGGCAAAGGAACTCATAACGTTGTTTTAGTGGCTACGGAGAATGACAGCGTGTATGCATTCGATGCCGACAGTGGTGCGGGCGCGAATTCCACGCCGCTTTGGCATGTCAGCTTCTTGAATCCGGGAGCGGGCGTGACCAGCGTTCCCTACGGCGATACAGGTTGCGATCAAATCACGCCCGAACTCGGGATCACCAGCACGCCCGTGATCGATGCATCGAGTGGAACCGTTTATGTCGTGGCGATGACCAAAGAGATCGGCGGAGGATCGGTGAACTATGTGCACCGCCTGCATGCGCTGGATATCGCATCCGGCAAGGAACGTCCCTCGAGTCCCGTCGTGATTCAAGCCACATATTCTGGAACGGGCGAAGGCGGATCCTCACTCACCTTCGCGCCAAGGAATTACAAACAGCGCCCGGGATTGCTGTTGTTAAACGGTGTGGTGTACGCCGGATTTTCGTCCCACTGCGATATCGGAGCGTATCATGGCTGGCTGATGGGTTATGACGCGAGGACGCTGAAGCAACTCTCGGTTTACAACAACACGCCGAATGGAAACATGGGATCGTTTTGGGACGGCGGAGCAGGCCCGGCGGCGGACGCGAACGGCAATATCTATCTAGCGGCCGGCAACGGCACGTTCGATTATGCGAGCGGCGGCGGAGATCTTGGTGAAAGCTACATCAAACTTTCAACCAGCGGAAACCTGAAAGAAACCGACTATTTCGCGCCGTTCAATTATTCCGAACTGAACGACGGCGACGTGGATGTTGGGTCCGCGGGAGTCGTGTTGGCGGGAGATGAAGCGGGAAGCGCGGCTCACCGTCATTTACTCGTTGGCGCTGGCAAGGAGGGTCGGATCTACGTATTGGATCGCGACAATCTCGGCAAATGGCATTCCGGGTCCGACAGCCAGATAGTCGCTTCGTTAGCCGGCGCAATAGGCGGATTGTTCGGGAATCCGGCCTATTTCAACAAGGCCGTATATTTCTGCGGATCGGGCGACCAGCTCAAGGCTTTTTCTCTGGCGAACGCGACGCTGGGAACCTCTCCCAGCTCGCAAACAAACGATGGCTTCGGATATCCCGGCGGAGTGCCGTCGATTTCGGCGAACGGAACAACCAATGGGATCGCTTGGATGTTGGAATCTTCCGCCGTGTTGCATGCGTTCGATGCGTCGAATCTGAGTCGCGAGCTTTACAACAGCAACCAAAACAGCTCGCGCGATGCGCTGGGCAGTTATGTGAAGTATTCGGTCCCGATGATTGCCAATGGCAAGGTGTATGCCGGGACGCAGAAGTCGCTGGTGGTTTATGGATTATTGCGGGGTTCGGCAATGGCGGTGGCAAACGCCGCTAGCGGACAAGCGGGAATCACGGCGCCGGGATCGATCATTTCGATCTACGGCTCCGGACTTGCGCAGAGTACGATGAGCGCGAGCGGGATTCCGCTGCCTTCTTCGCTCGCGGGTGCATCCGTGACAATTGGCGGCATCTCGGCGCCGATTTTTTACGCGAGCCCGGTGCAAATCAACGCGCAGGTTCCTTATCAAGTTCCAATAGGTACTACGACCGTGTCAGTGAAATCGGCGAGCAGCACCATTACCGTGCAGAGCGTTGCGCCAGGATTGTTCGTCACAGCCCAAGGCCAAGCGGCGGCGCTGAATCAAGATGGCAGCGCAAACGGTCCAGCGAACGGCGCCGCCGCTGGAAGCGTGCTGTCGCTCTTCTTAACTGGACTTGGCGCAGTGGATCATCCGGTTGCAACAGGCACGGCTGCTTCCGCGAGCCCTCTGTCGCATGTGACGGGAAAAGTGAGCGCGACCCTTGGCGGCGAATCCGCTGCGGTGAGCTTTGCGGGCCTGGCGCCGGGATTCGTTGGTTTGTATCAAGTGAACGTGCGCGTCCCGCAGACCGGCGCGGGGAATCAGCCGGTGATCGTTTCAGTAAACGGTGTCGCGAGCAATTCGGCCGGGATTTATACTCGTTGAATGCCACCGAACCGCGACCGCAAGGGAGCGCTACCACGACCGTTGTTACGCTCCCTAGCGGTCGCGGTTCTATCGATAACAGTTTGCTTCGCGCAGCCGATCGTCCTTCAGACCAGCACGTTACTTGACGGCAAAGGCGGCGTTCTCAAAAATCAGCAGATCGTCATTGAGGGTTCGCGCATCCAGAGCATCGGAGCAGGGAACGCGAACGCCACATACGATCTGCGCGGACTCACCGTAATGCCCGGTTGGATCGACACTCATGTCCATCTAAGCTGGCATTTCGATGCGAACCACAAGCTGGTAAATCAAAGCGAACCGCCACAGTCATCGGCGCTTTACACTGCCGAGAATGCCTGGCTCACTCTGCAGGGCGGATTCACCACCGTGCAAAGCGTGGGCGCGGCGATTGACGCGGACGTCCGCGACAGAATCAACCAAGGATCGCTGCCTGGCCCGCGCATTCTCACTTCCATGCGGCAGATTACCGACAAGAGCGGCACGCCCGAAGAAATCCGCACATTGGTGCGCAAAACCAAGTCCGAAGGCGCGGATGTGATCAAGCTCTTCGCGACATCCGGATTAGGCGCAGGCGGCGCTCAAAGCATGTCCGACGCGCAGATCGAAGCAGCCTGCGGTGAAGCGAAAGCCGTGGGACTGCGTGCGGTAGTGCACGCCATCGGAGCCGACGGCGCGCGGGCTGCGGTGCTCGCCGGATGCACGTCCATTGAGCATGGCGATTTCTTAGACGACAAGACCCTCGCGCTGATGGCCGAGCACGGCACCTACTTCGATCCGAATTTTCTGGTGCTGCACAATTATCTGGACAATCGCGCGAGCTTTAGTTTTCCGGAAACGACCTTTGTCGCGCTGCAAAAAGCTCTCGATCCAACGGCGGATGTTTTGCGCCGTACCCGCGCGCATCATGTAAAAGTGGTCTTCGGAACCGATGCCGTTGGCGGAGCGCACGGCCGGAATGCGGAGGAGTTCGTCTATCGCGTGCGCGACGGACGCGATTCGCCCATGGACGCGTTGCGCAGCGCGACATCCGTGGCGGCTGAGTCGTTAGGAATGGGCGATCGGATTGGCACAATTGCCCCTGGATTCGAAGCCGATTTGGTCGCGATCGATGGAGATCCGCTAAAGGATATCACCGCAGTCCGGCGCGTTGTGTTCGTGATGAAGGCCGGCAAAGTCGTCCGCAACCAGCGTTGATCATTTCACTGGACTCGGAACCTGCACGGCCTTTCTGTAATTGAGAATGTAGCGGCGCAGACCGACTTCCATGGTGCTTAGTCCATGCTGACGCGCTTCGCGATACGCCTTCTCGTTGCTCCAGCCATCGTGCGTGATTCGATAGCAAGCGATCACTGTTCCCGTGCGATCCTTGCCGCCCTCGCAATGTACGAAGATAGGCCAAGCTTCGCTCGTGTTCAATAAACGCAGCACGTGATCCATCTCGCCGTCGCTGGGCGCGTGCATGTCCATCGGCACTCCGATGAAGCGCATGCCGAGCGATTCCACCACGTGTTTTTCCCAATGGGATTGCGCGCCCTTGTAGCGAAGATCGATCACGGTGCGCACGCCGATTTTCGCGAGTGTTTGAAAGCCCGCCTCACCAGGTTGTCCACCGCGATAAAGATGTTCGTTGAGCTGTTCGAACCGCGCTATTCCCGGTGGTTGCGCGACTGTTAGAAAGAGCAAGAGAATGAACGGGATCATGCCGCTTGTGAGACGCGCGGATGTGACGAAATCGGACAGCCCGTCACGAAATCGGACAGTGCGAGGAATTCCAAGGCTTGGAACGCCGCATCCGGTTGGAAACAACGTTGAAAAAGGTCAGCCAGCCTCGCAACTCAAGTGGAAGGCGAATTGCACTTGAGGAGAGTTCTGGGAAAGTCAATCGGCCGCTGCCACGGCTGCTAGGATTCTATTCAATGAGTTATTTTCGAAGACTGTCTACTGTTCTGTGCGTCGGGTTGACCTGTTTCGCGCAATCCTCCGAGGTCACGATTCAGGAGCCGAAACCGTACCCGGTGGTGGGCCATTTCCTGAAGCCGTTTCACATCCAGCCTCGGATTGTGGGTCCCGCGTTGCTGTCGAACACGCCGCGGCTCGAGGGTCTGGTCCGCTCGGGGAATCTGTATCTTTCGGTGCAGGACGTGATCGCTGTCGCGCTCGAAAATAATTTGGACATTGCGATCCAGCGCTATGCTCCCTTTCTGGCAACGGAAGTCCTGCGCCGCGCGCAAAGCGGTCAGCTTCTGCGTCAGGTTGGTCTCCCGATCAGTGCCGGTCCGCAAAGTGTCAGCTTGGCGGGCGTAACTGCTGCAGCTGTGGGGTTGGCCGACACGGGAACGGGCGTAACTTCGGGCGGCGGCTTGGTGGCATCCATCGGCGTTACGCCTCCAGGTCTAGATCCGATTCTTTTTGCAAGCGCTTCGTTTCAGCACTTAACCAGCCCTGAGGACAATCTCTTCGTCGTTGGCGTTCCTACCCTTGTACAAACCACGCGGACGTTCCAGGCCGGATACTACCAGCAGTTTTTGATTGGAACGGGTTTTCAGCTTTCTTATTACAGCTCCCGGAATCAATTCAATAGTCCTGCGTTTGATGTCAACCCCTTTACCGGCGGTTATCTGGATCTTTACATCCAGCAACCGCTTTTGCAGGGATTCGGGAGACCTGTAAACAATCGGTATATCCGGGTCGCTAAGAACAATGCCAAGGTGAGCGATCTGCAACTGAAGCGGCAGGTAGTAACGACGATTTCTGCGGTTCTGAATCTATATTGGGATCTAGTCAGCTTCAACGATGCCATCCGAATTCGGCAGCAAGCGCTCCAGACGGCGCAAAAGCTTCTGGAGGGCAACCAGCACCAGGCCGATCTCGGAACGTTACCCAAGATCGAAGTGACAAGAGCGGCCGCCGAAGTTTCCTCCGCGAAAGAAAATTTGCTGATCGCGCAGACAAACGTCGCGCAGCAAGAAACGGTTCTGAAAAACGCCTTGAGCAGGAATGGCGTCGCCAGTCCTTGGTTGGATGAGGTACACATTGTCCCGCTCGACTCAATTAAGGTCCCGGAAAAAGAAGATCTCAAACCGACGGCAGAGCTGATCACGGTGGCCATGCAGGCGCGCCCTGAGTTGGAACAGACCCGGCTCAACGTGGATAGTTCGAAGATTAACGCGGCTGGCACAAGAAACGCGCTTTTGCCAGTTTTGAACGCGTTCGCGGAATTCACCAACAATGGCTTGAGTGGCGTAGCGAATCCTTTAGTCACGAATCC
>DATGIH010000097.1:0-2668 GCA_035295865.1 Bryobacteraceae bacterium
CGCGGCGAAAGCCTGAAGCGCGAAGGCATCGTCATCCGTACTTTCGATTTGTGGAAAACCTACGTAATGGGTGATCAGGAAATCCACGCCGTTTCGGGCGTCGATATCCAGATCCGCCGCGGCGAATATGTCGCCATCATGGGTCCTTCGGGTTCCGGAAAGTCCACGCTCATGAACCTGATCGGCTGCCTCGACACGCCCAGCAAAGGCCTGTATTATCTGAACGGCAGCCTCGCGAGCGACATGCAGGATGACGAACTGGCGCGCATCCGGAATAAAGAAATCGGATTCGTTTTCCAAACGTTCAACCTGCTGGCGCGTGCCTCCGCGCTGCACAACGTAGAGCTCCCGCTCATCTACGCCGGAGTTCCTTCGCAGATCCGGACCGAAAAAGCCAAGCAAGCCCTGCGTGCCGTGGATCTCGAAGCGCGCATGCATCACAAGCCCAATGAACTTTCCGGCGGCCAGCGCCAGCGCGTCGCCGTGGCGCGAGCGCTGGTTAATTCGCCATCCATCCTGCTGGCCGACGAACCCACCGGCGCCTTGGACAGCATCACCGGCAACGAAATCATGCTGCTGTTCGAAAAGCTGTGGGAGCAGGGCAATACCATCGTCGTTGTGACGCACGAAGCCGACATCGCCGCCCGCGCGCGCCGCGTCATCCACATCCGCGACGGAAAAGTGGAAAAAGACGAGCAGATAAAGTAGCCCTTACCTCGCCGCCAGTTCTCCGCGCGAGGCCTGTTTCACGCGATACATATCCGCGTCCGCCGCCGCGATCAATCCGCCGGCATTGCTCTCGTTGGCCAAGCTCGCTATCCCGATACTCAGGCTCAATCGTACTTCCTGGCCGCTCATCAAAAGCTTGGTGCGGTAAGCATCCTTCAGAATCCGGTCTCGCACGATTCCGGCCGCGCTCGCGCTGGTGTGCGGCAGGATCACCGCAAACTCATCTCCGCCAATGCGCGCGCACGCATCCGTCTGCCGGCAGCAGGATTTCAGCAATCCGGCCACACTCTTCAACACCTCATCGCCCGCTGGATGTCCATATCGGTCGTTCACCTGCTTAAACAGATTCAGGTCGATCACGAGCAGCGCTAGCGGACCATGACGCCGCGCGCGCGTCACTTCACTTTCCAAGACCTCTTCGAATTTGCGCCGGTTCAGTAAGCCGGTGAGCGGATCGGTGATCGCAAGATTCAGCAGTTCTGCATTGGCCTCCTCCAGCCGCTGCTTGTACGAACAAAGCGCTTCGGTTCGCTGGTGCAGCAGCATTTCGAACGCTTCGTGCAGCGAATCTCTGGCTTCGAAAGCGTTGGCCGCCACGGCGACATCCGACGGAATCCGGATACCCGAAATCGCTCCGCCTTGCGCGCTCTTCCAAATCGCTTCGTAGACCTTTTGCACGGCAAAATAGCCTTGCAAATATCGCTGCTCATCGATCACCGCGGAAATCGTCTGGCTTCGAAGAAACGGCTGCACCGACTCGGTATTCCCGAATCCAATGCAAGGTACGCGCAGCCCGGCCTTTTCCAATGCCGCTGCGATTTCCGCCAGATCTTCGTTGCCCACGTACACGCCCTCCGCGGATGAAAGGACTTCCGTATCCGGCCATTGAGCTTTGACTACCGTGCCATCCGTCTGTTTTGTGACCTCCGATAAAAATCCTTGCTCTCGTTGCGCCAGGTGATGTTTTTCCGTGTTCCCCGGAAAAGCTACCACGCGCCCTTTTCCGCCCATCATTTTCACGAGCAGTTCCCCGGCCAGCCTTCCGGCGCGAAATGCGTCCGGACCCACGAACGCCACTCGCCCGCTCGCCGGAGCATCACCATGGAACGTCACCACTGGCGTTCCCCTGGCCTGATGCGCATCGATCAAAGGATTGAGCGCGTCAACATGGGCCGGCGCGATGGCAATTCCATCCACGCGATCCTCCAGCAGTTGCTTCAGAATCTCCTGCTGCTCTTTGACGCTGTAGCGCTCGCTCGGAAGATCGCGAACTTGCACCCCGAAAGGCCCGAGATCGAAAGTCGCTTCCCACACGCCCTGCCACAACAGGTCGAAGAAATCCTCCGGCTGCAGCGGCGCAACGATCGCGATAGAGGCTTCCTGCACTGGTTCCCCTCTATAGCGTTATCGAACCGGATGGCTGGTTCTTTAATCCGAGGCCTATTCCACCACCATGTCGCCTTTTTTCGGCCGGATTCGCTTCATGAACAACATCAACGGAATCACCGCTAAAAAGGTAAATGCCAGCAGCCGGAAGTTTTCCAGAAAAGCCAGCAGCGTGGCCTGCCGTTGCACCATGTTGTAGAGCATTTGCTGAGCCTGCGCGGTGGCGTGCACCGCATCCGAACCTTTGCTTATGAACATCTGCTTCATGGCTTCCAAACTGGATTGATAAGCGCTGTTCAGCGGATTCAGATTCTCAATCAGCCTCGCTTGGTGAAACTGCTGACGCCGCGCCACCAACGTGGTAGAAATCGCGATCCCGCTGCTGCCTCCCACGTTGCGCGCCAGGTTGATCAGCCCCGTCGCGTAACTGGTGTTCTGCTTGGCGATGAAATAGAAGGCCATGGTGTTGATCGGAACGAACAGGAACGCCAGCCCCAAGCTCTGCACCACGCGCGCCATCATGGCGTGCCGGAAATCGATGGTCAGATCGAAC
>DATGIH010000098.1:0-23762 GCA_035295865.1 Bryobacteraceae bacterium
CTGCACAACGCCATCGCGCTTCGAGGCCGAATTCCGGTTGATGAAGTACGACACCGTGAAGGGGATCATCGGAAAGACGCAGGGTGTGAAGATGGCGGCGAGTCCCGCGGCGAAGGTCGTGAGCAAAAAGAATCCCATGCCGGACGATTGCGGATTCTGGATGGGCGCGGGGGGCGCTGGCGGCGTATTGGCTGCGGTCGATGGCGGCGCTTTGCGGAATTCGGTATAACCGGCGGGGATCGCAATGGTTTCCGCTTTGGCGGCTGCGTCAACGTTGATCGTGGCCGCCGCAGTCTTGCGCTTGGGCGGCAGGCACATGGTGTCGTTGCAGCACTGGTATCGCACCTGCGCGGTCAATTCAGCCGGTCCTGCCGGAGCGTCTTTCTTCAGCTCGATCTCGAAGAGGAAAGTAACTTCTTCGCCGAACGTTTCCGTGTTTACGTTGAAGGAGGGGTCGAGTTTTACGATCGCCTTCGGCTGATATACCTTGAATCCGGCCACAGCAGGACTCTCGGCCAGTACAGCCGTGGTTGCGATGGGCGGCCGCGGCGTAGTGAGTGAATAAAGATGCCATCCCGGTTCGATCTTCGCGGCCAAATGTCCGAGGATTTTCGATCCCGGAGGCGCAGATTGCGAATCGAAGGTCAGCTTCCACTGCACCGGATCCTGCGCGGCGCCAAACGCCGATACGAGCGCGACGAAGAAAGCAGCGGCGAAGCGCATATTAATCGGCGTTGGCAGCCGACGCGGTTGGCGGATGGCCGTTGGCCAACTCCGCCTCGATCCGCTCGTTGATTTTTCCGCCTGCCAATTCTTTGGCGACGCGAATCGCGTTTTTAATAGCATTGGCGTTGGAACGTCCGTGCGTGATGATGCAAACGCCCTTCACGCCAAGCAGCGGCGCGCCGCCGTGTTCGGAATAATCCAGGCGCTTCTTAAAATCCTGAAACGCCGTGCGCGAGAGCACGTAGCCGATTTTGCGCGTGATGGTGGCTTCGAGCGACTCGCGCAGCATCTGGTAGATCATATCCACCAAACCTTCGCCCACCTTCAACGCGACATTACCCACAAATCCATCGCAAACAACTACGTCCAGGTCGCCTGTGAAGATATCGCCGCCCTCCACGTTGCCGACAAAGTGGAGCGGAAGCGCCTTCAACAAGGGCGTGGTCGAGCGCGTCAGTTCGTTGCCTTTGTGCTCCTCTTCGCCGATCGAGAGCAATCCGACGCGCGGCTTGGGTTTGCGGAATGCCACGCGCGAGTAGATATCGCCCATCACAGCGAACTGGGCGAGCATGCGCGGCGAGCAGTCGACATTGGCGCCCACGTCCACCACTACCACGGGACTGCCTTTGAGCGTCGGAAACGCGGATGCGAGCGCGGGACGATCGACGCCCGGCACCATGCCCTGGACCATTTTCGCGGTGGCCATCACGGCGCCGGTATTTCCGGCGGAGACGACGCCGTGCGCGACGCCATCGCGCACCAGGCGCGAAGCCACTCGGATGGAGCTGTCGCGCTTGCTGCGAACGGCTTTGGCCGCGCTGTCCTCCATGGTGACCTGCTCGCTTGCATGCAGGATCTCAATGGGCAAACCGTGCCAATCCGGATGATGCGTCAACTCGGCGCGCACCACATCCTCCTTGCCGACCAGGATGATTTTTACGCCGAGAGCCTTGGCGGCCCGAATGGACCCATCAACTTCGGCTTTCGGGGCGTGATCGCCGCCCATTGCGTCGACCGCGATGGTTAGCATGGATGAGAATTATTCGCCGGCGCGCCGTTACTCTTCGGCGACTTCGATGACTTCGCGTCCCTTATAGCGTCCGCAGTGCGGGCAAGCGCGATGCGGCAGCTTGGGCTCGTGGCAGTCCGGGCATTCCGCGATCCCGGGTTTCTTCAGCGAATCGTGCGCGCGCCGCGTGGACGTGCGTTCTTTCGAATGTCTTCTCTTCGGATTTGGCATTATGTTCCTCTGACTTGTAGTTTCTTCAGCGCCGACCAGCGGTCATCTACGGCTTTCGACTCGCAGTTACATTCCACCAGATTGCGATTTTGGCCGCAAACCGGGCAGATGCCGCCGCAATCTTCCCGGCAGACCCGCTGCATCGGCAGCGAGAGCAAAACAAACTCCCGCAAGATATCTTTCAGCTCCACGCCGCCTCCTTCGTAGAAGGCGACCTCACTTTCTCCCGCGTCGATCTCGACGTCCTCCTCGTATCCGGCGCGCTTGGCCGGGCGGTAGAACAGATCGAAATCCTCGTCAATCAGAAACCCAGCCGGTCCCAGGCACCGGTCACACTCCGCTTGCATCTTTACCTTGAGATGCCCCTGAATCCGGATCTCGCCCAGAGTATGCGGAAGCAGTTCCGCTGTCCCCACCGCTTCAAGCGGTGTTGTCTGGCTTAGTCCCTGATCGTATTGAATGTCACCCGGAGCGAAGGCCGCGTCGAAACGCGCCTTCTTTAATTCCAACTCCTTTACGCTGAAGAACACCAGAAGCCTCGACTGTCCAGGGAGCGGTAAACCCTTAGTATAGCAATGCTTGGGCGATTATCGAAAGCCCACCTCGCTCAGGATGATGCCGAGGTCGCGATGGTCGCCGGGAGGCGAAAATGTCTTGTCGACTGTGATGGTTAGCGAGGCTGTCGCGCCGCCCGGCGTGATAGCAGGGGTTGTCAGCGTGTAAGCGCCCGGATTCGCGTAGGTTTGGGATGCCAGACGTTGGTTATTGAGTTCTACTGTTACTTGGCGCGCAGGGGATTGTTCCGGAATAGTGAATCGGACTGCGAGCGGCGCCGGCCGAGCGGGCGGTTTCAGGAGAATGACGGCGGATTGGCTCATCCACCGCCATTGGCCGCCTTCAAGTTGATATACGCCGCTGACAATTTGCTGCTCTGCTTCCGGCGCGTTCATCGGAAGATCGGTGAGCGTGGGTTTTCGCTCCACGACCAAGTCTGCGCGTACGCGATCGATTGTCCCGAGCGAAACATCGAAGGGCCGAAGTCCGAACGCGGTGGTGGAGTAGGCCGATTTACCGTTCAGCGCGACGATCCGAAGAGGAATGGATGATGTGATGGTCCGCTCCGCGATGGGGGCGAGTACGCCGCCTCCGGTGGTGAATTGGATGGGCAGGCACAAGGCGCTTGAGACCACCATCTCTCCGGGGTGGACCGCCTGGCTCGCCAGGATCGGAAGCGCCCCCTCCGCCTCCAGGTAATAACGCAATCCCCACTCGCCGTTGATCCAGACGCGTTTCGATGCCACGTCGTTCTTTAGCGAGCGGGCGAATTCGCGATATCCGTCCCAATGCTGATAGTTGACCGTTGCCAGGCCGAGACCAAGCGCCAGAGAAAACGCGAATCCGATTCTTAGCCAACGCTGGCTGACCCGCTGCGTCGCGAGGATTGCGATGGGAAGTGCGATCGGCAACAAGTAGCGCGCCGATCCGGCGAAAGCGCCGGCGACCGCTGCAGCGAAAAAGATAAGCGTCCATTGGACCAGAAAATCGCGCCAGTTGCGCGCGCACCAGATCAGGATTCCAACTCCAACCGGGATGGATGCCCAAAACAGCGGATTCCAGTCATAGAACGCCGCTCCGATCGCGGTGGGGATGGTCCAGAGCGAAGGAATCCAAAGTCCGGGGAAAACCACCCAGGCCAGATGTCCCGTAAGCGCGACGGCACTGCGGATTTTGGGTTCGAGCGCCTGCAGTCCGTACGTTTGCATGTAGCCGGTCAGGACTTGGGCGGGCAGCGCTCCGCTCGAAAGGCGCTCGTAGATTTGCCAAGCAAGAAGTACGATGGGAGCGGTGAGTGGTGGGATCCACGCGGGACGCCATTTGCGTCCCCAGCGCCAGGCGTAGATGAGCAGGATCGGCGCCAGGATCACGGCTTGATACGCCATCATCGCGGCCAGCGTCATGGCGATGGAAGATGCGATCAGCCGCTGGATCGAGCGGCGCTGGACAGCCCCCACGAAAAGTGCGATGGAAAGCAGCCAGAAGGCAAGAAAAGGCAGATCGGCTTCGAGCGAGTTACCGTTCACGACAAACGTTGGTGTCGCAAGAAATAGCAGCGTAGCCGCGAGCGGATACGGACTGAAGCGGTGGGCGAGTGAAAGTGCGCTGAGCGCTGCGATCAAAGAAAAGAGAATGTACGCCGCATGAAACGGGATCTCATGGACGTCTTGAAAAAACGCGAGGAGCAGTCCCAGATACCAGGAGTTTCCGGGCGGGTGCGGATGGCCGCGCATATCCACCATCTGCCCGAGAAAAACGTAGCGGGCATGCAGCGGATGCAGCGGATCGATTTGCGCGTGCTGCGCTCCGTACAGATAGTAGACATCGTCGCCCTGGACGGCGTGGTTGAGAAACGGTACTCTCAACGCGAGCACAAACAGCACGACGATGAGCAGTTCCCGGCGCAAGTATCAAGATAACAGCGAAGCACCCGCTACCGAACCGCGACCGCAAGGGAGCGCTACCGCGATCCGCCTGAAGCGACATCACGCTTGCTTGCGCGCGCGGTTCGGTCGAAGCGATCCGTCGCTTCTAGGGCGTCACACTGATCACCGGATTGTTACTGGTCTGCCCTCCCTGCTTCAGCACTACCGGATAGCTGCCTTTCGCTAGCTTCGGGATCTGCAGATTGACTTGGCCTAATCCGACAAATCCCGGCGACATTCCGGCAAACTGCACCGCGGCGTTCACTCCACCGAGCGTCGCGGTGGGAACAACGACGGCGTTTGATAACGGGTTGCTCGAAGCGGGCGATCCGGTCGGGATCGGATGATCGAGTGCACCGAGCCCGGTGACATACATTACGACCACGCTTCCGACCTTCGCCGGATGGCTGTCGTCCGCGACCGTGTTGTCGGCGTTCAACGCCACAGCCTGATTCGTACCCGTGACGAAGATACCAGGTGCTTCCGCGGTGACTGCAACAGTCGCGGGCTGGCTCGCGACTCCGTTGGAAGTAACGATCACGGTAGCGGTGCCCGGCTTTGTTTCGAACGGAACCTGGAAATTCGCCTGAAACTGTCCGACGAAAATCAAGGGGGCGGCCACGTTGTTCACGGTGATCGAAACGTTGCCCAAGGTGTCGGGCAGTGGTTTTACGCTCGCGCCAATGTTTGAATTCGCGTAGTTGGTTCCGAACGCGCTTGCGATGGATCCGAGCGCAACCGTGTGCGCGAAGCTCGCCGCATTGACCAAGCCGTTATCGGGAAGGGTCGGCAGCAGGAAAACGTAGGCAAGTCCTTCCCCGCCGTTGTGGCTGGGAGCCCCAACGATCAAGGTTCCACCGTTGAGCGACGCCGTTTGTCCGAAGTGATCCAATGCGGCTCCGTTGGTGGCTGTGAGTTTCATGGTCTGGGACCACGTCGACCCACTGCGTGCGAAGACATATGCGGCTCCCTGGCCAGAGTTGACGCCATTCGAGCCGACCGTGGCTAAATCTCCATCCACGGAAACCGAAATGCCAAAAACGTACTTGGGTTGGGCGTCGGATGCCTGTAATTTCGCCTGTTGGGTCCAATTCGATCCGGAACGCACGAACACGTAAGCGGCGCCTTCCGCGCCACCCTTGTTGTAGGCTCCGGCGATGATGGTGTCGCCGCTCACCGAAACCGAGTACGCGAAATTGTCGCCGGATGCGCCATCGGATGCCGTTAGCTTCGCTTGTTGCGCCCACGTTGTGCCGGTGCGCGCAAATACATACGCTCCGCCCTGGAACGAATTTTGGAAGCTCCCGCCCATTACGACCGTGTCTCCATTCACCGATACACTGCGCCCAATCAAATCGTTGGCGGCGGCATCGGACGGACTCAGCTTCGCTTGTTGCGTCCAGGTTGAGCCGGAGCGGACGAAGACGTAGCCCACGCCACGGCCGCCATTCTGTCCAAAATCGGGGACGACAGCGGTATCGCCGTCAAGAGCCACTGCGAATCCGAAATTGGCTGGGGCATCGGATGGAGTGAGTTTCGTTTGCATGCTCCAACTTGTTCCGGAACGGACGAACACATAAGCGGCGAGGCTCGCGCCGATGAGCGCTGTGTCGCCGCTCAGCGAAACGGATTCGCCAAAGGAGGCGCCACTGGTCAGGCCTGGAACCGTTAGTTTGGCTTGCTGGCTCCAAGTGCCGTCCGTTGCCGAACGCACGAACACATAAGCGGCGCCAGTGTTCGATCCCTTGCTTCCCGCTCCGACGAGAGCGGTTTCGCCGCTCACCGAAAGCGCGTTTCCGAAAGCGTCGCCGCTGGTTGCATCGGCGGGCACGATTTCAGCCTGCTGGGTCCAGGCGGCGCCGGATTGCGCGAAAACATACGCCGCGCCTTGTTGGCTCGTGTTTAGCGGGGACCCCGAAACTGCGCTGGTTCCACTGATTGCAACGGACGTGCCGAATTCCACCCCGATCGCAATATCGGAAGCGGTGAGCGTCGCTTGCGGAGTCCAGGTTGCGCCGGATCGCACGAAGATAAATGCCGCGCCCTTGAGTTGCGAATTGAATATCTCGCCGACAATCGCCGTTGTGCCGCTCAATCCCACCGAATATCCAAAAGCTCCACCGCCATCGGAAGATTGCAGCTTCGCCTGCTGAGTCCAAGTAGCGCCACTCCGAATGAACGTGTAAGCTGCGCCGATTGGGGTGAAAGTTCCTCCTTTATCAGGAGCGCCCACGATCGCGGAATCGCCGCTCACCGCGACCGACGAGCCGAATTTATCGCCCGTGGCGCCATCGGCAGCAATCAGCAGTGCCTGCTGAACCCAGGATGTCCCCGAGGTCGCGTAAACGAACGCGGAACCCTTACTATTCGCCCGGCCTGGAACACCAACTACGATCGTGGTGGCGCTGATGGAGACGGACATGCCGTAAAGGTCGCCGGCGACCGGATCGGGATCGGTCAACTCCCCTTGCTGGGTCCACGTTCCGGATGCGGACGTGAACACGTATGCCGCGCCGTGTCCCACTGCGTTGCTCGCGCCGACTACGGCGGTTGTTCCACTGATCCCCACGGAAGTTCCGAACTGGTCATTTCCAACGGAATCCGACCCGGTCAGCTTCGCCTGCTGAGTCCACGTGGAACCAGACCCTGTGAATATGTAAGCCGCGCCTCTGCTTGCCGCGAAAGGCGCGCCGACCACGACGTTTTGTCCGTCGATCGACACTGCAGTTCCGAACTGGTCGCCGATCACGCCGTCGGACGCGGTGAGTTTGGCTTGCTGCTGCCACGATCCGCCAGAGGAAATGAATATGTACGCCGCGCCGACAGTTCCGCCGGATGACGGCGCACCGACTACGGCGGTGGTTCCGCTAATTGCCACCGATTGCCCGAAGCGCGTGCTGCTGGCAGCGTCCGATGCAGTAAGAGTGACCTGCGTGACCGTGGGATCGATGGTGATCGGATAGACGGCGGCCGCGTCATCGACGATCAATCGCACGACGTCGTTCGCAACAGCGATGCGCGAATCGAGCGCGTGGCCTCGCGCGTCCCAGGCTTTGAGACCGCCGTAACGCAGCACCGCGCGGTCGTGGGAATCGAGCAGCGCAACCTCGGTCGACGACTGGAGCTTCGGATGCAATGCGCCGTCGACCCCCAAGGCGATTTCAATCACCCCGTTGCCGGATGCCGGCGGCGCCGAGAGCGTGAATCCCTGTTCGAGGCCGCTGGAGTCGTTCACGTACCATTCGGTCAGCCTGCCGCGCCGGTACTCTACGCGATTCTTGGAGCCGGAAATGACCGCCGCGTCCGGTGGCCGCAGATCGTCTCCTCGGCCGAATTCCACCAGGCGAAGCGCGATGTCGGAATCGCCGTGAACCAGCCGAGCCCCGGACGGGTCGAAGGCAAGCTTCAGGTTTTGCGCAGCATTCTGCGCAGTGAATCCGTGGCAGCGATCCGGCTCAATGGCGTAAATCGCCTGACGCCAGGCTTCTTTGAGACCATCCCGGTTCAGAACGGTTTGAGGTTCGCTTGCGGCGAGTAGCGTTGCACAAGCAACGAGAATCCAAGACTGCTGCGGCATGGCACACTCCTATCCACTTGAATCCCCCAGATACCTACACCGCGCAATAGAACCGAGAATCGCCTCACGCTTTAAGCGGCGATGTTAAGCCTTTCACAAAAAAGCCGGCGAAAGTTTCGCACATCATGCCGACGCTTTCGCATGTACAAACAAGGATACTCATGCTTCTCAGGATTTGCACTCTTTTTGTTCTGGCCTTCTTGCTTTTCGGGGCTTCCGCGCCGGTCGTGCCACCAGCCAGTGTGGTGAATAACGCCAGTTTTGCCGTTGGAACGAATCCACTCGCGCCCGGTTCCATCGCCGCCATCTTTGGCAGCAATTTGGACGACGGAACGAACAACCCGTTTTCCGCGTTCGGTTCGAACGGCGCGCTGCTGACTTCGCTGGGCGGTGCGAGCGTGACGTTCAACGGAATCGCTGCGTCCGTGTTCTCGGCTTTTCCGGGCCAGCTTAACGTTCAAATTCCCGAGGGCCTGCCGAGCAACGGTGAAGCGACCCTGGTGGTGACGGTGGGCGGACAAGCGAGCGCGCCGCAAACGGTTCCGCTGGGTTCGTTTTCTCCAGGGATCTTCAGCCTTAATCAAAAAGGTAGTGGGCAAGGCGCGATTCAGGTTTCGAACACATCCACCTACGCCGCGCCATCGGGGAGCATTAGCGGATCGGCTTCGCGGGGAGTGAAGCCGGGCGAGTTCATCACGATTTATTGCACCGGGCTCGGAGCGGTTACGAATCCGCCGTCGCCTGGAAAACCGGCATCCGGCAATCCGCTTTCCCACGCCGTGACGACCCCCAAAGTGACGATCGGCGGTGAAAACGCCGCGGTTAGTTTCGCGGGATTATCGCCTGGCTACGTAGGTCTTTACCAGGTGAACGCGCAGATTCCCGCTGATGCCTCGGGAGGAAATGCGATCCCGGTGCAGATCAGCCTTTCTGGAGTTTCAAGCAACACGGTGACGATCGCGGTGGATGCTCCGGCCGCGCTCAGCGGCAATAAGATCACTGGAAGCCAGAAACACACATGCGCGGTGAACAGCGCTGGCGGCGTGATTTGCTGGGGAGGAAATAACGTCGGGCAACTCGGCAATGGGACCACCACGAAGACGCCGACGCCCGTGGCGGTTTCGGGACTCTCGAGCGGTGTCGCAGGCGTGAGCGCTGGGCAGGACTTTACCTGCGCCCTCATGAAAACCGGAACGGTGAAATGCTGGGGCGTGAATACGACCGGCAATCTTGGAAATGGAACCACGAAGGATTCCGGCGTTCCGGTGGACGTTCTGGGCGTGGGCGGTGGCCCCATGACCGGCGTGATCGCGATTGCGGCCGGACAATATCACGTGTGCGCGGTGACGGTATCCGGCGCGGTTTTGTGTTGGGGCGACAACACGTCCCAGGAGTTGGGTCCGGAAGCGAACACTGGTTTTCGTACGGGTCTTCCGTATCAAGTCACGCAGATTCCCCCGGACATGGTGAGCGTCGCGGCCGGATCGTACTATACGTGCGCGCTCACCAGCAAAGGCGCGGAATGGTGTTGGGGCCAAAGCGGGGGTGGGCAGCTTGGCGGCGGGCCGCACCTGCCTAACAATAATCCTGTGCCGGTACTGAATGTGGCTGGCACAAGTCCGTTGGGCGGCATCGCATCGATTGCGGCCGGGTATGCGAACGCTTGCGCCATCACAACGGCCGGAGCGCCTGATTGCTGGGGCGAAAACCAGGACGGTGAACTCGGAAACGCCAAGAATACTTTTTCGGACATCCCCGTGCAGGTTCTAAACATCGGCGGTACCGGGCCGCTTGGCGGAATCGCATCCATCACCATGGGCGAGGCCGATACTTGCGCGCTGACGACCTCCGGAGGGGTGCTCTGCTGGGGCGCTTCTTATAACGGCGACCTGGGCAACAGTGCCGACAATCAATCGGAGATTCCGGTGCAGGTTACCGGGCTTACCAGCGGCGTGATCGAAATCGCTTCTGGATACCGGCAGAACTGCGCGATCCTCGCGACCGGCGGCGTGATGTGTTGGGGAATCGACGCGGTTGGCCAGCTTGGCGATGGACAGACCAACGATAAGAACAGTCCGGTCGCGGTGCTCGGAGTCGGCGGCGCCGGACTTTTGAAGTTATTTTGAAACGGAGGCTTCGCGCTCGGCTATTTTTTGTAAGAAAGCCGCGGCTTCCGGATAATCCGGACGAAGCTCGAGCGCGCGGTTGAAAAACGCACGGGCGCTTTTCAAATCGGACTTGTAGACGAATTGATAAACACCCAGGAAGTAATGGGCTTGGGCGTCGCGCGGCCGTGCTTGAATGATCTGCCGGGTAACTTCAATGGCGTGGTCGAACATTCCGAGCTGATGATACTCGGCGGCGAGAAAGTCGAGCCGGGAGTCATCGCTGGGATCGGCCACGATCTCTTCCTTCAAGATTTCGATATACCAATGATTCTTGCGGCGGCGCGCTTCCGGGTCCGAAGAGAAGTTGTGATCGATCCGGATATCGGTTTTTACCAGACGGCCGCCCACCGCCAAGATCGAGTTGTCAATCAGTTCATGGACACGGCCGCGGTATCGATAATCGGGGCGGTTGGGGAACAGCCGCACGACATAGTCGGTAACCGGGGGATCGGAATTGTTGTGACGCTCCAGGAAGAATCCGATATTTTCACCGAGCGCGATACGAGCCTCAATTTTGGCAGCGCCGCCCGCAGCTAAAGTTTCATCGGCATCGAGCATGAGAATCCACGGCGCGCGCGCGTGTGACAACGCAAGATTGCGGGCGCCCGAGAAATCGACTCTGGTGAAATCAAAAGGGAAGACCAGCGCCCCGTAGTCTCGAGCGATATCTTTCGTTTCATCGGTGGAACCAGTGTCGACGAGAACAATTTCGCCCGCCAACCCTCGCACCGAATCGAGACACTTTCGAAGATGATGCGCTTCGTTCTTCGCGATGATGCAGAAACTGAGCGCGTCGGGCAAACGCGGCATGTCAGCTTCGATGATAAAGAACGCTTATTCGGCGCGCAACGCGTCCACTGGATTCACGACGGAGGCTTTGTACGCCGGGATGTAACTCGCCACAGCCGCCGCCGCAAGCAAGCCCAACGATACTGCAACGTACGTGATCGGATCGACCGCGCTGACGTTGAACAGGAACGAAGCCATGATGCGAGTCACTCCCGCGGCGCCAGCCAGTCCAATGGCAACGCCGATCCCGGCAAGCAAAACGCCATGCCGCACCACCATACCCTGGAGTGTCGCCGGCTGCGCGCCCAACGCGATCCGGATGCCGAGCTCGCGTGTGCGCTGCGAAACGGAGTAGGAAATGACGCCATAGATTCCCACCACGCCCAGTAACAGTGCCATCGAGCCAGCAATAGCGAGCATTACCAGCGTGAACGAACTGCGCGCCATCGATCCGCGATAGACCTCGGCCATGGTTTTAATCCGGGTGACAGGAAGGCTTCCGTTCACCGACCAAATCGCCTCACGCACTTCTTTCAAGAAACTCTCGCTGCCGGTCCGCTGGCTCCGGAGCAGGAAGACCGCGCTCCGTTGTACGAACGTGGGTTCGCCGTAGAAATTCTTCATCATGACCGGCCAGTAAACCGTGGTAGGAGCTTTTTGGTCCGGGCCATTATCGTGGACGTCTTGCACCACGCCGATAATCTCGCGCCAATCGTCCTTCATGCCTTCGCGGATTCGTTTGCCGAGAGCCTGATTTGCGCCGCCCCACAGTTCGCGCGCCATGTTCTCTGTAACAATCACGACTAGCCTCTTGTCCTGAATATCCGTCCACGTGTAATCGCGGCCGGCGACGAAACGAGTTCCCAAGGCATGAAAATAACCAGGAGCGACGAAGTGATAGCGGCGGATGGGAGGAAGTTCCCCTTCGCGATAGGTTCGATCTTCGGCGTAAAGCAAGTCGTTGCTGTTGTTGCCATCCGTTGGGATGGAGTTTCCAAACGACGCGGCCGTCACGCCGGGAATGGCGGACAATCGCTGCTCCATGTCCTGGAGATTGCGCAGCACGCGGTCCGGTTCTTTGATCACGGCATCCGGAATATAAATGCGAGCGGTTTGCAACTGTTCCCCGTTTGTGAATCCGGGCTGTACCTGCCGTAATGCGAAAAAGGTACGGATCATCAGGCCGGAACTGATCAGCAACACCAGCGCCATCGCCACTTGCCCCACCACCAGCGTGTTGCGGACCCGGTGCCGCTCTTTGCTCTGGCTCAAGGACCGGCCACCCGCGCGCAGTACAGACGCCATGCTCGGCGCTCCGTACTTCAACACCGGAATCAATCCGAACAGCAGACCCGCCAGCAAAGAAACGCCGAGAGTGAAGGCCAGAACTGTCGGATCGATCGTAATATTATCCAGGCGCGGAAGCGAGGCTGGCGCGATGTTAACCAGAACTCGCAAAGCGGCATACGCAAGGCCCAATCCCGCGATGCCTCCTAGCACGCCCAACGAAACGCTCTCCACCAGAAGCTCACGCGCAATCTCGGTCCAGTTAGCGCCAAGCGAAGAACGGATCGCTAGCTCTTGCTGGCGGCCCTCGGCGCGCACCAGCAACAAATTCGCCACGTTGGCGCAAGCGATGAGAAGCACCACGCCGATGCTGCCCATTAGTACCCACAGCACTCGTTCCAGATCGCCGATCACATCCACCATCAGAGGCCGCACATTCGGCAGGATCTTCACATCCTCGAAGATTTTCACGCTGAATCCGGGCGGCGGCGCGAAGCGGGTGTTCACCATGGGAATCATCCGCGCGAGATCTTGATTGGCCTGAGCGATAGAGACGCCGGGTTTGAGCCGAGCGATGCCCTGAAAGCTGAAGTTTCCGAGTACCGTCTTTCCGCGGTCCTGTTGGAATGGGGTGATCATTTCCGGCTTTACATCCAGGAAGTGGAAATTTTGGGGCAACACGCCGATGATCTCTCTCGCCGTGCCGTCGGCAACGATCCGGCGGCCGATGACCGTGGGGTCGCCGCCGAAGCTTCGCATCCAATATCCGTAGGAAAGAATCGCGGTGGCGGGACTTCCCGGAGTATCGTCTTTCTCGCTGAACAAACGGCCAATCACGGGGCGCGCTCCAAGCGCAGGCAAGATCCCTGATGTAACGTTGATGCCTTCGACTCGTTCGGGTGCACCTTTGCCGGTAATACTGAAGCTGTCATAGTTCCAGATCCCGAAATCCTGGAACGAACGATTCTCTTCGCGGAACGTAAAGTAGTCGGCAAAGCCGAGGTTCAGCTCCGGGAGATTGATCCCCGGCGCCGACTGCCAGACAGCCACCAATCTTTCCGGTTCCGGATACGGGAGCGGTTTCAGCAAAACTCCGTTTACAACGCTGAAAATCGCAGTGTTAGCCCCGATTCCAATGGCGATGGTAGCCAGCGTCACCAGAGTGAAAATCGGTGATCGCATCAGGCGGCGGAAGACGTGTTTGATCATGGCTCTAGAAATGTAGTACGCACCAGAGCGGCTGAAGTTCGCAACTATTTTTAGCTCAGTTTTTCGTGGGCGAAAGCGAGGCTGGCGCGGACGTTTTCCTGCTCGAGGACGCGCTGGGCTTCGGATGTCAATCCACTCATGCGCGGCAGCGGTTTGGCGCTCTTATATTTCTGCACCAGTTGCATGGTCCGGGCCAGAAAAACACCGCTGCGGTCCGGGAAAGTGGTCCAATATTTGTCCGTCAGGCACGGCACCTGCAACGGATCGCGCGTGATCATTTCGAGCGACAAGCGCGCCGCCGGCCTGGCTTTGCGCACGGTCGCGACCATGCCGGGAAGATCCAAGAAGCCCTGCCCCAGCACCATCTCGGAAAGCAGAAAGCCGTCGTGGAACCATTCCACGCCCATGTCCTTCACGTGAGTCGCCATCGTATAGGGCGCCAACGTTTCGACAGCCGTCATCGGATCGTCAAGCAGCGCTATGTTGTTCCCAAAATCCAGGCAAACGCCCAGATACTCGCTGGAATGGCTCTTCATGAGGGCGGCCATCTCGTCCGCGGTCCAATCCTTGTGATTTTCGAGCGCGAGAGGCATTTTGTGTTTCTCGACGATCGGAAGCGCGGCCGCGATGTTTCGTTGGCTGTCACTCACGAATTTCCGCCAGGCGTCGAGCGACGCGAACGTTTCATAGCGGCGGCCGCTCAATGCTGCGGCGCGGACGCAAAGAGCTCCCGCGTCCTTCGCATCCTGGATGCTTTTCTCGAAAGCGGATGTATCGCCGTTCGAGGGAAGCGAGACCATCGCCTCGAGGTACATTCCAAACTGATCGGCCTGCGAACGCAACTTTCGCAAATCGCCGTGAAGCGGCGCCTGGATGCCTGCCGCCCCCAGCTCGTGGCATTGGATTAAGAATTCCAGCGGATCTTTGGGCTTCGCGACCGTCATGAACGACGTCCAGGCCACGCCCATCCCACTTTTCGGCGAATCCGCGCGCGCTTTCACGGCGGTAGCCGCGCCGATCGCCTGCACGAAAAGCCGGCGCGTCACGCGATTAGTCCTCGCAAAACCACATCCCAGGGTTTTCGATATGGACGAACCAGCATTGCGGATGCCTCCGCGTCGCCCAGGATTTCTTCTTTATCCACATCCCATCGGACCTTCCGCCCCACGCGCAATGAAATGTTCGCCAGATGGCAAGCCGTAGTGGCTTGATGACCGTCTTCAATATCCGCGATCGGACGCTCCCGCGATTTGATGCAATCCAGAAAATTGCGCACGTGCAGGTCGAACTGCTCGTCGGACGATCCAGGCTCCTTGCGCGCTTCCACCCACGGCTCTGGCTTCACATTTTCCCGCACGGGGCCGCCCGCCGGATGTCCTTGAAAAACGGGAATCGCATCTTCGGGATTCGACTTCATATCCGGAACCACTTCGAATCCCCGGCGATTGATCACCAGGCTTCCCTTGGTTCCGAAAAATTCCAATGAGTTCGCTCCCAAGCGCCGCCCCGCGCTCGCCTCGCGAAACGAGAAGGCTCCAGTGCAGTTGCCATATTCGAAAACGGCATCCTGCGTGTCGGGCGTTTCGCCTTCGTCGGTGAGTGCGAATCGTCCGCCGCTGGACGAAACCGCCGCCGGACCCTTCTTATGCAGGAACCACTGAATAATATCGACCTCGTGCGCGCCAAGATTCGTCATCTGTCCGCCGGAATAATCCCAGAACCAGCGGAAATGATAAAGCCCGCGCAGTTTGTTGTACGGGCGAGCGGGAGCGGGGCCGATCCACATGTCGTAATCGAATTCGTGCGGCGCCGCGGAATCGGCCGGCGACCCGAAGCCGGGCATGATGTTGCGGAACGATCCGGATCGCGCGCTCATCACTGGTCCGATATAGCCCGCTTCGATCAACTGTTTGGCGTGCTGATAATGTCTTCCCGAACGCTGCTGGGTTCCCGCTTGAACAACGCGGCCGTAGCGGCGGGCCGCGTTCACCATCCAGCGGCCCTCCGCGACAAACAGCGACACTGGCTTTTCCACGTAGACGTCTTTGCCGGCGGCGCACGCCATCATCGTCATCAACGCGTGCCAATGATCCGGAGTGCAAACCACGATGGCTTGCAGATCTTTGTTCTCCAGCATTTTGCGGAAATCGGTATACGGCTTCGCGGTTTGGCCGCAAGCCGCGACGCCTTGCTCCAGCCGCGGCTGATAGACATCGCACATCGCGGCCAGATCCACATCTTTCTGATTCTTGAAATCGTGGACGTGCTGGCCGCCGATCAATCCGAAGCCGATGAATCCCACTTGTACGCGGTCGTTCGCGCCGAGAATGCGTTTGTAAGACGACGCGGCCAGCGCCGTTAAACCGATCGCGCCTCGTCGAGAGATGGATTGCATGGCCGTTCCGTCGAGTTTATCGCGCCTGCGGAGTCCAGGCAACGCGCGACACTCCGGGCCTGGCCATCAGAGTGCGGACTTCTTCGGGTACTTTCGTCTCGCTAGGCTTGGCTTGCCAGTGTACATCGCAATTCAACTCCATGCCAGCGGCGTCCTGTGTGGTCGCTAAAGCGCAGGATGTGATCTTGAACCCGCCCGTTTCCAGAATTCTGCGAATCTCGTTCTCGCCCGGACCTTCGGCGCCGGTCACAACCAAAAGCTTGGCGAGGTGATCCTGCTTCATTTGCTTTTCCAGAAATTTCAACCCGGCCAGAACGATGAATCCGATTGCCGTGCCAACCAATCCAAGCGCGATCTGGCCGCCTCCGAAACTGAGCCCGATCACGGTTAAATACCAAATGGTGGCGGCGGTTGTGACGCCAATCACTAAGCTATCGCGGCGGACGATCGCGCCCGCGCCGATAAATCCGATGCCGGAGAGAATGCCGAGCGGCAAGCGCATCAGATCCATCATGACGAAAGAACTCGATGCTTTTCCCGCGATCGGCAGCAGCAGGTTGACCTGAAGCATCGCGACGCAGGCGGCCAGGCTCACCAGCAGCGATGTGCGAAGTCCGGCGGAGTGCCCGCGCTCGCTGCGATTTAAACCCAGCAGAGCGCCCGCGGCTATGGTGCAAAGCAAGCGGACGCCAATTTCCGACCAAGTGATGGTGAGCGCCATCTCATTTTCATTTAAGCAGGCGCGATGTATCCTAACTGCTATGCGCCGCGCACTCCTAGCGATTCTCCTAGCCTCCTCGATCTTTGCCGAAGTTCCCACGCTGCCGTCGTTGCGCGAGCAGGATCGCATCCAGCAGGAATGGCTGCGTCTGCGCCTGGATCGACACCTGCCCACGCTCATGCGGAAGTACGGAGCGCAGATGTGGATCGTCGCCTGCCGCGAGTACGCGGAAGATCCGGCGTTCTTTTCGCTGGTTTCCGCAACCGTGTTCGCCGCGCGCCGCACCACCATCTACGTTTTCTACGATCGTGGCGCGGACCAGCCGCTGGAACGGCTGGCGCTCGGCGGAGATTCGAATGGCGGCTTGTACACGGTGTATCGCGACCCGGATTCCTCCAACAAAGAAATTTATGGCGAGACGCAGTGGCAGCTTTTGCGCAAACTGGTGGATCAGCGGCATCCGTCGACCATCGCGATCGACATATCGCCGGTGCATGCGTTTTCGGACGGTCTTACCGTCGGGATGCACGACAAGCTGATGGCCGCGCTCGGTCCGGATTACAAAGACAAAATTATTCCCGCGGAAAATCTGGCGCTGGAATACCAGGAACTGCGCCTTCCGGAAATGCTGCCGGTGTACAGAAACATGATGGAAATCGTGCATTCGTTGATCTCGCGAGCGTTTTCTAATGAAGTGATCGTGCCGGGCAAAACCACCAACGAGGACGTCGTGTGGTGGCTGCGGCAAAAGGTGAACGACGCCGGACTTGGTACCTGGTTCCAACCATCGGTGACCGTGCAACGCAAAGGACTAACGGCGGCCACGCGTCTGAATCCCAGAGAGGGAGAAGTGATCCAGCGCGGCGACGTTCTGCACACCGATTTCGGAATCACCGCGATGCGGCTGAACACAGACACGCAGCGAATGGGCTACGTTCTGCGCGAGGGCGAAACTACGGTGCCCGCGGGGATCCAAGCGGCGCTGCGCAATACGGATCGTTTGCAGGATCTGCTGCTCGAACGCATGCGCCCGGGCCGGACCGGTAACGAAGTGCTGGGTGATGTACTGCACGCCATGCATGAGGAGAAGATCGACGGCAGCGTGTACACGCATCCGATTGGGGATCATGGCCACGCCGCCGGTCCGCTGATCGGTTTGTGGGATCTGCAGCAAGGCGTGCCCGGCCGCGGCGACGCAAAGTTAGTCGCCGGCAGTTGGTTTTCGATCGAATTGCAGGCAACCACTCCGGTGCCCGAATGGGACGGGCAGAAACTCGTGGTCGCGCTAGAAGAAGATGCCGCGCTGGACGAGCAGGGCAAAATGTCGTGGATTTTGAAGCGGCAGACCGAATATCATCTCGTGAAATAGCCGAACCGCGACCGCAAGGGAGCGCCGCCGCGAACGGCCGATACACTCCCTCGCAGTCGCGGTTCGGTACGTTGAAGCGATCCGGTGATATAATCATCCGCAGGCTTCCAAGGGTTATGCGTTTCCGGCTTTGGGCTAGTCTACTGATCGCAGGCTCGGCGCTCGCTCAGCCTCCCCTGATTTATAACCGCTCGATCTACAACGCGGCGAGTTTCATGCCGTTGACGATTCCTGGCGGAATGATCGCGCAAGGATCCATCTTCAGCATTTTCGGCGCTCAACTCGGCCCCGCCAAGGCTGTCACAGCGAGTTCTTTTCCGCTTCAAACAACTCTCGGAGGAGTTTCCATCAACGTCGTACAAGGCGCCTCGGTCCTGAGCGCGATTCCGCTATTCGTCAGCGCCGGACAGATCAACGCCATCATGCCATCCAAGGCCCCGCTCGGTGCAGCGTCGATTCAAGTGGTGGTGAACAACGCGCACAGCAATATGGCGCCGGTTCAGATCACCAGCAGCGCAGTCGGAATCTTCACCGCGAATGGAACGGGAATCGGTCCGGGAGTGCTCTACAATTTTGTCGCGCAAAACAATCAGCCGATCAATTCCACTTCGGTGACGGCGAAACCCGGCCAGGTGATTACGCTCTATGCAACGGGGCTCGGCCCGGTTTCGGGTCCCGACAACGTCGCCCCACCCTCGGGGAACTTGCCGGTTCAGGTGCAGGTATTCGTCGGCGGACAAGCGGCCACCGTTCAATATAGCGGACGCAGCTCCTGCTGCTCCGGCTTGGACCAGATCGTGTTTACCGTTCCGAAGAATGCGCCGACCGGCTGCTGGGTGCCAGTGTACGTAAAAACCGCGGGCACCACGATGAGCAACTTCGTCACCATGGCCATCGAAAATTCGCCGGGGATATGCACCACCGATGTACTTCCGCAAGTCACGTCCGCCTTTTTGAAAGGCGAAAAACTCGGCGAAGCTCTGGTAACGCGCACCACCACGCGCCAGGATGTCGGCGTGCTTGCGCCCGTGGAAGTTACCTCGGATTTCCATGTCGATTTCGCGTTCCAGCCCGATCCCGGCCAATTTCCATTTAACCCGGCGCTCGCATTTCCGCCTGGAGGAACTTGTACGGTTTACGCGAGGCAAACCGAGATGCTCGACGCGAACAGCCTTCCTCTGCCCGGAATGGCTCCGACCACCATGCCGCTCGACACCGGCTCGGCTTACGTCCTAACGGGTCCGAATGGAATGCGTACGCTTTCGGAAGGTTTCTTCGGGGCGCGCGCCGGTTTTCTCGGCGGATCGATTTCCAACAATATCCTTCCGAGCTCTCTTTTTCTCGATCCCGGATCCTATAAGCTGCAGGGATTTGGAGGCATGGATGTCGGGCCATTCTCGACTTCCTTCACCATCCCCCCGCCGTTGACCTGGACGAACCGGCTCACCACAAATATTCTCAGCCGGACGCAGCCCTTGACGATTTCCTGGTCCGGCGGCGATAGCGGGCAATCGATTGCGATTCTCGGATTCGGCGAAGATCTTCCCACCAATACCAGCGCCGTGTTCGTCTGCATGGCGCCACAGGGTGCGACGAGTTTCACCATCCCCACCGACATGTTGGCCAACCTTCCTGCCAGCCGGACGAATCCGCTGCAGTCGAAAGATATCATCTACGTGTTGGGGCTGGCGGGTTCGAGTGTGAAGAGCATTGCCGCTAAGGGCCTCGACGTGGGCTTGACGTCGTTCTACTCCATCATCGGAAAAACGGTGGTGTGGCAATGATGATCCGGTTGTCGCGCTCCGCTAAGTTTATGTGCGCCGGCATCGCGCTCAGCCTGGGTTGGTTTGTTTTGGAAAGCTGCGACTGCGATGAAACCAAGGAACAGAATTTTCCGGGCTTTTGGGTGGCATGCATCGCTAACAAGCCAACGCTAATGACTTACAACGACAACAACGCCACTGTCGTAACTAGTGATGCAGCCGGCAATTTCAATCCTGCTGAATATGATTGCTCACATTCCGGTTCACCCCAGTACAAGGGTTCGGAAGCATCATCTCCATTTAAAATTAGTAGTCCAGCAGGTCCCGGCGGTTTTGACCGCAGGCCCCACGCGACGGGTTCAGGAACGGTTGCTTACGTTCCGCCGCTGCTGAGGATCTTTCCTTTCATGCCCCACGCCATTCCTCCGGCGACGGCGAACTGCGACTCCACCTTCCCGGACATCTTTCAGACCGATCATGCGGAAGCGCTGGTGACGCGTGTCTCGACCTGCCCATTCGCAATCAAAATAGCTATCCCAGTGGCCACAAGGCCGCTCCAGGTAGCGGTGACTCCGGACGGCTCAACCGCGTTGGTCACCAGTTTTGACAACGCGGTGAATTTCATCGATCTGGCCACCAACAAGGTCACGTACACGCTGCTGACCGATTCGACAATCAACCCACACGGGCTCGCCATATCGCCCGATGGCACGCGCGCTTACATCACGAGCTTCAACACGAACGGTGTGATTGCGGTGATCGATCTCGCTTCGAAGAAGATCATCGCCACAATTCCTACCATTTCCTACGCTCAAGGTCTCACTTTGACGCCGGATGGGTCGCAGCTATGGGTCACTTCTCCTCTGGCTGCCTCGGTGGACATCTTCGACACGTTAACCAATACGCGCGTAACCGGCTTGAACATCAGTGAGACCATTGATGTAGCCTTCAATTCCACTGGTACCCGCGCATACGTCACCACCAGTTCCACGATACCGGGCAGCGTGGTGGCCGTGGATACGGCTACATATCAGACCATCAAATCTTATACCGTCGGGCTCGGTCCGTCCGATATCGCTATGGCCTACGGCGATCAGTTTCTCGTGATCAACAACAACTCCGACGGGTCGATATCCGTGCTTGACTTGGCAAAGGATGCGGTTGTCACCACCAAAGTAGGCACCAATTCCGTTCCTTCGGGCATCGCGTTTGTTCACTAGCAGCCGGCGTTTGAGTGCGGCAAAGCCCGGAACGGTGGCCAACACCGATCAACTGCGCCAAACTGGAGCGGCCGCCAAGGACGCTACCGGAATGCCACTGCTCGTGGTGACAACTAATCCAAATGTCAAGGTCTATAAACCAGCTCAGAACAATCCTGATCTTCAGATCAGGCCGGTAAAACAGCCACTGCAATGAAGAATGAATTGGAAATGACGCTGTCTTCGCGGCGACCGCTGACAGAATCGGTTGCCAGGGAGCAGATTACCGCTCTCAGCGAATTTGCCAACGGTCTCATGCGCCCCGATAAAGCCAGTGAGTTCGAGCCGATCACGACTCCATTCGACCCGGCTGACCTCAGTGGTCCCGTTCAATGGCTGGCGAAACCACATGGAGAGTTTTTTTATCGAAAGGGACGCCCAATTCACCTGAGTGGTGAAATGTGGAATCGAACCCTCCCTTCAACCTCCCGCTTCGCATCTCCGCCGTTTAGCAACTACTGGACCGGGAGGTTCGATGGCAAGTGGGCGCTTCGTGTCGGAGTTGAGAAGGTTTTGGACTTCGTAACAGAAATGTTCCGAGTAACCGGCTCCGATTTTGCTCTCCTCACCACTGGAACTGATCGGAAGGCTAAGAACCAGGGACCGATGAGCCATAGCTATCAGGGACATGACCTGGCGTTGGGTGTTCCGGGACTCTATTGGGCCAATTTGTTCAGCGACGATCTGGCAGAATGGCTTGGCTTGAGCACTATACCCAAAGAGCTTGCAGCTTTGACGCCTTTAGCTGGCGGCGGATGGCTGCTTAAGTTCAGCGGGTCTCCAGACCAGTGTAGGGATATTGATGTCCTTCAAAAACAACGTGCGGCAATCGAGTGGCTTGGGGCCGAAAAGTTCTTCGATATCCGTTGGCCGGATCGTAAGCTGGACACTCCAGACTGGGGACACATGCCAGTGTCATATCTGAAACACGGATAGCCGATATCGCTCCCGATTAAGCTTCGCCTGAACGGTCTGCATGTCGAGGAGGGAGGGCCTAAACTCTACGACCAGCTTGTTGCGTGCCCGGGCGATGATGTCAAGCTGCCGTTACCGGCGGGTATCGAAGGAGCGAGAAAAAGACGATGCTTCGCATCGGAAGAGGGGTGACACCTCACCCCGCGCGCGCAGTGCGCCGCCAATTGGCGGCCGAGTACTCGACCAGGTCAGTAGTAACAGTCTGCTTTACTTGACCGCGGATACACTGGGGAGCACGCGCCTAACTACGGACGGCAGCGGCGTCGCTCAAGAGTGCAACGACTATTTTCCCTTCGGCGAAGACATTCAGCAGGGGATCGGCGGTCGCGGGAGCTGTTTTCCGACGGGGATGTATCCGAACAATCCGGATATCGAGAGCATCAAGTTTACCGGCAAAGAAAGAGATGCCGAGACAGGGATGGACTTCTTCGGTGCGCGGTACTTCTCGGGTGCGCAGGGTAGATTCACCTCACCCGATTGGTCGTCATCGCCGCAGCCAATACCATATGCGGACCTCACAGATCCTCAGACGCTAAATCTGTACGGCTACATTCGTAACAACCCGCTATCCAAGGCGGATCCCGACGGGCACTGCGGTCTGTTTGGTGACAATCCCTGCAGCAGCCTGGCGCAGTTCATCTCTGTGCTGCCAGATCGAATTATCGGGGGGCTGAAAGGTGAGGCAAATGCCTTCGGGGCAAAGTTTAAAGCGAGCAACGCTGAGCAGCAAGAAGTGATGGATAATGTCAAAGCCATTGAGCCTGAGTTTCAGACCGCCGTCATGATGGCGCTTCCCGGCCCCGGCGGCAAGGCCGGTGAAGAGACAGTCCCCTTAGGGGATTTTCATGCACCTGGAGACGTGCCTAACGGTTCTGTGATCGTGCGAGGAGGACAAGCCGAGATGCCTCAGCCCGGCGAAGTTTTTTCCGGATCTCAGGGAGCGACCACCGCGGAAGCAGGACGCGGCGTGCCGCATGGGACAATAAGAGAAACCACCGCTGGTGAAATTCGAGCGAATGGCGGGACGGTGGAAGTAGCGCCCGAACCTACCCGTGCCGGTAACACGAACTATCAGCATGTCAACGTGACTGAAGGAAGCCCACGTTTGGACCTCCGAAATCTAATCCTGTCCCAAAGGAGGAGAGAATTGAATGAATTCGGCCAACAAAATCATCGCGTGGCAAAGAATCGAAGCTTATCGCGATTTCTACGACGTACCACGCGCTTTTATCGTCCAGCCCAAGGCTGAACTTCTTTTGTTCTTTAACTGCGCATTTGATGACGCTTCCGACGACTACTCGCCTTTCTTTAGAGTGTCAGTCCTGGCTCCTGGTGTTACATTGGCCAACCTGCCTAGAGACTGGCGGGAACTCAACTCATTGGGTGCCGGGGCCGTCGGTGTGGTTCCCGTTTCAGGAGTCCGTTTCGACGCCACACGACGCAAGGAAGTCTTCGTTGAGGGCTTGGCGGATTTGGTAGCCGCATCGGAGCGTCTGGTACCTTCTAGGGCCGGCTAATCGCAGAAGAATGGTGAATGTCAGCGGCGCGATGGATCGTCCGGAGTCATACCGCACGAGTTCACCGGCAAGGAAAGAGATGCGGAGACTGGGCTGGACTTCTTCGACGCTCGCTACTTCTCGTCGTCGCAGGGGCGGTTTACGAGCGCCGATCCTCTTATTCATGCCATTGAATTGGGTTTGTGGCGGACCACCATTAAATGAGCCCAGCCGGATTTTTTCTTTGGCCTTTACGGGATCACCTAAGGCGGCTTCGGCCTGTTTTGGTGTGTCCGGGCGGTTGGGTG
>DATGIH010000099.1:0-22151 GCA_035295865.1 Bryobacteraceae bacterium
GCGCTGACAGTGGTTGTACTGGTGGGCGCGGGGCTGATGGTTCATACGCTGCAGAATCTGCGCGGCATTGATCCCGGATTCGACACGAACAACATCTTGAACTTCCATATCGATTCCACTCTGACGAAGTACACGGGCAACCGGCTCGGCCTGTTTTATCGCGAGCTGCGTGACCGCTTTCGCCAAATCCCCGGAGTCGTGTCCGCCGGTTACTCGGAATCCCCGTTGTTAAGCGGCGGCCTGGGGATGACGAGCTTCCATTTGCACGGCGAATCCGATGAAAGGGAATCGTCCGCCGACATCTTGGGCGTCGGACCCGGATTTTTTTCGACAATGAAGATACCCTTGATCGCGGGCCGCAATTTCGCACCGGCGGAATACGTCGCTGACATCCAGGAAGCGGGGCCGTCCTGTCCGAGCGCGCCGCAGCCCGTCATTGTGAACGAATCCTTTGTCCGAACTTTCTTCCCGAACGGAAACCCGCTCGGCCAGCAGCTCGGCGGCGACAACTCCGAATCTCCCGATCCAAAACACTGCAAGAATCTGGGATGGGAAATCGTCGGCGTGGTTCGTGACGCCAAATATAACGACCTGCGCAGGAAGGTCAACGGGACGATCTACACTCCGGCGGGTGAAAGCGGAACGTTCGAGCTTCGCACGGCGGGTGATCCACGGGCGGTGATACCGGCGGTTCGCAAGATTCTCCAGCATTCGGGTTTCGATCTTCCGATCTTCGGCATCAAAACCGAATCGCAGTCCATCGACGAAATGCTCTTTACCGAGCGTCTCATTGCCCGGCTCGCGAGCTTCTTTGGACTACTGGCGTTGTTGCTGGCGTGCATCGGGCTCTATGGCCTGCTCTCGTATGAAGTGACGCGGCGCACGCGCGAGATCGGGATCAGCATGGCGTTGGGTGCGCAATCGGGCGACGTACTTGGCGGTGTGATGCGGCATGGCGTTGCGCTAGCCGCGGCCGGCGTGGCGGTGGGCACCGTTGCCTCGATTGGAGTGACGCGGTACCTCGGCAGCCTGCTGTATGAGGTAAAGCCGAGCGATCCGCTGACGCTTGCCGCGGTAACCGTGCTCTTGCTGGTGGTCGCGCTCGCGGCCTGCTACATCCCTGCGAGACGAGCTACGCGCGTGGATCCGCTGGTAGCGCTGCGTTACGAATAGGCCCACCACCGCTGACCTTGGATCCGCTGTTCAAAAGGCCGACGAGGGCGTCGGCCGCGGACCTGGGGGTCCGCCCCACGAAAGCGCTTCATCCCTTTGGATGCACTGGTTACCTACCAACTTTGCGCCAGCTCCACAAACGATCGCACGCAGATTCCCGTGGCGCCTTTCACCATATACGGCTTGCTGTCTGTGAGCCACGCCGTACCCGCGATGTCCAAATGGACCCACGGAATTTCGTTCACGAAATCTTTGATGAACATCGCGGCTGTGATGGCGCCGCCCGGGCGTCCGCCGATGTTGTGCAGGTCGGCGAATTCGCTTTCGAGCGCTTTTTTGTATTCCTCATCGATCGGCAACTGCCACATTTTTTCGCCTTCGGTTTTGGCAGCGGCCAAGAACTTGTCGAGGAACGGCTGATTGTTCGAGAACGCACCCGAATAATGATGCCCGAGCGCGACCACCACCGCGCCGGTCAACGTGGCGGCGTCCACCAGATGCGTGCAACCCAGACGGGCCGCGTAGGTGAGCGCATCGATCAAGATCAGGCGGCCCTCGGCGTCCGTGTTAAGCACTTCAACTGTCTTACCGGACAGGGAAGTCACGATATCGCCGGGACGCTGCGCGCGGCTGCCGGGCATGTTTTCGACGGTTGGAATAATTCCGGTCACAGGAATCGACGGCTTCAACTGCGCGATGGCGCGCATCGCACCCAGCACCGCGGCGCCACCCGCCATGTCGTAGCGCATCTGATCCATGTCCTGCGCCGGTTTGATGGAGATGCCGCCAGTGTCGAATGTTACGCCCTTGCCGACCAGGCCGAGATGATCTTGGGATGCCGGGGCGGTGGCCGGTTGATAACGAAGCACGATCAACGCGGGCGGCTCCGCGCTACCTTGCGCGACACCGAGGAGCGCGCCCATGCCGAGTTGGCGCATGCGGTCTTGATCCAGAATCTCGCAGCCGAGCACAAATTCTGTCGCCAGTTCGCGCGCGCGCTCGGCCAATCGAGTGGGCGTCAATAGATTCGGCGGATCGTTGGCCAATCCGCGCGTGAAATTTTGGGCTTCAGCCAAAATGCGGCCGCGATCCAGCGCCGCTTGCGACGCTCCGACGACCGCGAACGAATCCACGTGCTTCTCGGTCTTTTTCGGATCGGTCTTGTAACGGTCCGATTCGAAATCGCCCAGGATGGCGCCTTCGACAACGGCGGAGGCGTATTCATCCGTGCGGAACTCTTCGTCGAGCGCGAATGTGATGCTACGCAGCTTTTTGTTCTTGAGCGACCGCAGCACGGCGCCGGATACTTTGCGCAACTCGGCCGAGTTGAACTTTTCGCGCTTCCCCGCGCCCGCCAACACCAGGCGCTTGGCTTTGAATCCCGCCGGCCGATGCAGCACGGAAATATCGCTGGCCTTGCCGTTGAACTCGCCGGTGTCATAAAGCTCTTTGACTTGTTCCACCGCGCCGGATGGCGCTTCGCCTTCAAATCCCACCAGGACCAGCGCGTCGGCTTCCACCTCGGCAATCGGCCTTGCTTCCAGGTTAATGTTCATGCGTCTCCGTAATTATGATCTATGCCGTCCGATGGCCGCACGGGCTTCGGCTTCCATCTCGCGCTTGCGTTCGGACTCGCGCTTGTCGTGCAGCTTTTTGCCCTTGGCCACGGCGAATTCCAACTTGATGCGGCCGTTCTTGAGGTACATCTTAGTGGGAATCAGCGTGAGCCCTTTTTCCCGCGTCTTGCCTAGCAGCTTATCGATTTCCTGGCGATGCAACAGCAGCTTGCGGCGGCGCGTGGGCTCATGATTTTCACGATTTCCATGCGAGTACTGGCTGATGTGAGCATTCAGCAACCAGGCCTCGTTGCCGGAAACTTCCGCGAAACTGTCCTTGAGCTGGATCTTGCCGTCCTTGGCGGCTTTCACCTCGGTTCCGGTGAGCGCGAGGCCGGCCTCAAACCGTTCGAGCAAATGGTAATTATGCCCAGCTTGACGATTATCGCTCAAGACTTTGATCTTAGACTCCATGGAATCGAGCTTTTGTACTCAACGCGCGGAAAGCTCACTGCGTCAAGCGTTTATGTGGCGCGGTGTCTTTAGCGCCGACAGCAGCAAGGGTGTCGTCCAATGCAGCTTAATTCTAGCACAAGGTCTGGCAAGGAATAAGATGATTGCCATCAATCGGTTACGTGGTTTGGCGGTGGCCGCCTGCGCGCTGCTCCTCATACCGGATAGCGGGTATGCGCATACCCGCAAGGGCGACAAATATCTCAAGCTCGGTCAGCAGGCGGAGGCTCACAAAGATTGGGAGAAGGCCCTCGATTGGTATGACAAGGCGGTAAGTGAAGATCCGCAAGATGCGGCGTACCAGTTGGCATCGCGGCGCGCCCATTTTGCCGCGAGCAACGTGCACGTCCAGGCGGGATTGAAGCTGAAGAAGGCCGGTGATTTGGAACAGGCTCTGGCTGAATTCCAAAAAGCATTCACGGTGGATGCGAGCTCGGCCATCGCGCTGCAGGAAGTCAAAGAAACGACCACGATGCTGGAGGAAAAGCGCAAGGCGAATCTGCCGCCGGGGCAAATTCCGCTCAGCCCGGTGGAAAAAGCCCGCAAGGAAAGCATCGCGATGATTGAATCGATGCTGCCGGTCCCGGAATTGAAACCGGTGACCAATCAGATCACGCTGCTCAAGATGAACAATCAGCCGCCGAAGGTTCTGTATGAAACGGTCGGGAAGCTGGCCGGGATCAATGTGCTGTTCGATCCGTCGTATCAGGCGGGCAAGAACGCGAATCTCGATTTGAACAACGTAACGTTGTCCGAAGCGCTGGATTACATCGCGCTGCTGACCAAGACGTACTGGAAGCCGGTGGGGACGAACGCGATTTTCGTGACAGACGACAACGTCACCAAGCGGCGCGATTACGAAGACGAAGTGGTGAAGGTGTTCTACCTCAAGAATCCGACCACGGTGCAGGAGTTTCAGGAAATCATCACCGCGGTGCGATCGGTGACCGATGTGCGCCGCATGTTCACGTACAACGCGCAGAACGCGGTGATGGTGCGGGATACGGTGGACAAAGTTGCGCTGGTCGAGAAGCTGCTGCGCGACATGGATAAGCCGAAAGCGGAAGTCGTGGTGGACATGATCGTGATGGAAGTGAATAGCGACCGGTCGCGGACCATCGCGGCTGGCTTGGTGAACGCGAGCGGGACCGCTGGTCTAACGGTGCCGATCGGATTTTCGCCGCGCAATCCGGTGCTGCAGGGTACTGGCACGACAAACGGAACTGGAACCAACAACAATGGAACGACGAACGGAACCGGCACCAGCAATACGGGTGGGATCAGCAACGTGACGGGAACTGGGACAACGGGAACGGGCACATCCACTTCCAGCTTCGTTGCGCTGGGCCAGATCGGCAAGATTGGATTCAACGACTTTTCGACGAGCTTGCCTGGCGCGATGCTGCAAGCGGTGATGTCGGACACGTCGACCAAAGTGATGCAATCGCCGGAGGTGCGGGTCTCCGACGGACAGAAGGCGGAGTTGAAGATTGGCGATCGCATTCCGTATGCCAGCGGCAGTTTCCAGCCGGGCATCGGGACGGTGGGCGTGAGTCCGCTGGTGAGCACGCAGTTTCAGTTCGCCGACACCGGCGTAAACCTGACCATTACGCCGCACGTCCATGGAAATGACGAGCTGACTCTGGATATTACCGCCGATATTTCGAACGTCAGCAGCAATGTCACGATCGGCGGGCTGACACAACCTGTGATTTCGCAGCGCAAAACGGACGCGCATATCCGCGTGCGCGATGGCGAAGTGAGCTTGCTCGGTGGATTGATGCAGACGCAGGATTCGAATACGACGACCGGAATCCCGGGTTTGGTGAACATTCCGATTCTCGGGAAATATCTGTTCGGAAGCAATGCGAAGGACAAATCGCGCAGCGAGCTGCTGGTGGCCGTGATTCCTCACATCGTGCGCAAGCCGGATATCGATGAGCTGAATCTGCGCGGCGTCGCGGTCGGGCAGGATCAAAATCTAAAGCTGCGCATGGGAACCAAAGCCGAGGAAACTCCGGCGACCGCCGCAGCGGTGCTGCCGCCGACAACTACGCCTCCCGCGCCGGCGTCGGGGAACGGACTGTCGCTCAATCCGGCGGTGACCGAGGCGCGGTTGAGCGCTCCGGTGGTGGTGACGTTGGACGGCGCGAACGTGACCGATTTGGCCGTGGTTCCGGTGAAGCTGCACTGGGATCCGAAGATTCTTCGTTTGAATCAAGTGACCGCGGCCGCGCTGCTTACCAAAGATGGCAACGTCAATCCTCCGACGCTGGATATCCGGAACGATTCCGGGGAGGCGACGATCGAAATCAGCCGCGCCGCGGGAGCGCCGGGCGTCAATGGATCCGGACCGCTGATGCAGTTCACGTTTATCGCACTGGCGAAAGGTTCCACCACCATTACGACCACCGACGTGAATCTGAGAAACTCGAAGAAGGAGCCTGTGGCGTCGACCGCACCATCGGCTGTGGTGAACGTGCAGTAAGCAAATGAGACGCGCGAAACAACGCGGAATGACGCTGGTGGAGTTGATTGTGGCTTTCACCATTCTCATGCTGCTTTCCACCATGGCGGTCCCATTGGCGCGCTACAAAGTGCAGCGCGAGAAAGAGCGCGACCTGCAACGCGCTTTGGATGACATCCGCAAAGGGATCGACAAGTTCAAGGACGACATGGATGCGGGCAAGATTGGCCCGCCGAAAATCGATTCGGATAATTATCCGGAATCGCTAGAGCAACTGGTGGAAGGCGTGAAGGCGACGGGCGCGGTGGACAAGAAAATCCGGTATCTGCGGCACATCCCGAAAGACCCGATGACCAATTCCAAGGATTGGGGCATGCGCAGCACGCGCGACGATCCGAAGGCGCTGGCTTGGGGCGGGCAAAACGTCTTCGACGTGTACACCAAGAGCAGCGATAAGGCGAAGGACGGCACTCCGTATTCGGAGTGGTGAGCTGTATGAAGACGCCAGTAGTAAAGCAGCGCCAATCCGGCTTCACCTTGATCGAAATGATGGTAGTGATGGCCATCATCGCGGTGTTGATGTCCGTAGCGATTCCCATTTATACGCGCTCGATTATCCGGGCGAAAGAGAGCGTACTCCGGAACAATCTGTTCACGCTGCGCACGGTGATCGACGAATACACCTACGACAAGCAGAAAGCGCCCCAGAGTTTGGAAGATCTGGTGAGCAACGGGTATCTGCGCCAGGTGCCGATCGATCCGATGACCGGCGCCGCCGATTGGAAAATCATCATGGAAGACGCGACCAATACGGTGAACCAGAGCGAGCCGGGAATTTACAACGTCCACAGTTCGTCGGATAAGACGAGTCTCGAGGGAACGCCTTATTCGGGGGATGATTGGTAAAGATTTTGGGCCGCGGTGAACGCGGATGGACGTTTAGCGGGACTACGGCTACGTATTATTCAGGATGATATGATACGTATATATGCCGAAGCTGACACTGAGTGTCGATCCACAAGTTGTTTCACGGGCGAAGCGCTACGCGAAGCAGCGCGGCATCTCCGTTTCCGCAATGGTAGAGGCGTATTTGGCGTCCGTGGCTGATACTTCAGCTAAAAGCTCCCAGAGGTCGACACCAATCCTGCGTTCTCTCAGAGGCATCCTCAAGAAGGCCGATCTGGAAACATATAAGAAGCATTTGGCCGCTAAATATAGATGAAGAACGTTTTGGTCGACGCGAACGTCGTCTTGGACGTCCTCCTGGACCGTCAGCCGCACGTCGAGGCGAGCGCCGCGATGTGGGCCACCGTCGAAAAACAAGCCATCAAGGGATTGATGGCGGCTCACGCGGTTACCACGATCTACTACTTGATGCGCAAGGAGCTCGGCAATGTTCGTGCGCGGCGAACAATCGCGGCTTTACTGCGAGTTTTCGGGATAGCGCCCGTGGACGAGCGAGTGATTCAAATTGCGCTAGACTTGCCGTTGGCCGATTTCGAAGACGCAGTGACGGCTTCAGCCGCACAGGTGGCCGGGTGCGACTATATTGTCACAAGAGATCCAAAGGGTTTTCGAGGATGCGGAATTCGCGCGCTTATGCCCGAAACCTTCGCGGCCTATGATGCTGGTAAAACCGAGATCTGATCTAGGGGACTAACAGTCAGGCCGTTGTTCCGAATCGATCGCCGCGTCTAGCCATTTCTCATACCAATCGAGAAAGCCAAGATGTCGGCCGTCCTTACCACGCAGGGGCAGGAAGCCTGACGCATCCGCTTGGGAATTTCTCCACACTTCACCACGCAACGTCAGAATGTTTCGCTTGCTCCGAGTATAATTCGGGTAGGGGTTACATGGCTGCTGAGAATATCGCCGACGAGATTCGTTCGCTCTCGCCAGAACAACAAGAATCCGTGAGACAGTTCGTCCACTTCCTGAAAGGCAAGCAGTCCGACAAGCCGTCACCATTTGCCGCCGCCGTAAAAGAGTTTATTGAGCAGCACCCGGACTTGCTCCGGCGACTGGCTCAGTGACGGTTTATCCGACCGTTGACGAAATCATCGCGGCTCACGCACTGCTCATCGCCCGATTCGGAGGTTCGCTTGGCATTCGCGATCTTGCGGGGCTCGAATCTGCATCCTTTCGTAGACGGCAACAAACGGGCCGCAATCACCATCACAGCCGCGTTCCTTAGGGTGAATGGCTATCGGCTGATGTTCGATGATGCCGCGGCCTACTCGTTTCTGATCGGATTGTACGAAGCAGGTAAGTTTCGAATGCCAGAGCTGGAGGGGTGGCTAAGAAGGCATGTTTTTTGGGGCCGCGAATAAACGCGAATAAACGCGAATCCAATCCGCGTTGATTGGCGTTCATCCGCTGCCGAATTGTTTCGCCGGCGCTATCTTATTTGCACTTGCACCAAGGTAATCGCTTTGTTTCCTGGAGTTGAACGCCCTCGTAACCATCAAAAGAAAGACACAACTCGCTGCTCTTGTATTCAGAGAAGCGGAACCAGAACGATGCGATTCGCTTTCCATCGGAAATGACGGTTATGAGATGGCGCTTGCCAGAGTCGAGATCGCGGATTTGTACTCCTTCTCGATGTGGCCAGAGAACCAACGGACGCCTGTCGATACTGACTGAAAGCGTTGCAGGGTTATAATCTCCACCTGGCGAAATCCTCGTTGGTTTTTCGGGAGAGTTCGGCGCTATGCGAGATTCGCGGAATGATTTTGGGCCGCGAATAAACGCGAATCCTATCCGCGTTGATCGGCGTTCATCCGCGGCCAATTATTTTGTCGCGTCGGCAGGAACCGGCCGCACCGCGGCCCCCGACATGAGTGAATCCGCCGGATTCATGATGATCCAATCGTCCGGGCGAATGCCTGAGACCACTTCGACCTCGGTGCCGTAATCTTTTCCGAGAACGGCTGGGATCAGCGCGACCGTTTTTCCATCGCGAACAACACCAATCCTTACGCCTTCGCTGCGGAACAGGATCGCACCCACCGGAACAATCACCGACGGAGCGCCTGCGGGAATGGTCAAGTGAACTTCCGCGTACGCGCCGGGCTTCAGTTCGCCGGTTGGATTATCCACGTCCACTTCGGTGAGCAACGTTCGGGTGCCGGAATCCATGGCATCGGCCGTACGCACCAGCTTTCCGTGAAAACGGCGGCCGGGAAATTCGGCGAGGGTCAGCTCGGCGGGAATTCCAGGTACGGCGGCTTGCGAGTACGTTTGCGGGACGTTGACGTAGACTCGCAATTTCGCGGTCGCGGCGATGTGGAACAATTCCTGGGCCGCGCCCCCCATGCCGGCGTTCACCAGGGCGCCGATATCGGTATTGCGCGCCGTGATCACGCCATCGAAGGGAGCCTTGACGGTTTTGTAACCCTGCAGTTCGCGCAGACGCGAGAGATTCGCTTCCGCCGCGCCCACATTTTCACGCGCCGCGGCGACGCCTTTTCCCAGCGCGTCTACGTTCGCTTGCGCCGCTTGATACTGAGCCTGGTACTGATCGTTCTCCTGCTTCGAGACGACCCCTTTCGCGACCAGATTGCTCCAGCGCTGCGCCGTGACTTTCGCAAGCTCCGCGTTCGCTTTGCCTTGCACCAGATTCGCGGCAGTTTGATCGACCGCCGCTTTCGCTTGTTCGAGCGCCGACTGGGCTTGCCGGACCTGCTGATCCAATTCAGGCGCGTCAATGTCCGCTAGAGTTTCGCCGGCCTTCACTCGCGTTCCGATATCCGCGTACCATTTTTTGAGATAACCGCTGGCACGCGCGAAGATCGGCGCGTCGGTGTAGGCCTGGATGTTGCCGGGCAGCACAACTTCGTTCTGCATCGCGCCCATTTTCGGATGCGCTACAGCTACCGTAGGCGTCGCAAGCTCGATGGTTTCTTGCTTCACCGCGGCAGCGGTCTTGATACGGGCGTCGATGCCCCAAACGATCACGGCGGCTACCACCACGATGGTCACCAAGAGCACCAACGTCACTTTGAGAGCGCGTGGAACTCCGCGGGATGCCGCAGGCTCGGAATGCTTCGGGGCTGTGGTTATCTCAGGCATGCACTCTCATCTAACAGGATCGTTCGCCGGACGTCTCCGGTGCAACAGGCTGAAAACGGTCGGTACAAAAAACAAGGTGGCGACGGTCGCGAAAATCAAGCCGCCGATCACGGCGCGGCCGAGCGGGGCATTTTGCTCGCCACCCTCGCCGAGTCCCAATGCCATGGGGACCATGCCGATTACCATAGCGAGCGCGGTCATCATGACCGGCCGGAAGCGCGCGAATCCGGCTTCGACCGCAGCCAGCACCGGATCGCCTTGCGCGGCCAGATGTTCCTTCGCAAAGCTGATCACCAGAATACTATTCGCGGTGGCGACGCCGACGCTCATGATAGAACCCATCATGGCGGGAACGCTGAGCGTGGTCCGGGTCAAGAACAGAAAGATGATAATGCCCGCCATGGCCGCCGGCAGCGAAGTAAGGATGATGAACGGATCGAGCCACGATTGAAAGTTCACCACGATCAGCAGATAAACCAGCACGATGGAGAGCAGCAATCCGGAGAGAAGTCCTTGGAACGATGTCCGCATGGTTTCAATCTGGCCGCGCACGGAGAGCTGGGCGCCGCGCGGGAGCTTGGAACGGTTGGCGTCCACGATGCGATTGATGTCGGCCGCGACGCCGCCCAGGTCGCGATCCTGCACGGAGCCAAAAATATCCACGGCGCGCTGGATGTTGTAGTGCGAGACCACGGCGAGTCCGGCGGCACGATGTGGGCTTCCGACGTCACCCAGGATTTCGTGGCGCGCGCCTTGCACGATCGGAATGTTTTCAAGGTCGCTCAGCGAGGACGCCGCGTACTGCGGAGTCTGCGCAACGACGCTGTAACTGACCCCGGTCTTGGGATCGAGCCAGTAGGACGGAGTGGTTTGAAAACTTCCGCTGAGCGAAATGAGCAGGTTGTTGGCGACGTTGAGCTGAGTGAACCCGCTCTCGAGGGCTTTGCTGCGGTTGACATCGAATTCAATGCGAGGCTGATCGAACAGTTGGTGCACGCGCAGATCCACGGCGCCAGGGATTCCACGAAGTTGTCCCAGCAGATTCGTCGCGAAGAGATGGTTGGCGATGACGTTCGGTCCGGAGATTTGAATATCCACCGGGGCCGGTAATCCGAAGTTCAGAATCTGGCTGATGATGTCGGCGGGCAAGAAATAGAAAGCGACGCCGGGGAACTCGCGCGGAAGTTCGCGGCGAAGCTGGCGGACGTAATCGTCCGTGGGCCGGTGACCTTCTTTTAGAGTGACCAGCACATCGGCGTCCATGCTTCCGATGGGGGCGGAGGTGCTGTATGCCATGTTGATGGAGCTATACGGCAGGCCGATGTTGTCGATAATGCTGGATCTTTCGGAAGCCGGAATCACGCGCTTGATGGCGCTTTCGATAAGATCGCCCAGGCGCGCGGTCTCTTCGATGCGGGTGCCGGTCTTGGCGCGAAAATGCAGATTGAATCGCCCACCGTCGGATGCCGGGAAGAAATCGCGTCCGAGCCACGGCAGTAACAAGAAGGCAAGAACGCACAAACCCAAAAACACCGGAGCGAACAGCCGGCGGCGGCGAATGCAGCTCATCAAAACGCCGCGATAGGCGTTACGCGCTGCCTCAAACACGCGCTCGAAAGCGCGCTGGAATTTGCCGGCGATGTTCCATGTGGCTGGCTCGCTCAGATGATGCGAATGGCCTTTTAGAAGATACATCGCAAGTGTCGGCACCAGCGTGCGCGAAAGCACGTAGGATGCGAGCATCGCGAATACGACCGCTTCAGCGAGCGGAATGAATAAAAAGCGCGCCACGCCGGTGAGGAAGAACATCGGCAGGAACACGATGCAGATGCACAAGGTGGAGACCAGCGCCGGGAGCGCGATTTGCGCCGCGCCGTCCAGGATGCCGGTGTGCAGATCTTTGCCCTGATCGAAATTGCGATCGATGTTTTCAATGGTTACCGTGGCATCGTCGACAAGAATCCCCACCGCCAGCGCGAGACCGCCCAAAGTCATGATGTTGATGGTTTCGCCCAGCGCGCTCAAGACGCAGATGGAGGTGAGAATGGACAGCGGAATGGAGATGGCGATGATCAGCGTGCTGCGCCAGCTTCCGAGAAACAACAGAATCATGACCGCCGTGAGACAGGCGGCAGTGATCGCTTCTTTCACCACTCCGCTGACCGCGGCTCGAACGTAAATGGACTGATCGGAAATCGGTTCGATCTTCAACTCGGGCGGGAGCGTGGCGGAGATCGAAGGCACCATGTCACGGATCTCCTTCACGATATCCAGCGTGGAAGAGCTTCCGATTTTCAGAACCGTGAGCAACGCGCTGCGCTGTCCGTCGCGGCGGACGATGTTGGTTTGCGGCGAATATCCATCGCGCACGTGGGCGACATCGTGGATATAGATGGTGTTGTTGCCGACGGCTTCGATGGGAAGATCGTTGAGTTCTTGAACCGTGGTGGGGCTGGCGTTGAGTCCGACGTCGTATTCAAATTGGCCGATCTTCGAAGTTCCGACGGGAAGAATCAGGTTCTGCGCGGTGATGGCGTTTACAACATCGGCGGGGGAGAGCCGCTTGGCTTGTAATAGCTGCGGTTGCAGATCCACCATCACCTGACGTTGCTTTCCGCCGTAGGGCCACGGAATTGCAGCACCAGGGACGCGAATCAATTGGGTGCGGATGGAGTTGGCCGCGAAGTCGAACAGTTGTTGCTCGGAGAGTCCCTCGCCCGAAAGCGCAAGCTGCAGGATGGGCACGCTCGACGCGCTGTAGATGAGCATGAAGGGCGGCGTGGTTCCCGGCGGCATTTGCCGGACGGCTCCTTGCGCGGCGGCTGTCATTTGCGATAGTGCGATGTCGACTTTCGCGCCGGGATGGAAAAATACTTTGGTGATGCTGCGGCCTTCGACCGTCTGCGATTCGATGTGTTCGATATCGGCGACGGCGGTGGTGAGGAAGCGTTCGTACTGCGATCCGATGCGCTGTTCCATGTCCTCTGCGCCCAAGCCAACGTAATTCCAAAGAACCGCGATAACAGGAATGTTGACGTTCGGGAAAATGTCGACGGGCGTGCGGACGATTACCAGCGGGCTGATCAGCAGAATCAGCAGCGCCAATACGATGAAAGTGTAGGGCCGGTTGAGGGCGACCTTAACGATCCACACAGAGAGTTAATCCTTTGGATGCGAGGCGCGCGTGGCCGATGCATTGAATCCGATAGCCCTTTGGAGTACGCGGCATTTCGTCAGTTGACGTGTACTTCTAATGTGCCAGATTTTGGAGAAGGTGCGGGAGAAGATGGTAAACTAGCGGTGTCGTCCCGATAATCCCCGGTCGTCTAATGGTAGGACAGCGGCCTTTGGAGCCGTGAATCGTGGTTCGAATCCATGCCGGGGAGCCAAATTGCAGCACCTCCAGATGACTGGGACTGGTCCGCTGCGCTCGCTAACCTCCGGATTCCAATCCATCCAATCGCAGGTTAACAATACGCCGTTTTTCGTCGCCCTATGCATCCACTTCTTCCAGTACACTCGTTTCTTGAAGCAAACTTCTGTTGGAGTGGGCCATGCCTTATACGGTTGAATTCGACACAGTGTCGACAGTTGGCTTGGAATCGTCGCCGGTGGCGGCTGCGCTAGCTGGTCTACGGGCGCACGAGGCCCGCTACTTCAAGACCAAGTACAACCATCTGTTCACGGTGGAACCAGCGGCCAAGGCCAAGAACGCAATCGCTTGGGTGGAACGAATTCTCAAGGAGGAGCGCGACATCGTCATCTCATCTCGCCCGCTCGAAGCGACAGCCTTCCAGATCGAGGACATTCGGATGGCGTACGTGTTCTACGCGAGTGGTCTCGCGATCAATGTGATGTACACCATCGATGACCCCAAAAAGCGGGCTGTCGGGTTCAAGCTCTCTGAAGGCATGGAAGTTCCAGCCGAGCTTGCCGCGCGGTTCAAGTTTGCCACCCAGAAGTCGAAGTTGGCTGGCGTCATTCGCGGTTCGTACTTTGCGTTCAAGGGAGACTACTGATCAAGGGAACGGGAGCGACTAGTCGCCAAGCCTTCGCTGACCTGCCCCATTCTGGCCCTATCACGGCTTCAATACCGAAGTTATCTTAGCTCCCTTGTCGAGATACTGGAGTGCCCTTTCGGCAATCGTGTGTGATCTCATGCGGGATAGCCTAGGCCGGCTTTTTCATCTCTGCGGACCGGCGGACGCTGTCCTAGACGATCTGAATCCCAAGAACAAAAGCCAGATGCAGAGCAGCAACTCGTAGGTCATCGGAGGGAACTCGTACCAGTTCGCCGACAAAATCGACCCGAAGCCCGGATAGATGAGGTACGCGAAGCCGCAGAACCCCGAGTACAGAGAACCCAGGACACCCCAAAGGGCCAGAGCTCGGGGTACATAGCGCGATTGGAAAAAGACCCAGGCGAACAGAGCCGATCCCAGCCCGTTGAAGACCAGACCGATGTAATAAGCATCCCGGCTCGAGTCGAGCTGCGATCCGGCCAGGGCTGCCAGGCCGTCCGCGCCGAGTGTGCGCAACGAGCCTGCGCCTCCCAGCAAGCGTAACGCCGCCATGAGATCCAGCACCAGAATGAACCAAAACACGGCGTAGGTCAGTTTGGAGAAGGCCGCGCACAGTGCTATCCCACGGTTGACCGGCCGCAGGATTACGTACAGCGTCGTCAGCAGCACCATCATTCCGAGGCCATGGAGGAAGGCGCCAGCCAAGTAGAGGCGAACGGCTGGTTCGTGGTCGATGAAATGGCGGGCAGTCTGCTCTCCGTTCTCCCACACTAAATGGGGTGCATAAAAGCGCGAAAACGCCACCGTGATGATTGCAAGACTTAGAAGGTAAGTGATTCCGAAGATTCTGGCTGCATAAAGTTGTGAGCGTTCCATCATCGTTCGCCTCCCGGGCCGGAAACATGGCGTCGCTTTATTGGCGTTTCCAAGGACCTGCTTTGCCTGGCGGCATACGATTCTTTTCGGCCACGCAGGATTCATCATACGCCAGGCGGCTCCAACGTCTGACGGTAGTTCCAGATGGCTCCGGTCCCTCGCAGAAACGTCCCACTGCGTTGCTGCCGGGATTCTTCTACCTGCCGATTTTCCCCATGGCTAAAGTCGGTCGTTAACGACTATCATCGTCGTTAGCGCGAGGCCCGAAGATCGGTTCCCGAAAACTTCATTTCAGCGTGGCTCGGGATCAGCTGCCCCGGGACTTCAATCAGCGAGAGCCAACCTTGTCCAGCAGCGGTTGGAGTCGAAGCAGGATGGAGCGCTGCAGCAGCACCGGGTAGAGATGAACGACTACACCCGGCAACAGCATCCAGAGTGCCGCGCTCCATGGATGCCTGGTGAAGAGTGCGAGGATGGCCAGGAGTACGTGGACGGCCAGGCAGATTGCGTGTGAAACAGCAGCCGCTTGGACCGACTGCTCCAGAGCGGGTAAGCCAGCTCTCTTGCCGCAGAACCCCCGCAAAGTTTCGAGGAAATGGTGATTCCATCCGGAGACATCGAGCAGCCAGCCGAACACGCCAACGCCAAGCACGCGATGGATGATGCGCTCACACGCAGGAACGTGGAACCATTGGCGAGGCAAGTATCGCATAACGGCGGGGGCTGGCACTGCGATCACGAGGCCAAATGTTCCGCAGGCCACGCTCACCGCATACCATGGAGTGGTTGCCCTTGCGACTTTGGATGCCGGCCCGAGAACGAACCAGAGCACAGTGATATACACGGCCAGAAACAGCAAGTACATGCGCCGGAACCTGACGCTCTGAAAGAGGACCTCCGCGGAATTCGCTTTCGCTGAAGGTTTAGCGCTCACAACACGTAGTAGAACAAACTTTCTCGCACCCGCAAGGTATAACACACAACCGTGTCACGAACGTCCTAGAAGTTTCTAGGCCCACCATCGCTGGCTTTAAGCGGAGGCCGACCGGGACTGATCCTGAAAACGCCGCGCAGACGTACGATCAATCATTCTCATCGGGACCTAATAGATATCCAATCGTTCCTGTGGGTGCAAAGCGCTCAAATCCCGGCGGACAGCCCGAGCGAATTCCAAAGCGCTTCGATACGTGTCCCAATTCGGCCGGGATTGGTATTCGAATGGAAATCCGTACTGTTCCGCTGCGATGAGGGTGGCCCGAGGCTTGAGAAAGAAGTGACGTGCCGGGGACGCGAGAAACCCGAATACCGTGACCAGCGGCCAGGTAAGAACACGGGTTTGCTTACGTGGCAAGGCGCCGATGACTTCACACCATCGGTTAAATTTCAACGCTGCGGCTTCCCGTTCGAACAGAAAATCGCGTAGACCGGTAGCAAACGTTCGAGCGCCCGTGGGCGACCGAACTGCGTCACGCAGTGCCATTTTCTCGAATGAAAAAAGCAGGTTGGTCCGGGACTCTATCTGAATCGCTCGCCGTGCGAGCTCGGTGTATTCTCGGCGCGCGAGTAGCCGTTCCATTTCCCGCTGGTTGAGAACCTGAGTCCAATCCCGATGAGCCTTCCACTTGTAGTTTCTTTCCCAGGCTAGATAGGTCTCATCGGTAAAACCTTCCGGGAAGAACTGGAGAAATTTACGCCGCGCCGCACGGGCACCGGGAAAGAACTTGGTGTTCGAGGCGTGGGGACCGTGATCGTTACTGAGATTGGCTTGCACAACATTTCCTTCCACCTTTGTTCTCTGCAATTCTCTCGCCCGCGGGGGTGGCTTCTTCCATGGAACGGCTAACGCTGCACAAGAGTTCGAACGCCCCGACGCTGGTTCTCTTTTGAGAGTTGCTTCTCTTCTTTCGCCAGCTCGATCCGTTCGCTTTTGAGTTCAAGGCGCAGGCGTCCGTAAATTCCCATGTAGAAGTTCGCAACCCACACGATGGCGAAAGTGGCGATGATATAGCCCCGCCAATCCGGTAAAAGCAGGTGATAATGGCTCAGGAACAACAGTGCGATAGTTACGTAATGGCTGAAGCAGTACTCGCAGGTGAATATGTAGAAAAACTTGCGCTGTAATAATCCTCGACACGTCTCACTGCGCTCCGCGCAATACTCTCGCGTCTCGCGAAGAATCTCTTCGTGCGTGAACGTCCAAGCCACGCAGGCCACGGGAAGAGCGAGGACAAACAGCCACGTAATTTGAACGCCCAGAGACATACCCATAGTTCGTAGATTTGCACTTGATTAATTTAGTTTCGTGGGCATGTGACAGCCTGTCAGAAACATTGGCGTTAAACGTAATGTCGCGTCCGGGGGAGGCGCATCTCAGCTGTGGTAACATCTGCCGATCACGGGGTATCACCCGTAAGGGTGATTGTGCCGGCAAGCAACGGTGCAAAAATTACTTGAAGACCAGGATGAGCGTGAATGCCGCATTGTCTCGGAGAGTTCCCATGCTCTTTTGGCCTACTGGGATATTCTAAGGTCGACCGATATGCGGCACATACCGCATGAAGATGTGGAAGATCACCGCGCACTCGGGCGTTCGCGTCGCTGACAGCATGATTGGGTCTTCCCCGCCCAGTTTGTTAGCTTCGGGTTTGCGGCTCAGTTAGGCCTGGGGTCCGATCCTCGGAACCTTGGTAAATGTTCAGTGTGACGGAACATCCATGACTTCCAGCGTCGCGATCGCGCGTCGTACGGCATCGTATTCACTGGAAAACCAACCACCGGAGGAAGCCATTTCGCGGCCGCTAAAGTCCACAATCCCTGCCCAGTGATAAATGCGGCCAGAAGCGAACTTAGCGCGACAATCCATGCGCCACCCGTATTCGTTCAGCAGATCACCGACTTCAGAAAGCAGCGTACAAATGTCGCGGCCCTCCTCCAGCGACGGTGATGAGAGAGGGACACCGATTGAGAAAACAAGTTCGTTGGTTCGTTCCATCATAAATATTGCCACCCGTATGGATGCTTTTGTGATCAAAACGTTAACACCCGTAGCGAATATACTTGCGCGGGCTGAATTCGTGGAAGGCAGTTTCACTGGTGCATCGAATGACTGCCGTCTCTCTTCAGAAGTTCTCGCCGATCAGTCTCGCTAAAAGTCCGGCAACTCAACCGACTGTGGAGTCATCAAGCATTCTGCGTCAAGCTTAGTGCAAGCGGCGTTGCTAACGGTGATTTCTATCACATTTCATCGGCTTAGCGTCTACCTAGTGGGCTTTCACACGCCTGGGCCTTAGGGGATTTATTTTTTATGTTCGTTGGCGATATTTTTGTCTTCAGTCATCTGCGCTGGAATTTTGTTTTTCAGAGGCCGCAGCACCTAATAACACGTTTGGCGCAGGGCCGCCGAATCTTCTTCATTGAAGAGCCTCTCCGAAGCCCCGGGCCGGAGCACTGGAAAAACTACCAGGTGAAGGAGACAACGGTTTCGGTGTTTACGCCTTTCACGCCTGTGGAAGCTTCCGGTTTTAGTGATGAGCAGATGCCGTACTTGAAAAGGTTGATGGCCAGTCTAATTGCGCAAGATCCAGCGCTCCGCTCGGCAGCGGCCTGGTTCTACACGCCGATGGCGCTTCCATTAACCGAAGTTTGGAATCCGCCTCTCGTCATTTACGATTGCATGGATGAGCTCAGCGGTTTTCAAGGGGCTCCGCCGGAACTGCGGAATCGCGAAGCGCAGTTGTTCGACAAGGCCGACATTGTTTTCACCGGCGGCCGAAGCTTATACGAGGCAAAACGGACCAGACACCCCAACATACATTGTTTTCCGAGCAGCGTCGATTTCGTGCATTACGCCCAGGCCCGCAATCCGGAACTGGATCACCCTGATCAAGCCTCGTTGGAGCGTCCGCGTTTAGGGTTCTTTGGAGTGATCGACGAACGCCTTGACACGGGCCTCATCCGGGCAATGGCCCAGAGCCATCCGGAATGGGAAATCGCGATGGCCGGCCCGGTAGTCAAAATCGATCCGTTGAGCCTGCCCCGGATGCCAAACATCCACTATTTTGGCCAGCGGGCCTATGACGAATTACCGCGATTTCTGGCCGGCTGGGACGTCTGCCTGCTTCCCTTTGCGCTCAACGATGCTACGCGCTACATCAGTCCAACCAAGACGCTGGAATACATGGCGGGGGCCAAAGCCATCGTTAGCACTCCGATCCGCGATGTCGCTGAACCTTACGGCGGCATCGTCCGGATTGCCGCCACCGCACAGGAGTTTGTGCGCGCCTGTGAAGAGGCGCTTTCCGAACCGGCGGAAAAAAAACAACAGCGCGCGGCCCGCATGGACGAGGTGCTCGAAAGCACGTCCTGGGATGTCACCGCCGCGAAAATGGAAGCTCTCATAGAAAAAGCCGCGGCCAAGCGGAGTGTTACTACCCTTGCCGCGCGCGCTAGAGACATAATCATCGGCGCCGGACCTACCGGTCTCAGCGCCGCTTATCATCTCGGCGAAGGCTCCTTGCTGCTGGAACAGAACGACCGCGTGGGCGGTTGGTGCCGGTCGCTTGAATCCAACGGCTTCACTTTCGACTATGCCGGGCATATCATGTTTTCCAACGAGCCCTATGTCCACGAGCTTTATCGGACGCTGCTCGGCGACAATGTCCATTGGCAGGATCGCGAAGCGTGGATTTTCAGCAAGGGCGTATACACGCGCTATCCATTCCAAGGCGCGCTGTATGGATTGCCTCCCAAAGTAATCAAGGAATGCATTATTGGAGCCATTGAGTCGCGTTATGGCAAGTTGGGCAAAACCCTCGCTTGCGCCACCGAACGCAATGCGGATTGTTGTGCCGACGGCCTTCCGGAATTGAACACACCGCTCGCGGAAGTGGGAGGGGATTTCGGCCGACCTGGCTCGGAGCCGGAAAACTTCGAGCAGTTCATCTATCGAACCTGGGGATCGGGAATCGCGAAACATTTCGCTATTCCTTACAATCAGAAGCTCTGGGCGGTTCCGCTTTCGGAAATGGAAACGTCCTGGCTCGGCGGACGCGTTCCCCTACCCGATCTCGAGGAGATGATCGAGGGCGCGTTGCTGCCGAAACCGAAACCGATGGGCCCCAATGCCCGCTTTGGCTATCCACTTCGCGGCGGTTTTCAGGCCCTCATGGACGGATTTCTCCCGCGCCTGAAAGGCGAACTGCGTCTCAACACGGCGGTGGTAGGGATATCGGCGAAGGATAAGAAGCTTCATCTTTCCACCGGCGAGACCGTACGCTATCAAAACATGATCAGCACGATGCCGCTTCCACAACTGATCCGGATGCTGGGGCCGGAAGTGCCGCTGGATGTGCGGCGCGCAGCCGAAGCACTCCGCTACACCTCGGTGTGTTGCGTCCATATCGGCGTGGGCCGTCCTGACATCACGGACAAGCACTGGATTTACTATCCCGAGCATACGGTCTTCCACCGGATTTTCGTGCAGGGCCATGCGAGCCCGCACTGCAATCCGCCCGGCGGATTCGGTTTCACCTGCGAAATCACTTATGGGCCGGGCAAGCCTTTGCCATGCGACGGTGAAGCTCTCATCGACTTATGCATCCGCGACGCCAGAAGTGTTGGCTTCATTCGCGACGAAGATCCAATCTGGGCCACCGCTCTCGTGCACTTACCGTGCGCCTACGTCATATACGACCACCAGCGGTCGGCCCGTGTCGAACGAATCCGGCAATGGCTTTCCACCGCGGATATTGTATTGGCGGGCCGTTACGGCGAATGGGAATATTACAACTCCGACCATGCGTTTATCGCCGGAAGACGAGCCGCCGAGCAAGTAGCGGGCGGAGAAATGCCGCCGCTTAGCGAGCAGGTGGCAGGCTGAGTTAAAGGCACCGGTCCAGGCCCTTCTGCGTCCGGCGGAAAGCCTCCGCGTATTCGGGATTGACGCTGCGGCGCAGGCCGCCATCTTCTCGCACCAGGTCCCATAATCCTGAATTGTGCCAGTGGTTGGGGTCCATCCAATCATAGCGATCGAGGATGGGATAGAGACAGACTCCGGCCAGCGGCGTCTCCGATTTCCAGGCCTTGCAAGCTTCATCCCCGATCTCGCAGATCCAGCGAGCGCGGCCTGAACCGAAATGACTCGTTTCGGCGATGTACAGCGGACGGCCGTAGCGGGTCCATACCTCGGCGAGCATCTGGTGCAAGGGACGCCAGCGATCGTCGCGCGGCTCGTCTTCCCAACGCAGGCGGCCGGCGCCTTCGATTTCCCACTGGTTGGAATGATAAAAATTCGCGCCCAAAATATCCAGATATTTTGGATGTCCGCCGAGTTCAGGCTGCGCATAGCCCGCAATCATATCCCAGGCCTCGAACTGAGATCTCCGATATTGTTCCGCTGCAATCGCCAAGTCGGGGCGGGTTCGCGGAGGCAGAACGTGGATGATCGGCTCCGGATACGTGAACCGTGCCCGCCGATCCACCGACCAAACGGCCTCGCACGCGCTGATAGTAGCGCGAACCAGCTGCTGTTTGATTTCCCCGTCTCGCTGCTTGGTGAACGGATACAGCAGGCCTTCGCCGATTCCCCATACCATGAAGTTGATCTCGTTCATCGGCGAATAGAACGGGATTTCATCGGTGTGTTCCCTCACAAAGCGCGCTACCGCGCCGCAGTACCTCCCAAACCGGTCCACAAACTGTGGAGAAAACAGGTCGAGTCCGTCCGGCCAACCGTAGTGACAAAGATCCCAAATCACCTGAACCTTGGCGGAAAGCGCTGCGAGAAGCATCGGAGCAAATGAGGAAAAGTCATACTGCCCCCCACCGCGGTCGATCAGGTGCCAGCGCGTGGCATCACGCGCCGTGCGGATATTGAAATCGTCTAAAAGCCGGTAGTCTTCCCGCGCGCGTAAGTCGTGCTGCACGCCTGCGATCATGTCCAGCCTTTTTCCCTCCGGATTGATGTGGGTTGAGGATTCGTATCCGGCAATCCAAAAGGAGCGAAACAAATCCGGTTTTACAAAATCGGAAGATGTCTGTGCTGAAGGTGGGTTCACGAATCAGTTTCCTCGGTGATTTTAGCGATGGCACGTTGGATTTCCATGAGCCGGGCGCGCCACAGCGAGTCAGGCAGGCGGGACGGCGTATCCAAATTCGCCTTAGCGATCTCGGAGATCGGAATTTTTGGAGTCCGGTCCGGGTATAACAATCCGTTGGTCTCCTGGTAGGTATCGGTGAATTGCGTGTAGCAGTATCCAGCCAGCAACGGTGCAGATCGGACTGCCGTAATCAGAGCCTGGAACCGTTCCAGAAACTCCTCGGCAGTTTTCGAGCGGCTGTAGCCCCACGTTTCCCTTTCATCAGGCGAAAACGCAATGCCGCCGAACTCGGAAAGAATCAGAGGGTGCGCCGCCAGCCCGGGTTCTCCCAAGATCAACAACCGGCCGCCGGGGCGCTCGCGAGTCAACAGATGCG